>CAYNUE010000006.1:44408-84265 GCA_964400325.1 uncultured Sangeribacter sp. | reverse complement strand
ATAGCCGAGCATGAATAAATTCATGCTCGGCTATAATGTATATAGGACTTAATTATTTATTAACCTGGAACTTATTCCAACCGTCCTTAAGGTATGCGATAGCTTGTTCGGCAGCTGCTACCCCAGCATTGAAGTTAGCCTCGGCAGTCTGAGCTCCCATTTTTTTAGGAGTAAAGAAGACACGAGCAGCAAACTTCTGTTGGAATTCGTCAGCTTTAGTAGGTTTGATGTCTGAAACATATCTTAAATCCGGACGTTCTTCAAGAGCTTTGATGAGACCTTCCTCATCAATAATTTCTTTGCGTGCGGTATTGATAAGTACACCATTTTTCGGCATCTTCATCACAAGGTCATAGCCGATAGAGCCTTTTGTGGCAGGTGTCGCAGGTATATGAAGTGATACGAAATCATTTTGAGAGAAGAGTTCGTCCACATTGTGCAGAGGTTTGACTCCTGCCTCTTCGATTACAGCATCAGGTACAAATGTATCTAATGCTTCCAATTTCATATCAAAACCTTTAGCTATTCTTGCGACGTTACGACCAACTTGTCCAAATGCATAAATGCCAAGAGATTTTCCTTTAAGCTCAGAACCTGAAGTGCCATTATACTGATTACGACACATCATTACTACCATGCCAAAAACTAATTCTGCTACAGCATTAGAATTCTGACCAGGTGTGTTCATCACACAAATGCCATGCTTTGTAGCTGCTTCCAGATCAATGTTGTCATAACCAGCACCGGCACGTACTATAACTTTAAGTTCAGGAGCATTTTCGATTACTTCAGCATCAACAATGTCACTTCTTACTATAAGGGCATTGGCGTTCTTTACGGCTTGAAGTAAATCTGCTTTAGTACCTTTCTCTACGAGTTCAAGTTCTTGTCCAGCAGCATTAACTACGTTTTCAATAGCTTTAACAGCTGCCTGTGCAAAAGGCTTCTCAGTAAAAACTAATATTTTCATAGCTTATAGGGAATCTCCATGCTTTCTGTCATGAGTGGGTTATTCAGAGACAGAAAGAATGGAGATAATTAAAAATTTAGTGTTTAGCTTCAAATTCCTTCATAACAGCTACAAGAGCTTCTACACTCTCAAGAGGAAGAGCGTTGTAGAGTGAGGCACGGAAACCACCAACACTGCGGTGACCCTTGATACCTACCATACCTTTTGAGGCTGCAAATTCAGAGAATTCTTTCTCTAACTCAACGTAGTCAGGATTCATAACAAAACATACGTTCATTATTGAACGGTCTTCGGTTGCAACAGTACCACGGAAGAGTTTGTTACGATCGATTTCGTTATAAAGTAATTCAGCCTTCTGAAGGTCAAGTTTCTCCATAGCCTGAATACCACCTACTTGCTTGTAATAACGAAGTGTCATAAGTGCAGAGTAGATAGGTAATACAGGAGGAGTATTGTACATTGAGCCTTTCTTTATGTGTGTACGATAATCAATCATCGTAGGAATGGCACGTGATACTTTGCCGAGTGCATCTTCTTTGACAATAACAAATGTTACGCCAGCAGGAGCCAAATTCTTCTGTGCACCACCATAGATAAGAGCATATTTCGATACATCCACCGGACGAGAGAAGATATCAGAACTCATGTCGCAGACCATTGGGATTGGGCTGTCAAGGTCCTTACGAATTTCTGTACCGTAGATAGTGTTATTAGATGTATAGTGGAAGTAGTCACAGTCAGTGGGAATGGTATAATCCTTACCAAGTTTTGGAATATAGTTGAAGTTGAATTCCTCTGAGCTTGCCACTACATCTACATCACCAAAGTAGCGTGCAGCCTTAATAGCATTAGTAGCCCAAGTACCTGTATTCAGATATGCGGCCTTAGTCTGTAACATGTTGTAAGGTATCATGTAGAACTGTGTGCTTGCGCCACCGCCCAGGAAAAGGACATGATAACCTTCGGGTATTTCGAGCAGCTCTTTAAAAAGTGCTACAGCTTCGTCTACTACCGCCTGAAATTCTTTTGAACGATGAGAGACTTCGAGAATAGACAGACCTGTGCCGGCAAAATCTTTAATAGCCTTTGCGGTCTCATCAATAGTATACGGGCTTAAGATACTGGGACCCGCATAAAAGTTGTGCTTTTTCATGATGATAAATGGTTGGGTTGTGAATTTGTTGGCAAATATAATAGTTTATTCGGAGGTGACAAAATATAATTATAAAAAAAGAAAAAAGATTGTGCAGATACCTGTTTTTATATGAAAACAGAGTTGACCACAATCTTTTTTCTTGTTTATAGAAGGCTTTAAAAGGTTTTATAAACCTAATTGATGTTCAATATCTTTCATGGCTTCTGAAAGGCCGTCTACGTTTTTACCCCCTGCTTGGGCAAAGAAAGGTTGGCCACCGCCACCTCCTTTTATATACTTGGCTGCACTTTTCAGCATAGCAGCTGCATTTCTCCCTTCGGCTATCAGTTCGTCGGAAAGTGCAAGAGTCAGAAGTGGCTTACCAACATTTGTAGTAGCGCCAATAAACACTGTAGGCATAGAGGCTTTTTTACGTATTGTAAATGCTACTCCTTTGACTATTTCTGGAGGTAGGGGAGTAGTAAGACGTATAATAGCCATATTATCTATGATTTCAGCATTGTCAAAAAGTTTCTCTGTAAGAAGTTCCACTTTTTCTTTCATGAACTCTTCTACTTGATGCTTTAGCTGATTATTTTCATCAATAGCCCTCATGACAGCAGTCTTGACATCGCTTGTAGAACCGAGTAGGCTTGAAATGTGAGTCATGGTGTCCTGTAATAAATCAAGCATGTTCTCAACACCAACTCCACTGACAGCTTCTATACGACGTATACCTGCGGCTACGGAGCTTTCGGTGATTATACGCACCATACCTATGTTACCCGTATTAGCGACATGAGTACCACCACAAAGCTCTATTGAGTCACCAAATTTTACAACACGAACTTTATCTCCGTATTTCTCACCAAATAAGGCCAGGGCACCCATTTCTTTGGCCTGCTGAATCGGAAGTTGACGATGTTCCTGCAAAGGTGTGGCAGAACGTATAATGGAATTAACTATATGTTCTACTTCACGCAACTGTTCCGGAGAAACTTTTTGAAAGTGTGAGAAGTCAAAGCGAAGAGCCTCGGGCGTGACTAAAGAACCCTTTTGCTCAACGTGGTCTCCGAGTACTTGCTTCAGAGCATAATGTAACAGGTGTGTAGCTGAATGATTAGCTGAAATAGCATTACGTTTTTGCTCATCAACTTTTATTTTGAAAGTTGAGTTAACATCAGTTGGAACAGAAGAAGTGAGTGCTACGCCAATATTATTCTCACGTTTGGTATCAAAAATCTCTATTATTTTACCTTCGTTATCTTCAATATATCCTTTGTCGCCTACTTGGCCGCCCATTTCTGCATAGAGAGGAGTCTCAGAGAATATTATTTGGTAAAATTCTTTATTTTTTTGTTTAACCTTACGATATCTAAGGATTTTTGTTGAGACTTCAAGCGTGTCATATCCTACAAATTGTTGTTCTCCCTCGTTAACAATTACCCAATCCTGAGCTGTAATTGCAGCTGCATTACGAGCACGTTGTTTTTGAGCTTGCATTTCTGCATTAAACTGGTCATGATTCAAAGTCATGCCGTTCTCACGTAGAATAAGTTCTGTAAGGTCAAGGGGGAAGCCGTAAGTATCGTAGAGAGTAAATGCAGCTTTTCCTGAGATTTCTGTTTGATGCTGAGATTTGGTATTGCGTATTATTTCATCAAGCAGTTTGATACCGTTGTCAAGGGTGCGTAAGAATGCTTCTTCTTCTTCTTTTATAACTTTCTTGATGAGGTCTTGTTGCGCTTTTAATTCAGGATATGCATCTCCCATTTCCTGTACGAGTACATCAACAAGCTTGTATATGAAGGCTTCCTTCTGATTGAGGAAGGTATACGCATAGCGAACTGCTCTACGTAATATTCTACGGATCACATATCCGGCTTTTGCGTTTGAAGGAAGTTGAGAATCGGCAATTGAAAATGAGATGGTACGCAGATGGTCTGCGACTACTCTCATAGCCACGTCTATCTCAGCCTTTTCTCCGTATTTGAGACCAGAAAGTTCGGCAATCTTATTTATAATAGGAGTGAAGACATCAGTATCATAGTTAGATGTCTTATTCTGAAGAGCCATACATAGACGTTCGAATCCCATACCGGTATCTATGACCTGCAAGGGTAAGGTATCGAGTGTGCCATCGGCCTTTCTGTTGTATTGCATAAAGACAAGATTCCATATCTCAATAACTAAGGGATTGTCTTTATTTACGAGACTGGCACCGTCAACAAGATTGCGCTCTTCATCACTACGGAGGTCAATATGAATTTCGCTACATGGACCGCATGGGCCGGTATCGCCCATTTCCCAAAAATTATCTTTTTTATTACCGTTTATAATATGGTCTTTTGGTAAGAACTTTTCCCATATCTCAGCAGCTTCGTTATCTCGTGACAGACCTTCAGCCTTAGAGCCTTCAAAGACTGTAGCGTATAAGCGATCAGGATTAATTTTTAGAACGTCTACGAGGTATTCCCATGCCCATTCTATAGCCTCTTTTTTGAAATAATCTCCAAAACTCCAGTTACCTAACATCTCAAACATAGTATGATGATAAGTATCATGTCCTACTTCTTCGAGATCGTTATGCTTGCCGGAAACTCTAAGACATTTTTGACTGTCAGCTACACGAGATGCGATAGCCGGATGATTACCGAGAATGATATCTTTAAACTGATTCATACCGGCATTTGTGAACATCAGAGTGGGATCATCTTTAATTACCATAGGTGCTGAGGGAACAATTTTATGTCCTTTGCTGGCAAAGAAAGATTTAAAAGAATCTCTAATTTCTTTAGATGTCATTGTATTCATTATGTTGTATAGAGTTTTCAATTCCTTAAGCCCAAACAAGCGGAGTTGCGGGAATTGAGTTGCAAAATTAGCAAACTTAGACTATTTTTGCAATATTAATCATTATAGAAAGTATAAAGTGAGAGGAGTATACTATAGATATAATGCAGAGACTGATAATTTTGAACGTATCTATCCTACAATCTGGGGTAGGTTGCGCTCAGTATTTATGTTAATTCTGGGATGTGGAATAGTATCATTAGTGGTGTATGTGTTGTGCTATCGTTCGTTTGGCACTCCAACAGAACGCCAATTAAGAGAAGAAAATCTTAAACTTCAGCGTGAATATGGAATTTTGAAACTAAGAGTTGAACAGGCTGTACAAGTATTGAGAAAAATTGAGGATAGGGATAGAAAATTATATAGGATACTCTTGCAAAATGATTCGATAGTATATAGACCGATTTTCGTATCTTATCAGAGTAAGGTGAGACGTAATGAACTCCAGGACATCAATGTGCCTTCTATAGTAACTTTGTTTAACAATGAGGTAGAATTGCTTGAAAAGAGATTGTACGAGCAAATACAATCATTTGAGGAACTTACCGAACAGCTTAGAAACTTGGATGATAAAGTAGCTTACATACCTTCCATACTACCCTTAGAGCGTAGATATGCTGAAGTTATAGGTACCTTTGGAGTAAAATCAGAGTTAAATCCTAGTAGTACTAAATCTCATGAGGGAGTTGATTTTATAGCTCCTGTAGGAGTGCCTGTATATGCTACGGCACAGGGAAAAGTAACAAAGATAGATAAGGGAGAAGATGGGTTTAATATAACGGTACAGCATGGTTCAGATTACACATCTTTCTATTCGCATTTAGGAGAAGTTGTAGTAAAGCAAGAGCAGGATATTACTAAGGGTGAGGTAATAGGTTTTATTGGAGAATTGGAAAAGTCTTTTACTTCTTCTTATTTACATTATGAGGTAAGATATAAAAATCAGCCGGAGAATCCACTTAATTATTTTTATTTGGATTTTACTCCTGAAGAATATGAAGACTATCTCCGTAAAGCAGAAGAAGCAGTAAGAGTAATAGATTAATAATAGAAATGGAGAGAAAAAATGGAAACAGATGATTTGTCAAAACAGTACTATAAAATAAAGGATGTAGCTGAAATGTTGGATGTAAGTCAAGCTACCTTAAGATATTGGGAGCAGGAATTTCCAGAGTGCCGTCCGGAAAGAAGTCCTAAAAATCAAAGGTACTATAGGCCCTCTGATATCAAAATTCTCCGTATAATACATTATCTATTAAAGGTAAAAGGGTTAAAGATAGAAGCAGCAAAAGAACAGTTAAGAGTAAATCCTGAGAATATATCCAAACGTGTAGATATAATTAGACGACTTACAGAGGTGAGAAACGAGTTAAAATTAATTCAGAAAGCCTTAGAGATAAGGAGATAAGGAAGAGCGGCATTAAGAGATTATAGATTAGAATTATAATATCTTGGGTCACCTGTAACTTCTTTACCGACAAAGGGTGGTAGAGGATAAGTAGTATCAGATGTAGGTAATTCTATCTCTGCAGTAATTAGTGGTGCTAAATGATCTGCATAGACGTCAATTTCCCATTTGAATCCTTTAAAGTTGACGTAATACCGAGTTTTTTTTATGATTGGTTTTTGACAGAGTGTAAGTAATTGTTGAGCGTCTTCTAATGGGATACTATATTCAAATTCCGTACGAGTGTCACCTTGTGTTATACCTTTAATGGTAATATAACCTTTTTCTCCTGCTATACGGATACGCACTGTTCTTTCTGGTGTACGTGATAAATATCCTTGAAACATGATCTCGGAATACGAGACCATGTCCAAGAATGATAAGTTACATACAAGATATTTATGTTCAATTTCAAGAGCCATAAAAGTTTACGTTAGAATGTAAACATAAATTGAGTGAGTATTCTGGAATCACTACCACTACCAGCATTCCAGGTAGTACGACGTCCAAAATCATATTCAACACCTATCTGAAAATAAGAACTAAAATTATATAGCAGATTAGTTGCCCAATATACTGCATAGCGGTAGTTATTTATATTTCCTGGCTCTTTACTTTCCTGAATTGCATAAGCTCCAATGTTCCATAATCTTGCCTCGGATACTACGGTATTAACTTGCCAATTTTTATTGAAATTATATGAGGCACCAATATTTATACCCATCATAGGAGTAGATACCATTTCACCAAGATGTTCAGAAGAGGGAGTAAAAGAAAGAGGTAGTCCAGCAAAATCTTGAATATAATATCCCAGACCTTTTCCGTATACTCCTTGAAAATATAAGATTAGGGGTTTTATAGGATTAAGATTTCCACTGAGCATTATACCCCAACCTATTGCATGACGTTTTAGCTTTTCGACTTCATCACGATATAGAAAGTTTCTGATTACACCACTTAATCTAATTCTGTTGTAGTCGGAATAGGCCCATTCTATCCATGCCGGGAGGTCAGGAATATATTGAGTATAGTAGTTGGGGTCACATACTAATTCTCCCTCGGCTGATTCATTATTCCATTCTTTATAATCTTTTCCATAGTAACGGCCATTTGAGGAATAAAAAGTAGCAATGTCCAGGCCAATTGCGCCTTTGAAGCCCTTGTATTGTGGTGTTTGGTACATGATTTCATGTACTGTCGCTGACACAAGTCCGCTTGGGCCCTGTGGATCTATAGTAGTTGGTTGACCCGCTTTCTCATCTGCTAATAGAGTGGATTTTCTACCGGCTGTAAAACCGTACCAGGAAATAAATGCTTTCTTTAGGCTGAGGTTATTATTAACACCGTTTGCACCAAATTGGATATAGCCAGTAATCTGATTTCGTGTTCCACCTAATCCGACAATTTGTAAGTCTACATCAGCGTTTAGGGTATTGATAAAAAAATCAGAGTGTTTGCCAGCTTGAGAAGGTACTGGAATTGCGTTTGTAGTGAAGTTAATGCCAGCGCCAGAAATCTGATAGAGATTGTTTCCTAGGTCTCCTCCTATTATAGGATTAATTTGACCACCTATTGATAATACAAAAGACTGGTCATTGGTAGAAATTGCAAAGTGTGGTACAGGTATATCTTTATTCCCTTTGGGACGATCTTTGTACAACATTAAATTGATTAGCGAATCGGCATGTACTTTTGTAAAATTTATTACCTGTCGACTTACCGTTTCGATATCAGGCGGGGTAGTAGCCCATAGAGGTCTACCACTGGGAAGCAGGAAAAGAAACATTAGCAAAATATGCCAATGTTTTCTCATAGGTGTAAAAAATTTTTTCATATCAGTTTAAGTTAGGTTTGTTAGTTGTATTATTTAGAACTTTCGTATTGTCGCTCAAGAAATAATTTTACTTCTTTAAAAAGTTCTGAAGCGAATACAAAGTCATTTAAAGATTTAGAAGTACTACGGAAAATACTTTTGTCGTTACCAGTCCAATCACAATGACCCTTATTAATAAAGATAATTTTTTCACCGATACCTAACACAGAATTCATATCATGAGTATTAATAACAGTTGTGATATTATACTCATGTGTAATATCACTTAATAATTTATCTATCATGATAGAAGTCTTGGGGTCCAGACCAGAGTTAGGCTCATCACAAAAGAGGTATTTAGGATTTAAGGCTATGGCACGAGCAATAGCAACACGTTTCTGCATACCACCAGAAATCTCAGAAGGGTACTTATTATCTGCATTCTCAAGACCTACTCGATGGATACAGAACTTTGCACGTTCAAGTTGTTGAGCATGAGATTCTTTGCTGAACATTTTAAGAGGAAACATTACATTCCCTAATACTGTCTCATTGTCAAATAAAGCAGAGCCCTGAAAAAGAACTCCTATTTCAGAACGTAATTGTTTTTTCTGTGCATCGTTCATTTCACGGAATACACGGCCATCATAGAGAATCTTTCCCTCCTCAGGAGTTAAGAGACCTATAAGACATTTCATAAATACGGTTTTTCCGGAACCACTTTGACCAATGATAAGATTAGTCTTCCCGGTTTCCATAGTAACAGAGATGTCGAATAGTATTTGCTGACCGTCAAACCATTTGGAAACATTATGGGCTTCAATCATTGTAACATTAATTTTGTAAGAACAACATCAGCTAACAAAATAAGAATAGAACTTGCCACAACTGAATCTGTACTTGCCTTTCCTACTTCTAATGAGCCTCCTTTTACAAAATATCCAAAGAAACATGCTACTGAGGAAATTATGAAAGCGAATACGATTGTTTTAATAATTCCATACCAGACATACCATTCATTAAAAAATGACTGGATACCGTAGACATAGTTCTCTACAGATATCATGCTTGAAAATTCTGCTACTAGCCAACCTCCGAGCAATCCTAC
This sequence comes from uncultured Sangeribacter sp., assembly GCA_964400325.1. GTDB lineage: Bacteria > Bacteroidota > Bacteroidia > Bacteroidales > Muribaculaceae > Lepagella. The sequence goes on along the minus strand of CAYNUE010000006.1, from coordinate 74,939 downwards.
GAACATAGACATGATACATAGGACTGGAACAAATAGAATAAAACCGATGATTTTAGGAAGTGCAATAAAATTAGCAGAGTTTAATCCCATTATGTCCATAGCATCAATTTGTTCTGTGACACGCATTGTACCAATCTCAGAAGCTATGTTACTTCCTACTTTTCCAGCTAAAATTAAAGACATCATTGTAGATGAAAATTCTAACAATAGAATTTCGCGGGTAGCTAATCCTGTAGAATAAGAGGGTACTAAAGGTGAGACGATATTGATTGTCATCTGTATGCAAATAACGGCTCCTATAAATACAGATACAATCAGTACCAGTGGAATGGAATCTACACCAAGTTTATTAATCTCAAAAAGAAGAGATTTTCCAAATTCTCTCCACTTATCTGGAATTTTAAAGACCTGACCCATAAATATACAGTATCGGCCAAAAGTCTTAATAGAAGAAATTAACATCTATATTAAAGTTGGAAGTATTAATCTAGTTAGTTAAGTAGTTCTTAATACTTAAATGATATATGGTTACGATGTATCTATATGTTCATTAATTTTTTAAGGACTACCTATTTTTTACTCTATTATAAAGATATAAATTGTATGTTTACTTTAAGCGCACAAATATTAATTTATGCTAATAGAGTAATAAGATGAAGCAAAGTTAAGTAAAAGAGTTGAGGTAAGCAACTTAATTGATAAGCACTTTTCTCTTGAATACAAAATTAATGTTTTAACTATTAAATAGGAAAAGTGCCTAAGAGAGAGGAATTTTATCATTAGACTGATAAGAAGTCTTTTATTAAGGTGTTTAACTTTTCATGTTCCACTAAAAAACCATCATGTGCGAAAGGTGAATCGATAACGTGATAGGTATTATTAGGAATAAATTGCACCATATCCTCATGATCACAGGGAGGATAAATTAAATCTGATGATATAGCGATTATCATACATGGACAGGCGATTTTACTTAATATTCTGTCACGCGGACCACGGCCACGACCTACGTCATGGGAATCCACAGCAGAACATATACGATGATATGAATGAGCATTAAAGCGTCTTGTCAATTTATCACCTTGGTAACGTTGGTAGGAATGAACTTTTCGATTAAAGGGAATATCATTTAACTGGTCGTTGTCACTTTGGGTGAGATCATAAGCTGTACGACCTCTATAACTGAGAAGTCCAAGTGCTCTGGCAGCAGCAAGTCCTTTAGTGCCAGCATCGGGTTGAGGGAGATTAAAAGTTTGATCTGCTTCTAAAATCATCCGCATTGTTTCATTGAAAGCAGCTTGCCAAGGACGAGTATAGGAACCTGTAGCAATAAGTACAGCTTTCTTAGCAAATCCAGGGAAAGTGCATAATAATTCAATAGCTTGATAACCTCCTAAAGAGCTACCAATCACACAAAATACTTCATTTATACCTAAATGTTTGGCAAGTAACATGTGAGCACGTACCATGTCACGGACAGTAATATTAGGAAAATCATTATACCACGGTCTGCCAGTGTCAGGATTGAGGGATAGGGGACCGGTGGAACCGTAACAAGAACCAATGACATTAGCACATATAATGAAATATTTTGAAGGATCTAAAAATTTACCTTCCTCTACAGTATGGGGCCACCAATCAGCCACTTCGCTATTAGCAGTTAGGGCATGCATAACCCAAATTACATTAGATGCAGTGTCATTTAGACGCCCATAAGTATGATAAGCTATATCAATGGAGGGGAGAATTGCGCCTGATTCTAATGTGAATGAATCTGAAGAATGGAAAATCGTAGGAGTCATTTAATGAAAAATTCAAGAGACGATTAAAACAAGATACAAAATTAAAAAATAGCTACAAGCTAAACAAGAAAACAGTGTGTGAACTTAACATATATAAGAAATATTATGTAAAATAATAATATAACTCAATTAAACCAAACAAATTAAAATTAATCTTTTTAGGTGTTTTTTTAATTAATAATTTTAATATTTTATTTTTTATTTGGATATAATATTTTGTTTTTCTAAATTTGTGGTGTAAATGTTCATTTATGGTTTAGGTTTCTCTAAGATAATGAACATATAAAATTTTTAATACGCTTCAGTCATAGGGTGAATGTAGGGTAGAATTCTTAAAAGTATTCTGCTTTGTGACATGTCTGAAGCAGATAAAATAAAAATTTTAAGAGTTGCTTGAAATTCAGGAATCAAAGCTATGCTGAGATTTACTATGTTTAATCTTAGCATTCAACTTACTTGTTATTCTTACCTTATGAAACAAGATATATTGTATAATAAAGAGGATCAATCAATATCAACCCCATCAGCTTCTTCGGATTCCTATTCGCAAGAAGCTGCACAAGCTGATAAAAAAGATGAGAATATTTCGGCATCATCCTTACGAGAATATAATGTAGAGGAGGAAGGAAATTTTTTTAGTAGCCTACGTATATTCGGTCTAATTCTTATCTCACCTTTAGAAGGTTGGAAAGCGGTTAGGCGTCATAACATTTCATTTAATAGTTGGGCTCAAAGCTGTTTTTATCCACTTATAGCTTTTTCTGCTGTATCTATCTTCTTTACAAAATTCTATAATCCCTATTCAAGTATTGAAGAATTATTGATTCCAGCAGTTGCAAGATTTATTTCGTATTTCTTCGGCTACTTTTTAATCTCTCTTTTATGTCAGATTTTCCTTCCACACAGCTCAAAAATTCTTACTGACAGTAATTTCGGTAAGATTTTTATGATGACTATCCTCTCTTCATTGGCCTCCTTTGCAGCTCTAATCTCTCTTTTGCCAATGCTTGAACCAGTTTTAGTATTCTTACCCTTATGGAGTACATACCTTATATATAAAGGAGTACGTTTTTTAAAACTACCAGAACAGCATCAGGCTTGGACTGTTATTATATTAAGTATATTTTTGATAGGTGTACCATATATATTAAACTGGAGTTTTAATTTAATTCTTTAAGTAACTCTTAAACTATCAATATTATCTATGGCAAAAAACAATATAAATATAAAAAATCGTAGAGCCACATTCGATTATGAAATACTCGAAACCTTTACCGCTGGTATCGTCTTGACAGGTACAGAGATAAAGTCATTAAGAGATAGCAAAGCCTCATTGAGTGACAGTTACTGTCTGATAGAAAACCATGAGGTCTGGGTAAAAGGCATGATGATTTCAGAATATTTTTATGGTTCATATAATAACCATTCTTCTCGTCGGGATAGAAAGCTATTATTAAATAGGAAAGAAATAATTAGACTGACAAAAATGTCAGAAGAACCTGGTTTTACAATAATACCACTAAGACTATTTATTAATGAAAAAGGATTAGCAAAATTAGTTATAGGAGTAGGAAAAGGAAAAAAACAATTTGATAAAAGACAGGCTATAAAGGAACGTGAAGACAAACGTTCTATAGACCGTATAATGAAACACTAAATAAGTAGAAACAGTATCGAAATGAGAAAACTTGAACTTCTTTGCCCTGCTGCTAACGCTGAGATTGCTATTCAAGCTATTCTTCATGGGGCTGATGCTGTATATATAGGTGCTTATAGTCACGGAGCACGTAAGGCGGCAGGTAACAGTATTGAAGATATACAACGTGTAGTAAATTTTGCACATCAATTTCGAGCTAAAGTATATGTTACTGTTAATACTATTGTCTATGAATCAGAGTTAGAACATGTAGAAAAACTATGTAGACAACTATATAATATAGGCGTAGACGCACTTATAGTTCAAGATATGAGTATTCTACGCCTCAACATACCACCCATAGCTCTTCATGCCAGTACACAATGTGATATACGTACTCCAGAAAAAGCTAAATTTCTACAAGATGTAGGCTTCTCTCAATTAGTTTTAGCAAGAGAATTGACTCTACACGAAATCAAAGAAATAGCAGATGCTGTAAGTATACCTATTGAAACATTTATACATGGTGCTTTATGTGTCAGTTATTCAGGTAAATGTCATATAAGTCAGTTTAGTCGAGGCCGAAGTGCTAATAGGGGAGAGTGTGCCCAATTATGTCGTTTACCTTATAATTTAGTTGATAATAACGGTAATATCTTAGCTGAGAACTGTCATTTACTATCTCTTAGAGATTTAAATATGAGCACATCTTTAGAAGAACTTATAGAATGTGGTGTCTCATCTTTTAAAATCGAAGGACGCTTAAAGGATATAACATACGTAAAGAATATTACTGCCTTCTATAGAAAGAAATTAGATAGCATAATAGAGCGATCTAATGGGAAATACACTCGTTCCTCTTATGGCAACTCAGTATTTAACTTTGAGCCAAATCTAACAAAAAGCTTTAATAGAGGATTTACTGATTATTTTTTACATGAGCGTAAACCTTCAAGTATAGCCTCGCTATACACTCCTAAATCATTAGGTGAAAGAATAGATACGCTGAGTCAACTTTCTAATGGAGATGGCATCAGTTATTTTGACAAAGATAATGTTTATCAGGGTACAAATGTTAATGGAGTAGAAAAAGACTACATCCTCACCCCTAACGGAAAACTTAATATTAAAGGCTTACAGCTATATAGAACATTTGATAAAGAATGGAATAAAAAAATAAACAAAGAGACTGCTGTACGAAAAATAAAAATAGAGTTAACAATAGATGACACATCATTGTACGGTAGAGACGAGAGAGGAGTAGAGGCGCGGGTAGCTTTAGATGTAAATAAAGAAGTTGCCAATAAAGCTTACAGTCCTATTAAGATTCTTGAAAGAACAGGCAATACTATATATGAGGTAAGCAAGGTGAAGAATGAATTGTCACCAGACATATTTATTCCAGCTTCACAACTTACAGCTGTACGTAATCATCTTCTTGAAATAATGAACACTCTTAACCGAATTACTTATATATATGAGATGAGAATTCCAGAGAAAAGAGGTGCATTATTTCCACTAAGGAATTTAGACTATAAAGAAAACGTAGTTAATAGTATTGCAGAACAATTCTATAAAGATCATGGTGTAGTAAATATAGAGAAAGGATTAGAACTTAAAGTCCCTAAAAAATCTAATAATTTAATTTTAATGACGACTCGTCATTGTATTTTAAGAGAGTTAGGTCTTTGTAAGAAACATCTAAAGAATAAGAAGTTATCTGAACCATTATACCTCAACTCTGGAAAAGACACCTTTATCCTTCATTTTGCCTGTGACCGGTGCGAAATGGAAGTCTTAGCACCTGAATAAGCCAATACAATTAATGATTGAGGAGAACAGAATCCTCCTCAACTATAGGATGACCGAGTTTATAAAGTTGTTCATTTTTTAATTTCAATAGCCTTAAGGTAAACTGAGCAAGAGTATCATTCTCAGCTTCTGTCATTTCAATATCAATGTCAGCAGGATATGAGAAATATAATTTTGCCAATACATCATCATATTTTATCATTATATTCTTTATGGTTAAAGAATCTTTAGCCGATAAAATTGAATCAGAATATTGATTTAGAAGATTAATATTCTGTAGATATATTTCATGTGCCATTAGTCGTCGGCTATCAGAAGCAACTCTATGACAGCATAACGATATACTACATAATATTAAGGGTACAAAACTCCTAAATAATTTATTGAAGGATTTAAAAGACATATTAATCTTAATATTTGGAGGAGATTATTAAAAGTTTTTAGTTGCTTCGTATGCGGAATAGTAAGGATTATTTACTATTCCGCATACGAAGCAACTCTATTTTATATACTAATTGATTTTAAACTACTTTGTAAGCAGTTTTGATTTTAAAAATTGACCAGTATATGAATTTTTACACTCAGCTACAACCTCTGGCGTACCGGCAACTACTATCTGACCACCTGCCTCACCACCTTCTGGACCAATATCTATTATCCAGTCTGCACACTTAATTACATCCATATTGTGTTCGATAATAATCACTGTATGACCATTATCTATCAATTTATTTAAAGATTTCAATAAAATTGAAATATCATGGAAATGTAATCCAGTAGTAGGCTCATCAAAAATAAAAAGTGTATGTTCCTTATTAGGTTGACCTATGAAATAGGCTAATTTAACCCTCTGATTTTCTCCACCAGATAGAGTTGAAGAGGATTGACCTAATTTAATATATCCTAATCCTACTTCTTGTAGAGGACGTAATCGAGAAATAATACGTTGTTCTTGAGAACCAAGATGTTGTGAAAGGAAATCAATTACCTCATCAACGGTCATCTCTAAGAAATCATGAATATTTTTTCCATGATACTTTACCTCAAGAATCTCTTGCTTATAACGTTGCCCATGACAAACTTCACATTGTAATTGAATATCTGCCATAAATTGCATAGGAACTGTAACTACACCTTCTCCTTTACATTCCTCACACCGTCCACCTTCTGAATTAAAAGAAAAGTAGCCAGCAGGATAACCTAACTGTTTTGATAATGGCTGATCAGCAAAAAGCTTTCTAATCTCATCAAAAGCTTTAAGATACGTAGCCGGATTACTTCGAGAAGATGTACCTATAGGATTTTGATCTATAAACTCCACAGTTTTGATTTTGTCAACCTCACCACTTAATTTCCTATGTAATCCCGGAATGTCACCAGGTTCACCCAATTGACGTAATAAAGCCTTATAAAGAATATCTCTGACTAAAGTAGATTTTCCAGAACCACTGACTCCAGTCACAACAGTCATTATACCTAAAGGAAATTTTACATCAATATCCTTTAAGTTATTAGCTTTAGCACCATTAATCTCTACGAAACTTTTCCATGGTCTACGAAAAGCAGGATAATCAATCGTACGTTTGCCACGTAAGTAATCAACAGTGTAGGAATCGCAAGGCGCATCAGATTTCAAAGTCATTGGTAAATTACCTTTATACACAACGTTACCACCCTGAAGTCCTGCGTCTTTACCTATATCCACTATATAATCAGCAGCTAACATTATCTCTTCGTCATGTTCTACCACAACTACAGTATTACCAAGGCTTTGTAAATTACGAAGCACACGGATTAATTTTTGGGTATCACGAGAATGAAGTCCTATACTTGGCTCGTCAAGTATATATAATGAGCCTACCAAAGATGAACCGAGAGAAGTAGCGAGATTAATACGTTGGCTTTCTCCACCTGAGAGGGTAGAAGATAAGCGATCAAGAGTAAGATAGCCTAATCCTACTTCGTCAAGAAAAGATAATCTATTATTAATCTCAGTCAAAAGTCTTTTAGCAATAAATTGTTCATGTTCATTTAAATTCAAATTATTAAACCATTCTCTAAGATTAGAAATAGACATTGTGACCAACTCTGTGATAGACTTACCATCTATTTTTACATAATTGGCTTCTTTACAAAGTCGAGTTCCATTACATTCCGGACAAAGTGTTTTCCCTCTATACCGTGCTTTTAAAACACGATATTGAATTTTATACTGATTTTCATCAATCCAACGAAAAAAGCCATCGATACCCGTCCATTTACCCTGACCATGCCATAGAAAGTCTTTTTGTTTATCTGTCAAATCACTATATGGAGTATGTATAGGAAAATCATAGTTCTTAGCAAGCTTAATTAAATCTTTTTTCCACTCACTCATCTTATCACCCCTCCAACATTGAACGGCATCCTGATATATAGATAAAGTTTTATTTGGAACAACTAAATCCTCACTAATTCCTAATACTTTACCAAATCCCTCACATACAGGACATGCACCAATAGGATTGTTAAAATTAAACATCATATCCGTAGGCTCCATAAATTCTATACCATCTTCTGAAAAGCTATCGGAATAGGTAGTAGTATTCACAGTATTGTCAGTGTCCCATACTTTAACTATGCATTTACCATTCCCTTCAAAATAAGCTGTCTCAATAGAATCAGTCAGGCGAGCGACCTCATCAGTATCCTCACTTACAGCCAGTCTATCAATAAGAAGATAAATATTATCTACTTTTTCAAACTTATCTAAATCACCTTGTAAAACCTCTGTTATATCCTGTACATCTCCATCAATTTCAATACGTGAAAATCCTTCATTCAAAAGTATTTCCAATTGTTGTTTTATACTCCTGTTCTCTGGCAAAATAATTTCAGTCAATATAGCTACACGAGTTCCCAAAGGATAAGCCATAATGGCAGAAGTAACATCATCAACATTCTGTTTATGTACTTGTTTGCCACTTATAGGAGAAAAAGTACGACCTATACGAGCATAAAGCATCCTGAGATAATCATAAATCTCAGTAGCCGTACCCACTGTACTGCGTGGATTACGAGTATTAACTTTCTGTTCAATAGCTATTGCAGGAGGTAAACCCTTTATGTAATCACATTCGGGTTTGGACATTCGACCAAGAAATTGTCTTGCATAAGCTGATAAACTTTCAACGTATCTACGTTGTCCTTCTGCATAAAGAGTGTCAAAAGCTAAAGAAGACTTACCAGAACCACTGACACCTGTAATCACGATAAACTGTCCAAGAGGTATTTCTAAATCAACATTCTTAAGATTGTTAACCCTCGCACCCTTAATTTCTATCACTCTATCACTCATCATTAAAAACTTTAAATTTATAAGAGGTATTTAAATCAAATACAATAATTATGCCAATTAAGAATTAAATTTATCTACGCAATGATGGAGATAATGTACGGTCTCCAATTTCTTTTGCAATATTTGCACGCATCTGTTGTAGCTGTGCGATTTCAGTCATGAGACTTTGAATCTCTTCTTGTGAGTTATCTGGCTTTCTAAGCTTCTCCAGTAATTTTTCCATACGTATTCCAAGTAGACCATCTTTCCACTCTGTAATGGCACGAGGAACAAGTAAATTTAATCTGTCTTCTTCTGATTGACCTTGATTATTTTTAATGAAGATATTGCTTAGTTGATGTTTTTGGCCAAGAAATTCAGTTACAGTCAGACGGATATCATTATCTTGCTCACTTGCTAAAATACGGGAAGGATAATCTTTACTATATTCTTTTATCTTTTTATTATAAAATTCTAAAATAGAGCGTTCAAGTTCTTTCTCTTCACGCTCAATTTCAGGTAAAGACAAATGTTTCTGAGCAATTAAATTAAAACCGACCTCCCTCTTTGAATCCATTTCTTCTCTTAAATGTTCTTCATAAGAGATCAAAGAATCTCTAAACGAATCCTGCAAACTAATCAGTTTGTCATGAATGGCAGCAAAGACTTGATTAGTATAGGAGATATTATCATCTCTTAGTTCATCAATGACATAATCAAGTACTGTTATGTCATCATCTTCATCGTTAACTTTAGACCATAGCGGAAGAAAACCATATTTCACACAGTATCTTATTACCTCTTTTTCCAACCTATGTATTCTATCAGCTACGATTATAGAAGGACGCTCTTGCAAATTAGGGGTACTAGGAGTATTTCTATCCTTAACTGCTGATTTAGAAGATTGAGAAGTATTAACCTGCGAAGATAAACCAGATTGTCTAAACTCACGATTCTTTTTTTGACTATGAGTTAAATTCTTTCTGATTTGCTCAGTATCCTTAGCTACCGTATCTACAGGAATATTCATAAGAGTACTGCACTCCTGTATATACACATCACGAGTCACTTTATCTTCAATACAAGCAATGGAGTTTATTATACTTTTAATTGCTTCTATTCTGGATTGTGGGTCATTAATTGATTCGTCTAAAAGTACTTTCGTCTTAAAACGAATCATATCTGTCTGATTCTTCTCTATATATTCTCGAAATTCAGAAGGAGTACACTTTCGAGCAAACGAATCCGGATCCTCACCCTCAGGCAACAACAGCACTTTAAGATTAAATCCGTTACTCAAAAGCATATCTATTCCTCTCAAAGATGCTTTTATCCCAGCACTATCACCATCATATACTAAGGTTATATTAGAAGTGAAGCGATGTATAAGCGCAATCTGATTGTCAGTTAAAGCGGTTCCTGAGGAAGCTACAACATTATGGACTCCTGACTGCCACATACCAATAACATCAAGATAACCCTCAACAAGAAAGCATCTATCAGCTTTTACTATAGCTGAACGTGCTTGGTACATGCCGTAAAGCTCATTACTCTTCTTGTATATTTCTGATTCCGGAGAATTCACGTATTTAGCACCCTCGCCCTTAAGCTTACGGCCACCAAAAGCTACTACTTTACCAGAAGAATTTATGACAGGGAACATAATCCTGCCCCTGTATTTATCATAGAGTCTATTATTGCTCTTAACCCCACATAACCCAAGGTGCGTAAGAACTTCACTTTCAAATCCAGCCTTTAAAGCAGCTTCAGTGAAAGCCTTATAACTATCTAAAGAATAGCCAAGATGGAAATGTTTAATAGCCTCAAGTGTGACCCCACGACTATAAAAATACTGCAATCCTACATTCTGACCTTCTTCTAAATTTAGAAGATTATTTTCCATCTGGTGCATAGCCCATTCATTGGCTACAAATAATGCTTCCCGCCTACTTCGGACTTCCCGTTCTTCATCAGTCAGCTCTTGCTCCTGAACTTCAATACCATATTGTTTTGCCAATTGTAACAAAGCATCAACATAGGATATACCCTCTTTTTCCATTATGAAATTAACAGGAGAGCCACCTTTATGGCATGAAAAACAATAACAGAAATTCCGTGCCCTGTTTACAGAAAAAGATTGTGTCCTTTCATTATGGAAAGGGCACAATCCCATATAATTACGACCTTTTTTATCCAGATGTACGTACTTACTCACTACCTCAACAATGTCGGCAGCATCTTTTATCTTCTGAACGGTCTGAGGATCAATCATAATTTATATCAGACATGTAACTGTCTAAGTAAGCTATGTATTTTTTCATTAGTAGATAAGCGAGTAGGAACTAAGGGCAAACGAAGCACATTTTCTATAATTCCTAAAGCATTCAAAGCACATTTGACTCCAGCAGGATTACCATCTATAAACATAAGATTAAATAACTCTGTAAAACGGAAATGAATTGGAAGTGCTTCTTCAAATTTACCTTCAAGACAAAGTCGAACCATACGGCCGAATTCTTTGGGAAATGCATTGCCAATAACAGATATTACTCCGACAGCCCCTAAAGTCATCAATGGGTAAGTTATGCCATCATCTCCTGAGATTACTTCAAAATCATCAGGTTTGTTTTTAATAATCTCTTCTATTTGCACAAAGTTTCCACTTGCTTCTTTTATACCTATTATATTAGGAAACTCTTTAGCTAATCTTAAAGTTGTTTCAGCAGTCATATTGACTCCCGTTCTACCTGGTACATTATACAAGATAACCGGTAAGGGTGAAGTCTGAGAAATAGCTTTATAATGCTGATAGAGTCCTTCTTGACTAGGCTTATTATAGTAGGGTACTACTGATAAAATCGCTTCAAACCCTGATAAATCAATCTTAAGAAGATTATTGACAATAGCCTGTGTGTGATTGCCTCCCACACCTAATACTAATGGCACTCGTCCTTGTACAGTCTGACGAACGAAGTCTCTTATTTGAGCTTGTTCTTCAGCAAAGAGTGTAGGAGTTTCACCTGTAGTGCCTAAGACCACAAGATAATCGGTTTCTCTTTCTATTAAGCGATTGATAACTCTGGATAAAGCAGGAAAATCAATAGAATTATCATGACGAAAAGGAGTCACCAAAGCAACTCCCATACCCTTTAGTTTAAATGGTACCATACTGTCTAAGAAGTTTACAATACAAAGGTAAATATTTTTTTCGATACTTTAAAAGCAGGGTGTAAAATTCAAATCTTATGTTCAAAGCAAATAAAAATTCAAATTTTTTGTATCTTTGTCCCAATATAAGTATAGAAAAACTTATAGGTATAGTTTATTAAGACATAAAAAATTGTATTATGGTACCTTCTAACCAACCCTCTGAAAAGACTTCTATAGTCCAATTCTTTTCAAATGAATGGAAAGAGCTAAAAAGTTATTTTAATCTCACTCCAGAACTTGAACCACAGATTGAAACAGAAACATCTATTCGTGCAGGAGTATCATTCAAAGGTAGTCAGCTATTGGTATTGATATTTGCTATTTTCATAGCTTCATTGGGTCTTAATACAAATTCTATACCAGTCATTATCGGTGCTATGTTGATTTCTCCTCTTATGGGACCCATCATAGGTATAGGGTTAGCTATAGGGATTCAAGACTTCACATTACTTAAAAAAAGTCTTAAGAATATAGGTATGGCTGTACTTGGTTCTCTCCTTGCCTCGGCGCTATATTTCTTAATATCTCCACAATATGAAGGATCAAGTCAATTATTGGCACGTACCTCACCATCTATTTATGATGTATTTGTAGCTATCTTTGGTGGGGCTGCTGGTTTTGTTAGTATAGCATGTAAAAACAAAGGACAAGTAATGCCAGGAGTTGCAATCGCAACATCACTTATGCCTCCTTTGTGTACTGCTGGCTATGGAATAGCGACATGGCAGGGCACTTTCTTTTTTGGTGCTTTATATCTTTTTTTCACCAACATGATATTTATATTATTTGCCACATGGATTGGAGTAAAAGTACTTAATTATAAATCTGTTACTTATCAATCCTCAAACAGGGCTCGTAAAGTAAAAAGTATCATGTATTCTATAATAACGGCAACAATAATTTTTAGCTGTTACTTAACCTATGAAATGATAAAGAAAAACGTATTTCTTGCCGAGGCAGCAGAATTTGTTGAAACAGAAATGGTTTTTCCTAATACTCAAGTGCTTAGTCATAAAGAATATATTTCTAAAGGAAATCGATATATAGATGTGACTCTCATAGGTCAAGCTTTACCTAAAGATTCACTCCAATTAGCACTTCTGTCTAAACTGGATTCTATAGGATTAGGAGGTACGATATTAAATATTACTCAAGGCTTTTCTATGACAGAGAATGAGAGTACTCCAGATTATGACAAATACTTCTACCTTTTACAGAATCAGATTGCACAAAGTCAGAGACAAGTGGATTCACTTCAAAATTTACTCGACAAACATGATAACCTTTATGACAAGACGAAAGAAATTGCTCCTGAAATAAAGGTTCTCTTTCCTCAGATAACTGATATTGCAACAGCTAATATGGCGGCAACAGCTATAAATAATCTGAAAACTGATACAATTGATATGGTCTTTATTCACACTACTACAAAACTAAGTAATAATGAAGCCGAAAGATTAGAAGAATATCTTAAATTAAGATTAGGATTAAGAACAGTAAATCTATCGGTTAATCCTTCTGAGTTCCCATGGCCGAAAAAATAAATATTTGTTTTTCTCGATTCGGAGTGTTAATTTTGCAGAACTAACTGTATAAAGATGACTTTTTGCAGAACTTAATAACCGAAGTTTCTGCTGAGTTCTTATATAGATAGTTACTGGTAAAAATCTCAATGTAATGAAAACTAATATAGGTGTATTTTTCGGAGGTCGGTCAGTAGAGCACGAAATTTCAGTACTTACTGCTTTACAAGCTATCCCTCATTTTAATAAAGATAAGTATAATGTAATTCCAATATACATCACTAAACAAGGTAAGTGGCTTAGTGGTGAGACCCTTTTAGATATCAATAACTATAAGGATTTAGATAGTCTTGAGTTAAAAGCGGAAGAGGTCTACATGCGACCTATTTACGGAGATACAAATCTCTATAAAACCTCAGGTAGTCTCTTTTCAAAGAAAACACCTATTTTAGCCGAGTTACATGTAGCCTTACCAGCTCTACACGGAACTCATGGAGAAGATGGTATATTTGAAGGAGTTTTAGAGACAATCGGATTACCATACGCAGGATGTGATACCCATTCCAGTGCCAACGGAATGGATAAAATCACTATGAAAATGATATTGCGTTCCTGTGGAATTCCTGTTGTTGATTTTGAATGGTTTACTGAACGACAATGGAATAAATATCAAGAAAGTCTGATAAATAACATAGAGACCAACATAGGTTATCCTGTAATAGTAAAACCAGCAAACTTAGGTTCAAGTGTAGGTATCGGTGTTGCCCATAATCGTGAAGAATTAAAAGAACGTGTGAAAACTGCTTCTGCATTCGCTTCACGTATCATAGTTGAAAAGATGATACAAGATATGCAGGAAATAAACTGTTCTGTTTTAGGAGATGCCGATGATTTTCAAACTTCCGTGTGTGAAGAACCCTTAAAAACAGGAGAATTCTTATCATACGAAAGAAAGTATATGGGAGGAGGAAAGAGTAAGGGTGCCAGCAACAGGGGAATGGCTGTTAGTGATAAAAGAATTCCAGCTGATCTGCCTGAAGAAACAAGTGCGGAAATACAACGCTTAGCAGGTGAAACTTTCCGTGTATTATCTTGTCATGGTGTAAGCAGGGTAGATGTGATGATAGACCGTGCTGACAACCGTATATATGTTAATGAGATAAATACTATTCCAGGCTCATTATCTTATTATTTATGGGAAGCAAGCGGCATTTCTTTTACTAACCTGCTCGATCGTCTTATTTCTCTTGCTTTAAAACGTAAACGAGAGGAGACTGGTAAAACCTATACTTATACACAAAATATTTTTGCTCTCGGAGGTGGTCTAAAAGGAACCAAAGGGATAAAGAAATAATTTAATAAAATGGAAAAATTTAAAGAATACAATCGTCAGCTCAACTTATCAGATGTCAACCGTCAGATGTTGGAAATCTGGGATAAGGAGAACCTCTTTGAGCTAAGTATTAAAGAGAGATCTGGCTGTCCTACATTTGTCTTTTATGAAGGTCCCCCAAGTGCGAATGGTATGCCAGGTATTCATCATGTAATGGCCCGTACTATTAAAGATATTATTTGTCGTTACAAGACAATGCAAGGCTTTGAAGTAAAACGCAAAGCCGGTTGGGACACACATGGTCTACCGGTAGAACTTGGTGTTGAAAAAACATTAGGTATTACAAAAGAAGATATTGGCAAGAAAATTACTGTCGACGAATATAATGCTGCTTGTCGCCGTGAGGTGATGAAATATACAAAAGAATGGACTGATCTTACTCATAAGATGGGTTATTGGGTTGACCTTAATAATCCTTATATCACTTATGAGAATGCATATATGGAAACCCTTTGGTGGTTGTTGCGTCAATTGTATGACAAAGGCTTACTGTACAAGGGATATACCATACAGCCTTATTCTCCTGCAGCAGGTACAGGCCTAAGTTCTCACGAACTTAATCAGCCCGGTTGTTATCGTGACGTAAAAGATACTACATGTACAGCTCTTTTTGAAATCCTGGAACCTCAACCAGAAATGACTGGCTGGGGTAAACCTTATTTCATGGCCTGGACTACTACACCGTGGACACTTCCTTCCAATACTGCTTTATGTGTAGGGCCTAAAATAACCTATACTATAGTTCAAACATACAATCCATATACTGGTGAACCTGTTACTGTAGTTTTAGCTGAAGACCTCATCAAGAATTATTTCAAGACTGAGGGAGAGAATGTTGATTTATCTGCTTATAAACCTGGAGACAAGATAGTACCTTACCGTATTGTAGGTAAACTCACTGGTACAGATCTTGTAGGTATGCGATACAAACAGTTATTACCTTGGGTTAAACCTGTGGAAAAGCTGGACCATAGGGCTCAAGAGTATGTTAAAGCGTTAGCTGAAAATCCTGATAATGTATTTACTGTAGGAAGTGATAAATATGTTATCGCATCTTCTAAAGCTTTTAGAGTGATATCAGGAGATTTTGTAACTATTGATGATGGTACAGGTATTGTGCATATAGCACCTACATTTGGTGCCGATGACGCCAAAGTAGCGAAGGCTTCTGATGTGCCTGGCTTATTTATGGTTACAAAGCGTGGAGAGATGCGTCCTATGGTTGACTTGACAGGACGTTATTATCCTATTGATGCATTAGCAGAGAACTTTGTACAAAAGTGTGTCGATGTAGAGCTGTATGCTTCTCATGCAGGTGATTATGTTAAGAATGCGTATGATCCTAAGTTTAATGAGAATGGAAAATATGACCAGAATGCTGCCGAAAAAGCTGAAGACTTAAATGTAAAATTATGTCTTGAAATGAAGCAGCGGGGAGAGGTATTTAAAATCGAAAAGCATGTACATAGCTATCCGCATTGCTGGCGTACAGATAAGCCTATCTTATATTATCCTCTCGACAGTTGGTTCATAAGAACTCCAGAAGCACGTGAACGTTTGATAGAACTTAACAAAACTATAAAATGGAAACCTGCCTCAACAGGAAGCGGTCGTTTTGGAAAGTGGCTTGAGAATGTTCAAGACTGGAACTTGTCAAGAAGTCGTTTCTGGGGTACTCCTTTACCTATATGGCGAACTGAAGACGGTACTGAAGAAATCTGTATAGGTAGTTACGCTACTCTATATGATGAAATAGAAAAAGCAGTAACTGCAGGTGTAATGGCTACAAATCCCTTAGCAGAAAAGGGATTTAAACCAGGTGACTACAGTAAGTCTAATTATGACCTTATTGATATGCACCGCCCATACGTTGATGAAATCATACTTGTCTCTCCCAGTGGCAAGCCCATGCACCGTGAGACTGACCTTATTGATGTGTGGTTTGATTCAGGTGCTATGCCTTATGCACAAGTACACTATCCTTTCGAAAACAAAGAATCTCTTGATTCGAAAGCAGTATACCCAGCTGACTTTATTGCAGAAGGTGTAGACCAGACAAGAGGCTGGTTTTTTACTCTCCATGCTTTAGGCGGAATGATATTTGATTCGGTAGCGTTCAAAGCTGTCATATCAAATGGTCTTGTATTGGACAAGAATGGTAACAAGATGTCTAAACGTCTCGGTAATGCCATTGACCCATTTGATAATCTTGAACGTTTTGGCAGTGATGCGGTGAGATGGTATATGATTTCTAACTCTCAGCCATGGGATAACCTCAAATATGATGAAGAGGGCGTAAGCGAAGTTAGTCGTAAGTTATTTGCCACTCTATTTAATACGTATAAGTTCTTCGCATTATATGCCAATGTAGATGGTTTTACTGGCACAGAACCTGAAATTCCTGTTAGCGACCGTCCAGAAATTGATCGTTGGATTCTTTCCTTACTTAATACACTTGTAAAAGATGTAAAAGAAGCACTTGACGATTTTGAACCGACTAAAGCAGCAAGAGCGATAGAGGAATTTGTTACGGATAATCTATCAAACTGGTATGTCCGCCTAAATCGCAAACGTTTCTGGACCGGAAGCCTGACTCCTGACAAGTTGGCAGCTTATCAAACTCTGTATACATGCCTTAAGACTATAGCATTGTTGATGGCTCCATTTGCGCCATTCTATTCCGATCAATTATATCGTGACTTAAGCTATAGCACTGAGGAAAAAGATGGTGGCAACTCTGTGCATCTTGCTTCATTCCCGACTGTTAATGCTGATAACATAGACAGTGAATTAGAGGAAAGAATGCATATTGCTCAGATACTCACATCTAATATCTTGGCATTACGCAGAAAAGAGAATTTGAAGGTACGCCAGCCTCTACAGACTGTTCTTGTCCCTGTGACAGACGAGCAAAGTCGTAAGAATATTGAAGCTGTCAAGGACCTCGTTCTGGCTGAAGTAAATGTCAAGGATATGAAGATTGTAGATAATGAAGACAGTGGACTTGTGAAAAAAGTCAAGGCTGACTTCAAGAAGCTTGGACCACGCTTTGGCAAGACTATGAAATCTTTAGGCCAGGCTATAGCCAACATGAGTCAGCAGGATATCGCAAGATTGGAGAAAGATGGACATTTTACTTTCCATGTACTGCCTGATGCTCCTACAATAACTACAGAGGATGTGGAAATAATACCGGAAGATATAGAAGGTTGGCTGGTAGCTAATGATGGCAATATTACAGTAGCCTTAGATGTTACGGTAACAGAAGATCTGCGTAATGAAGGAATGGCCCGAGAACTTATCAATCGTATTCAGAACTTGCGTAAGGACCAGGGCTTTGAGATAACAGATCGAGTAAATGTTACTTTCTCTTCCCATCCGCTTGTAAAAGCTGCAATAGACAATTACGGTCAGTATATAGCTTCACAGGTTCTTGCAGATAACCTCATCGTAACTGATGATATTGAAAAAGACAAAGTGATAGATATTGACGGTGAAAAGATTGGAATAGTTGTGGATAAAATCAGCTAAGATAAAATCCTTAAACCTTTCTAATGGATATTAACAATCAAAACAAAGCTTACCACCACCATGGGATTAGTCCCGGGTGGTTGGTAACCTTTATTATACTGTTGGTGATAGTCTGTGACCAAGCTTTAAAGATATGGGTCAAGACTAACTTTTATCTTGGTGAGAGTTTAGAGTTAACATCCTGGTGGCAATTAAAATTCATTGAAAATAACGGTATGGCTTTTGGGATTGAGCTTTGGAGTAAGTTGGCTCTAACGTTGGGTCGTATCGGTGCTGTGATATTTTTTATCTGGATGTTATGGCGTATAAAAAACATAAAAGAATTAAGGACAGGCTTCTTTGTAGCAGCAGCTTTAATAACTGCTGGGGCAGCTGGTAATATTTTCGATTGTGTATTCTATGGCAAGCTCTTTAACAATCCTTTGCCTCCAGAAATAGCCACGTTCCTTCCTGCTGGAGGAGGATATGCTTCATGGTTTGAAGGTAGAGTAGTAGATATGCTTTACTTTCCTATATTTGAGATAGAATGGCCTGAGTGGATACCAGTAGTGGGAGGTGAGAATTTTGAATTCTTTCAGTATATTTTCAACATTGCAGATGCAGCAATTTGCGTTGGTGTAGCTCTTCTAATATGTTTTTATAATAAAGATGCAGCTTTAGCATTTAATTTACTGGAAAAGAAAACTCATTCTGGTGACTCATAATAGAATTATCCATGAATTTAAATACGTTTCTCCTTAACATCGTGTTAATAATTGGGACTATAATATTGTATAGTTGTTCCAGACGTCCGAAAGGAATACTGAACGAAAACCAAACTGTTGAATTGTTAAGTGATCTCCAATTAGCAGCTTCTTATTCGGATCAACATACCTATGGATCAACACGTGACTCAGCGCGTATTAAACTTGCATGGGGAATTATGAAACACCATCAGGTAAGTCAAGCAGAATTTGATAGTACCTTAGCTTGGTATGGAAAAAATGTCGATGAATATGAGAAGGTACTTGAAAAAGTCAAAGTTTCGCTTGAAAAGAAAAGAAAACAAACGGTAATTGAACAAGAAAGAGAAACTATGCAGGATAATAATGATTTGTGGATTGCAAGTCCAAATATGATATTATCCTCATTAGGCAATGATATTCTTACTTTCAGCATTGATAATCCAGAAATAGAAAAGGGTGACAATATCTTATGGTCTCTTCGTATGCAACAGGCACCACAATATTACTTACTCCTTGGCTTGGAATATGAAGATGGACGTGTAAGATACATAACAAATACCGGAAGTTCAAAATCAAAACTTGAAGTATCCCTACAAACAGATACCTCATCAACTCCACTCCGTCTATTTGGACAAATGGGTTTATCTGACCCTTCTTCGCTACCTGTATATATAGATAGTATAAGTTTGAAACGTACGCCGTTTGACTCTTTAGAATATCGTAGAAGATTAAACATACAACGTACACTAAACAGAAAGTTCAATGCTAAACAAAAAACACCTTCTGACACGACATCTAATCATGTTGGACAGCATGGGGAATAAGTTGCAAGAATTGAAACAATTATCTAAGGTGACTGTTTATTACGTGGATTCATTTAAACTATGTAATAATCAGAAAATAGAAGCTTTCCAAATTGCACCTTTTGAATGTGAAGAAGAAGCAACTGAATTTGTCTCTTCGCCTTTAATTATTTCAGAATACAAAGATAAATATACAATAAGTATATAAGTAGCTCTTAAATATTAAACGATACATGTTTTTAAGTATACTTTAATTTTTAAGAACTACTTATTAATTTTTAAATTATTATGAAAAATAAAATAAATACTCAAAAGGAAATAGAAGAAGAACTCGCTAAATGCAGAGATATTTTTTCAAAGAAACTTCATGATTATGGTACTTCATGGCGTATAATGAGGCCATCAAGTATAACAGATCAGATATACATTAAGGCTCGTAGAATCAGGAGTTTTGAAGAGAAGGGTGAACTTAAGGTAAAAGAAAGTATTATCGGTGAGTATCAAGCTATTATAAATTATTGTATAATAGCTCTAATACTATTGAAACTTAATGAGCAAGCTTCGAATACAGAAGATGCAGAACTTAATTCATCTTCTGCGTTGAACTTGTATGATAAATACATAAATCAAATATTAACTCTTCTCGAAGCTAAAAATCACGATTATGACGAAGCATGGCGTCATATGCGCATAAGTAGTTTCACTGATATTATTCTTCAGAAGCTTCTTCGTACAAAAGAGATAGAAGCTCATCATGGCCGAACCATTATAAGTGAAGGTATTGATGCTAATTATATGGATATAGCCAATTATGCATTGTTTGCTCTTATAAAATTAAGTGAGCAAAACTCTGAAAACAAAGAAAAATAAGAGTTCACATATTGTACATTTCTTTTGATTAAGTTATGAAAATGCCTTCTGTATCTTGGTATACTGTCATTACTTGGCTATGTCGTATTATAGTCGGAATTGTATTTATAGTTTCAGGTTTTTCAAAATCTATTGATCCATGGGGGACTATTTATAAAGTTAATGATTATTTAAGTGTATTAGGATTTCAGCTATGGCCTAATTTAATTCTTATAGGCGTCTTCCTATTATGTACCTGTGAATTTCTTATCGGAGTATTTATATTGTTAGGTTGTTTCCGACGTGGAGGAGTAATTGCTGGCACTCTGGTAATGGCCTTTATGCTACCTCTATCTTCTTGGATTGCTATTGCAAATCCAGTTAGTGATTGTGGATGTTTTGGAGATGCTATTATAATATCAAATTGGGCAACTTTTGGAAAAAATGTTATCGTCGTAATATGTTTATGCTGGTTGCTTAAATTTAACCGAACTACGTTAACTCTGATTTCGCCAGCTTTGCAATGGCTGTGTTTTCTTGCCTCTTTTGCTTTCATAGGTTTTATAGAATTATCAGGTTACTATTACCAACCATTAATAGATTTTAGAGCCTATCCTATAGGTTCTAAAATTAATAATGATGAGAATGATACTGATACTTCCTCTGTAAGTTTTATTTATAGAAAAGATAACGTAGAACGTATTTTTAGTGAGGATGATATACTACCGGAAGAGGATAGTGGGTGGACTTTTGTAGGGAGAATCGTAAATAATGAAGATGGGAAACATAATGATAGCCAATTGCGATTATGGTCTATCGATACTGATGAAGACGTAACTGATGATGTATTAGAAGAGCAAGAAAATCAATTGCTCATCTTAATACCTGATCTTAATACCATATCATTATCTACAAGTTGGCAACTAAATTCGTTATTCGACTGGGCATCTGAGAAGGATATAGATGTAGCGGCTATTGTCAGTGGCACAGAAAGCAGCATAGCAGCATGGGCTGACACAGCTATGCCTAATTATCCCTTATATAAAGCTGATGACACTGAGATTAAGATATTAGCCAGAGGAAATCCTGCAATTGTATTCCTACAACAAGGAAAAATAGTGTGGAAAAGTACATTGAAAGCATTGGCAACTGATGATTTCATGCAATTAAGTGAAACAAGTACGCCTATGGTATTCTTTCATGATAACAACCGTATTCTTATCAATACACTAACAATCTGGATAATTGTAATATTATCTCTTACGAGTATCACATGTATAGGACGCTTATCAAAGGAATCTAAAATTTTATAGAACTTTATCCATGATGGTAAGGTTCTCCTTTTATAATACTCATACCTCGATAGAGCTGTTCTACAAAGAATAACCTTACCATTTCGTGATTAAAAGTCATTTTAGAAAGTGATAAAAGTCGGTTAGCTCTTTTATAGACATCTTGTGAGAAGCCATAGGGTCCACCTATTATAAATACAAGACGCTTTATTCCCGATAGCATACTACGTTGCAGCATTTCTGAGAATTCTATAGAGGTGTATTGAAGTCCATTCTCATCAAGTAATACAACATAGTCGTTATTGGTAATTGAGGATAGAATCTCACGACCTTCCATATTTTTTTGAACTTCTTCTGTAATTTTCTTATTTTTCTTTAAGTCAGGGATAACATGTATCTTAAAAGGTATATAATATTTTAACCTTTTAAGATACATCTCTATACCTTGTATAATATAAGCAGAGGTAGTTTTACCAACTACTGTTAAAACTATTTCCATAATATTTATTAACTTTGTACAAAAGTAATAAATAATAATATGAGAACCAAGGAACAGCTAATTGAACAATTAATTGAACTGGCCTTTGCTGAAGATATCGGTGATGGCGATCATACTACTCTCTCCACTATTCCGGCTGATGCTAAAGGTGAAGCACAACTTCTTATTAAAGAAGAGGGCATTGTTGCAGGAATTGAGATAGCTTGTGATGTGTTGAAGCGTTTAGATCCAAATGTTGAGGTTGAGGTTTACATAAAAGATGGGTCTTCAGTAAAGCCTGGAGATGTTGCCTTTAAGGCTAAAGGTAACATAAGAGCATTACTTATGGCTGAACGTACGTTGCTCAATATAATGCAACGTATGAGCGGTGTGGCAACTACTACTAATCGCTACCAAAAAGAATTGGAGGGGCTTAAAACTAAGGTTCTTGATACAAGAAAGACCACTCCAGGCATGAGAATGCTGGAAAAAGAAGCTGTTGCTTTAGGTGGGGGCAAGAATCATCGTATCGGACTTTATGATATGATTCTTATAAAGGATAATCATATTGATTTTGCCGGCGGTATCGAAAAAGCTATAAAGCTTGCTCAAAAATATAAGAAAGATACTAGTAAAGAAAATCTTAAGATTGAAGTAGAAGTTCGAAGTTTAGAAGATATACGTAAAGTTTTGGAGATAGGTGGTATAGACCGAATAATGTTTGATAATTTTACTCCAGAGCTTACACGTGAGGCCGTTATGTTAGTAAATGGTGCTTATGAAACAGAATCTTCGGGTGGTATAACACTATCCAATCTTAGAGCATACGGATTAGCTGGTGTAGACTTTATATCTGTAGGAGCTTTGACTCATAGCACTAAGGGGCTTGATATGTCATTTAAGGCTATTAAGACTCCATAAACATGGGCAACTTCAGTAGAGAATGGGGACAAAAAGCTGAGGATATTGCGTATGAATATTTTCTTAAAGAAGGCTATGTAATTAAAGAGCGAAATTGGAGATTAGGAAATAGCATCGAAGTCGATCTGATTCTTCAACATGACAATATTCTAATATTTACAGAAGTTAAGGCCAGAAAGAATTTAGAGGAGGCCTTAGAGGCTGTAGATGGTAAAAAAAGAAAGAAAATTATTAAAGCAGCTGATGTTTACTTACGTCGTCAGAAAGAAGATTTTGAGTATCGATTTGATGTCATCACCATTATCGGCACACCTGAAAATTATATACTCGAACATTATCCAGATGCCTTTATTCCATTAGCTAACGGTAGATGTTGATAACTTATATGGCTCCTGAAGACTGGTCTTCAGGAGCCATATAAGTTATCAACACAAAATATTATAATGTTTCTGATTCTACCGGAGTTTCAACAGGTTCATTCTTACCTTTTCCTTCTTTAATAAATGATACACAAATTGCACCGATTATTATCGAGATACCTGCGACTGTCATCATCCAATATTCTGGAGCCAGTTTGCCCGGAACACTTATTAATGATAGAATCCAACCTCCAGCCAGAGCGGCAATAATCTGTGGAATACAAATAGTGCAATTGAATAAACCGAGATATGCACCTATATTTCCACCAGTAAGAGAATTGGTAAGTATTGTAAAAGGCCAAGCTAACATAGCTGCCCAAGCACAACCAATCAATATAAAGGCTATGAAGAGAAGGTATTGATTAGTGAAGAAAGACATTAATATGAAGCCTATTCCACCAAGCAGTAAACTTAAAGAGTAAGAGAATTTTCTGCTTTTAAAACGTGGTAATACTACAGCCCATGCCACAGACCCTAAAGCTTGTATAGCATAGAGTAAGCCTACCCAGTTGCCAGCGTCATTATATTGTGGCGAAGCAGCATTCAGAACAGTTTTAGAAGTGTATTCTGCTTTACTTACATCTTGAATATTGTATGTCTTAGCATCTTCAAGTTCTAATGTACCATCAGGTTGTGTTACTACTATCGCAGCTGATGATAAAGTAGCGCTTCCGGATAGATGTGAAAGGTAATCAACAACAGTTAGGTTATTAATATTACCCATAGAAGTACCATTGACTACGACATTATTGCAATCTGAGAGACCTTCATTAAATCTTACTTTAGGTTCTCCAAGATTATTTCTGACTATTTCATTATTCTTAACCAATGTGTCATTGCCATTGATAATAACTTCCGAAGCGGGTGTAAAACTACCATTAAGCGTTACGCCACTAACTAAAGCTGTTCCATGTGAAACAATTAGCGTCTTATTATCAAGAACAATGTTTTTACCCTCTATGGTTTCTCCGTCATACTTGATACCGGTTACACTTTCTATAGCCGGAGTGTTAAAGGCTTTGAACGCAACTGTATTTGTAGCGTAGGTCCAAAGAAATAGAAATGCAAACCAACAGAAAAACTGTACAATACCTACTGTCCAGAATGCAGTTGGGGCTTTGGCGAGGAGTTGAATTACATTGGGCGACTTAGCAGTTTCCTTAGCTGTATCCTGATTATCACCGCCGTTATATTCATTATAAATATGTGGAGGCCATTCTTTAATCTTTATAAGTGAATAAATCACACAAACAAGTAATATGGCAGCACCTATATAAAATGACCAGATAACTGTAGGAGGAACAACACCTGTAGGTGCAGTATTAACCATTCCAAACCAACCTAAACATATAGGGAATATGTAGCCAACAACCGAGCCTGCATTACATAAGAAACTCTGAATAGAGTAGGCCAGACCTTTCTGTTTTTCGTTGACCATATCTCCCACCAACATCTTAAATGGCTGCATTGCCATGTTAATGGAGGTATCGAGCATCATCAGTGCTATAAGACCAAATAAAATAGCACTGGAGACAGTAAAGTGGAAACTTCCGGCATTCGGCAATAAACACATTACTATCACCGCGATAGTTGCTCCTAAGATAAGATAGGGGAGTCGTCTTCCAAAACGATTCCAAGTTCTATCGCTTGCCATGCCCACAATAGGTTGTACAAGTAAACCCATAAGTGGAGGCAATATCCAGAAATAACTCAAATCGTGTGGGTCAGCACCTATAGTAGTAAAGATGCGCGACACATTGGCACTCTGGAGAGCATAAGCAATCTGAACTCCGAAGAATCCAAAACTTAAGTTCCATAGTTTCCAAAAACTTAAATCAGGTTTAGTTTTCATATCATAATTGTATATTTAGGTTTTAAGGTTTAAGACTTTTCCTGTAAAGAATAAAGCAATTTTATCTCTTCTGGCCATATGCTTTCATCAGGAGTCTCCAATATAATTGGCATATTGTCAAAACGTTTATCATTAACCAGCCGTCTGAAAAAATCTATTCCTAATGTGCCTTTACCTATGCTTTCATGACGGTCAATTCTTGAGTTAAGTGGTTTTTTACTGTCATTAAGATGTAAAGCCCTGAGATAATTTCTACCAATGATGGAATCAAAATCATTCCAAGTCTTGTCATAACCATCACTACTGGCCAAATCGAATCCAGCTGAGAAAGCATGACAAGTATCTATACACACACCGATTCGAGTTTTATCATCGATAAGGCTGATAATGTAAGCTAATTGTTCGAAACTATGCCCGAGATTGGTTCCTTGACCTGCAACATTTTCAAGTACGGCACAAACATTTTCGGTCTTGCCAAGAGTCAGATTTATAGATTCCGCAATACGTTTCAGACAATCGTTCGGCTCTATTTCATTAAGATGACTTCCAGGATGAAAATTTAACATCGTTAGTCCTAATTTTTCACATCTACGCATCTCATCTAAAAAAGATTTTCTAGACAAATGAAGTTTTTGAGCATCAGGACTACCTAAATTAATAAGAAAATTATCGTGCGGTAATATTACATCAGGTGTATAACCGTTTGCTTTACAATTACTTTTGAATAATTCGGCTTCTGTATCTGAAATTTCTTTTGATACCCATCTTGAAGAATTACCTGTAAACAATGCAAATGCTTTTGCACCGATAGCAGCAGCCTCCAATGGGGCATTAGATACACCTCCTGAGATATTTACATGTGCACCTATATATTTCATCAGTGAGAATGGTATTGATTCTAATGATAGGATAGACTGTCTAATATGTAACTTAACCTTGCGGATGACTTAAAAACAATGTTCAGAGTCTATTACACGTCTAACAGGACCATATCAAAATTTTAGTTGTTTTTGTAAAAAACATGATATTATTTCATGCAAATTTACAAATTAATTCGTAAATTTGAAAAATAAATTTAACTCCTCTTATCTATGATTATACTTATTGATAAATAATAATGATAGATAAGAAGTAGAGTAGAGGTAATTCATACTATTATAATGGAAGAACTCTCGAAGGCTAAGGTAAGCTTAATTTCCTCGTTGTCGCAACGTAAGATGCGACAACGACATAATCTTTATGTTGTCGAAGGAGAGAAAAGCGTACGGGAGGTTATGACTGATGGAAGTCTAAGAATGCTGATTGCTACTAAAGAGTGGTTTACTGCACATACTAATTTACCATCACAGGTAGATATGTACATAGCAGATAAGCATCAAATGGATAGAATGTCCAGTCTTTCAAATGCATCTGAAGTTCTTGCCGTGCTTAGTATGAAAGATGTGATTAAGCCAATATCTCAAATTTCTATTGATTATAATCAGCTGTATCTGTTATTAGACGGTATTCAGGATCCTGGAAACATGGGAACAATTATCAGAACAGCCGATTGGTTTGGTATTAAGAATATCATAGCTTCATTAGATACGGTAGAAATTTATAATCCGAAGGTAATTCAAAGCAGCATGGGGTCACTACAACGTGTTGAGGTGATTTATTGCGACATCTTAGCACTGTTGTCAACTTTAAAAAATTCTATACCTGTTTACGCTACAGTTTTAAATGGAGAAAATATTTATAAATCACATTTAACAAAGAATGGAATAATAATTTTGGGCAATGAAGGAAGAGGTGTTTCAAAAGAACTTATGA
This sequence comes from uncultured Sangeribacter sp., assembly GCA_964400325.1. Classification (GTDB taxonomy): domain Bacteria; phylum Bacteroidota; class Bacteroidia; order Bacteroidales; family Muribaculaceae; genus Lepagella. The sequence goes on along the minus strand of CAYNUE010000006.1, from coordinate 47,565 downwards.
ATCATGTTACTCATAGTTTAAAAATTCCACCGTTTGATAGCAATAATTGTCCAGATTCTCTAAATGTTGCCGTTGCAGCCGGCATTATAATGGCTACTTTCAGGAGAACCTCTATTGTTTCATAATCACTATTATGTTAAATAGAACACAGACAAACAAAAATCACTACCCTATAAATCTATAATAAAATCCTCCAATGTTTTTCTTCAACATTGGAGGATTTTATTATAGATTTATTATCTTGTACTTATATCCTTTATCGCCATGGGAACTCTTCCGGAATTGGTACTCCCTTTATTGTCTGACGAACTGACGAACAGAATTGTCTGACAATTTTCTTTACTGGTCCAGGTTCCATTCCTAAAACTTTAAATAACAGTCCAGCATTATTAGGAAGATACGTTAAGCCAGTTGCAATCTTCTTCTTTTTATCAAGATAAACTGGTGTTTGGTCATAAATAATTTTTGCCTTATCTGGCGGTGTCATAACAATAACGTTCGCAAATACGTCAAAAGAACCCATTACACCAAGCAAACGAGGATTGATTTTATTCGGGCATATAACAAACTTTTCTCGAAATAATTGTTCACCATCAGGCCTTTGACCATGGCTACATACAGAAAGCACATCATATTCGAATAACTCTCCATTCCGATAATATTTTCGTCCTGGCATGTATATTTCTGAATATACAACTGTAGCTGTAGGATGGACATTTAATGTCGTATCAGAAATAAATCTTGTGTGTCTACATGGAATAACGGGTTCTGGCAAAAATTCAAGATATGCATTTTCTTCTAATGTAAGATGCTGAATCATACCTGAATAGTTGTATTTCATCTCAGCTAATTTTGTAGCTGCTCCTGTAGAAACAAAAGCATAAGCATCTTTACATACCTTAATATCCTGTTGATAACGGTCTCCGTCAATATTTGGCCCACCAGAAGATAGAATGTAGACACACGGCATACCTGGCATTTCCTCATCAAAATACAATGCTTGTTGTACAATAATGGGTACTCTCCTATCCAAATCCCGTAAAATACTTTTCTTATCCTTATCTAATTCAAAGACCATGCGCAAATAACCATGTTTACCCGGAGCACCAACATACATTGCGCGTGGTTCTGTTAGATAAGGAGCCATTTCACGAGCCTTTGAAAAATCTACGTCTGGGCATGATGCTGTTATTTCCTTTTTCAAGGGTTCCATTTAATTTGGTCTGCTTACTGTATAAATTAATTATTCTTCTTATCGAACAAAGCCATCTTAAAAATAAGATCTACAAGTTCGTTGATACCCTCTCCAGTCATACAGTTAGTAAATACAAAAGGCTTTCCAGGACGCATGAGTTTAGAATCGTGATCCATAACTTCCAAGCTTGCATTTACATACGGTGCCAAATCTGTTTTATTTATAACTAATATGTCACTCTGCGAGATTCCGGGACCATCTTTACGAGGTATTTTATCTCCTGCAGCTACATCAATAACATAGATAAAAAAGTCAACGAGTGCCGGACTGAAAGTCAATGTAAGATTGTCACCACCTGATTCTATCAGCACTATATCTGTTTCTGGAAATTTTTCTTCCATTTCCTCAACAGCAGCAATATTCATTGAGGGATCTTCTCTCACAGCAGTATGGGGACAAGCTCCAGTTTCAACTCCAATAATCTTATCCTCTAAAAGAATACCTTTTAGAGTTTTCCGGACATGTTTGGCATCTTCGGTAGTTACTATGTCATTTGTAATGATCAGTACCTTTTGGCCAAGTTCAAGTAAACGCGGTGTGATAGCTTCAATCAAAGCTGTTTTGCCGGAGCCTACTGGGCCTCCGATTCCAATTCTACAAGTATTACTCATATATTAATTAGTTCATAAACATTCTCATATTCCCCTTCTCATGTAAAGAAGCTAAGATATCAAGCTGAGGATAAAATGCGTTCATATCCTCTAAAGACATTGAGGCTGCCTCTTGATATAATTGCTCAACCTCATCGGAAAGGCTAAACAATATCTCTTGAGTGTCATAATGAGATACCTTAACACATCTTAAAGCAGCAGAAACCACCATATTCATTACACCATACTGATGTGAACAAAATAACTCCTGCTCCCCTACTCCAGCTATAGCAAACACCAGTCCTTGTCCAATAGGATAAGTACCTGGAACAATCTGATTTTTAATATCAGTCAGCCATTGTTCAATCATTGAATCGGCAAACAGTCGTGAGGCCAACTCACCTAATTTCTTACCCATACGACAATTCATCAAGCGAGCTTCTGCATTCATCTTAAAATTATACAGAAATTTATCCACTTGTTTTAGGGCTTCATAATCATGAGCTTTTGCTGCTCTGAACGCATGTAAAGCAGCGACTCCATCGCTGAAGGCTGCCTGTAATGCCTGTGCTTGAGTAAACTCACGAAGAGTATCCTTATCGTACACAATTCCCTCAAATGAAGCTGTTTCCAAACCATTAGAGAACGAAAATGTTCCGACAGGGAAAGCCGAATCAGAAAATTCAATCAGGCGCATAAGCCTGAGGACATCATTGGCAGATGACATAAAGTATATTGGTCAATGAATTGAATCGTGTTCGCTTATTTCACTTTCATTAGAATGGTCATGATGATGCTCATGATGATGGTGGTGATGATGCGAATGGCTTTCATGTCCGGCGCCACCAAACAACCTTCTTATTTCGTGAGGTGCTAAAAATGGGATTATTTCCAATCCTTTCTGAAAACTATAATTAATACCATCGATATGATGTGTTTGCATAACGCTCAACATCACTTTCTCATCGACAGTCAACGGTACATATACGGTTGTGCCTTTTACTACGGCTGGCCAATGTTGGTTTCCTATAGCATGTCCTAATTCTACTGATATACGTATGATTTCCTCAGGTGACTTATCATTTAATCCTGACATATCTATCACTAAGACCGGACTTAGTTCTATACGTAAAACCACAGCTGTTTTATTGATAGAATCATAGTCAAGAATATCTCCATCAACAATTTGAGAGTGTCGTGCTAATGCCACAGGATATTCCTGATTCTTCATACCCTTACATAAGAATCTGCTTTTTTGAGCGGTCCATTGATCAAGAAAGACATAATCAACTTCATCACAATGAGCTATTTT
>CAYNUE010000006.1:0-44308 GCA_964400325.1 uncultured Sangeribacter sp. | reverse complement strand
TTAGTTCCAAAGAAAGCCGGTTCCCAAAGTACAAGGTCAGCCATCTTACCAGGTGCAATTGAACCAAGTACATCTGAAATACCATAAGTTATAGCGGGGTTCAAAGTAATCTGAGCAAGATAACGCAGTACACGGAAGTTGTCATTATTATCAGAATCTTCCATAAGTTTACCACGCTGAGACTTCATGTATGATGCCATCTGGAAAGTACGCATAAACGACTCTCCTACGCGACCCATAGCCTGTGAGTCAGATGATACCATCGAAATGATACCTAAATCATGGAATACATTTTCTGCTGCCTGTGTTTCTGGACGTACACGGCTTTCTGCAAATGCTACATCTGAAGGTATGTGAGGATTCAGATTATGGCAAACCATAATCATATCGAATAGCTCAGCCTGTGAGTTAATACCAAAAGGAAGTGTTGGGTTGGTAGATGAAGGCAGAACATTCATCATAGAAGCAACCTTAAGCAGGTCAGGAGCATGACCACCGCCTGCACCCTCTGTATGATAAGTATGGATAGTACGTCCATCTATAGCTGCAATTGTATCCTCAACATAGCCACTTTCATTGAGAGTATCAGTATGAATACAAACCTGTACGTCATACTTATCAGCAATCTTCATACAACTACGTATAGCACCGGGAGTCGTGCCCCAATCTTCATGAAGCTTAAATCCACATGCACCAGCCTCTATCTGCTCATTAAGAGACATAGGTGAAGAATTGTTACCCTTACCGAGAAGACCTATATTAATAGGTAAACCTTCGATAGATTGTAACATTCTATGAATATTCCAAGGTCCAGAAGTAATCGTAGTTCCGTTTGTACCGTCTGTAGGACCGATACCACCACCTATAAGAGTAGTTATACCATTGCTAAGACAGTTGTAAGCCTGCTGAGGTGATACCATGTGTACATGGCCGTCAATACCAGCAGCTGTAAGAATAAGATGCTCGCCCGATATAGCATCTGTAGAGGCACCTGTAGCAAGTCCTGGTGTAACACCTTTCATTACATTAGGATTACCAGCTTTTCCTACTCCTACTATTTTACCATCTTTAATACCAACGTCACCTTTGACTACGCCCATAATTGGGTCAAGAATAGTAACATTAGTGATAACAAGGTCAAGACTTCCACCAGCAGAAGTACAGGTATTATCTAAACCCATACCATCGCGAAGGGTCTTACCACCGCCATAAACTACTTCATCACCATAGTATACACGCAGGTCTTTTTCTATCTCTACATACAGATCGGTATTACCCAGACGAATCTTATCGCCTACGGTAGGACCAAATAGCATGTTATTTTCTTGTCTTGATATAGTTGCCATGTAGATATCAGTCTTTAGGATGGTTGATTTCAGTTTCAGTATACTCACCTTCTGCCTCTTCCTGAGTTACACATTTATAGCCATACTCTTTCATGCGGCGGAAAGCTTCAATACGTTTGGGATAGTAAGTGGGAGAATCCTCAAGACCGACATAACCGTTAGTAAGGTCATCGAAGCCGATGACACGGCGTTTGCCGGCGTATGCTACTAACTCTACTTCTTTTTCTTCGCCTGGTTCAAAACGTATGGCAGTAGTAGCAGGAATGTTGAGGTGATAACCAAAAGCTAATTTACGGTCAAACTCCATATAACGGTTGACCTCAAAGAAATGGAAGTGTGAACCAATCTGTACAGGACGATCACCTGTATTGCGTACGGTGACTTTTACTGTTCTACGATCAGTGTTGTATTCTATAGGTTCCTGTGCTAAAATTACTCCACCTACCGGAACATAATCCTTAGGAGTAAATGCCGGAGTATTCGGATAGGCTATCGCGGGTTTACCGGGATAAATGCCATTAGGAGTGGAATAGCCCTCCTGTGGCGTATTAATATCTTGTGCCATGGTTCTTGTAATTGATGAACAGTTATTTGATAGGGTTATGGATGCTCACCAGACGGCTGCCGTCTGTAAATACAGCCTCTACCTGAAGGAGAGTAATCATATCTGCTACGCCCTCCATGACTTGTTCTTTTGTAAGAACGTTTGCTGCATCGTGCATGACTTCCTCTACTGTCTTACCTTCACGTGCACCTTCGAGAGCAGCACTTGTAATATAAGCTACAGCCTCAGGATAGTTAAGCTTCAGCCCTTTCTTAAGTCTGCGTTCAGCGATAAGGCCTACACACAATAAGGTGAGTTTGTCTTTCTCTTTTGGTGTAAAATGCATAATGGTATGTATTTAGTATAATCACTATTTTATTGCTAAAGCAATGCCATATAAAGTATAAACATTTTTATAATAAATAAAGTTTAAGTTTATTTATCAAAATTTTTACTTTAAATAGCTCTTGAGTTACTTTATCGAATAATGCGTCTTGCTCCTATATACGTGTTCTTATAATAGCCTTCGTATTCACTTATGGTAATACCACTATTACTGGCATGAATGAATTTGAAGGTTCCATTATTTTTGTCTACGTTGGTAACAATGCCCACATGTCCTACAGTATTTCCGTTTGTTCTACGAGTAAAGAAAACTAAGTCTCCTTTTCTTAAATCTCCTTTACTTACTTGTTCACCCTGTTGGTACTGAGTACTAGAAGATGGATTTAAATTTATACCGAACTGACGGAATACATAACTTGAAAATCCTGAACAATCAAATTGATTCGGACCTTTTCCGCCAGCTCTATAACGTTTACCTATATGTGTAGAAGCTTCCTTCAACAGTGCATCTATCAACTGATTTGATGAGGTGAAATCTTGATTTACACTTTTATCAGAAGTTTTTGAAACTTCAACCGTAGGTCTATGATTGCGAGTATTGGAATAGTCTGTTGGGTTTTGTGCCTTTAAAGACATTCCCATAGACATCATAAAAATACTTATAATAAATGTTAGATACGAGAATTTCATGATGATAGAATCATACAATGCAGGTTACTCCCTGCAGGTTAGATGTTACAAAATTATAAAAAAAAAACTACTAACAATAGAAAAAACTTAAAAAATTATATTTTCAGACAATTTTATATGATTTTTATCGTTTTCACCATAGAATTACACATCTATTATAATTAGAGTGTAATTTATCTATAAGTTACTACTTTTTATAATCCAAGATATTGATGAATAAAGTTTTCATTTGTCTTTCCGCTGCCTTAGCTGCTCTTCCAGTATTAGCCAAAGATAGAGTGACACATAACCCTAATTACACTAATACGGAGTCTATTTTACATGTCTGGAGTTGGAATTTTCCTACTATAGCAGATAATATGAAACAAATATCTGATGCAGGTTTTACAATGATTCAGACTTCACCTGTACAGGAATGTTACAATCCCGAAGGAAGCAGCAAGAAGATTTTTGATGATAATGTAACTGAAGGTAATTGGTACTACTATTATCAGCCCACCGATTGGAAGATAGGTAATCAGATTCTTGGTTCTCGTGACCAGATGAAAGTCATGATGGACTCAGCTGCCAAATATAATATTAAGGTAATTGTTGATGTCCTTCCTAACCATACAGCTTTTGATGTTGATGCTGTATCAGAAGATTTCTATAAAGCTGTGGGGGGACGAGATAAGATGTTCCATTCCCAAGGTTTACAAAGTGTTGAAGATTATAATGATCGTCTGCAATGCACATTGTGGGGTTCAGGTGGACTTCCGGATGTAAATACAGAAAATCCTGATTTCCAAAAGTATTATATGGAATTTGTTAATGATCTTCTGTCTCTAGGTGTCCGTGGATTTAGATATGATACTGCTAAGCATATCGGTGTTCATTCAGATCCAGTAGATTCAGCTTCTGGAGTAAAAGAAAATGACTTCTGGGATGTAGCCACAGGACGCAAATCTGTTAAGGGTGTTCAGTTGGCTGTTCCCTATGATGATTTGTTTGTATACGGTGAGGTGTTACAAGATAAAAATGTTCCTGAAGCAGAATATGCAGAATATTTTGGTCAGACAGCCTCTGGATATGGCCATGTACTTCGTGAAGCCTTAGAAAAAGGTTCAGTAAAGGATATGGACTTAGTTAATTGGCATCATACTTCTGCTCCTGAGTATCTAACCACTTGGGTTGAAAGCCATGATACATACGCTAATGCTCATGAATCAGCTCACCTCACTGATGAACAGATTCGTACAGGTTGGGTCTTTCTTACTGCTCGTCAGAATGGAGTGCCTTTGTTCTTTAGCCGTCCTATGGGCTCTACTCGTCAGCAATATTGGGGTGACAATGTTTTAGGGGCTCGCGGTAACGATGAGTTCTTTCATCCCGAAGTAATAGCTGTCAACAAGTTCCGTACTGCTATGGAGGGTCAAAAAGAAGATATTCAGTTCTCAGATAACAAGCAGGTTATAGTTGTTAACCGTGGTAATAAGGGAGCGGCTATTATCAATATAAATGATGCCTCTAATTTTGTTAATCTTCCTACAGGATTACCAGATGGAACCTATCATGATGTAGTCTATGGTAAGGAATTTAAAGTAAAAAAAGGTATCCTTAAAGGTATTGCAGCCCCACATCGTACCTATATCCTTACTAAGTAAAGTTGAATAAATTGATAAAGACGCTCAAAAGATAAAGAGATCTTAATTGACCTCTTACCTTTTGAGCGTTTCATATTTAATTAATATCCATATCGTTATATGTTATATATTTATCGTATTTATCAGTGGCTTATAGCAGCTCCTATATTTATAGTAGTGACATTTATAACCTCAATAATCACGATTATAGGATGTTGGTTAGGAAATGGTAATTTTTGGGGTTATTGGCCAGCCCATTACTGGTCAAGATTTTGCTGTATATTAGCGTTTGTTAAGGTTGAGGTTAAAGGAAGAGAGAATATTTCACCTGATACTTCTTATGTTTTTGTAGCTAATCATCAAGGTGCTTTTGATATATGGTCCATATATGGTTATCTTAATCATAACTTTAAATGGATGATGAAGAAAGAATTGGAGAATATATTTATGGTTGGGTATGCCTGTAAACGTGCTGGACATATATTTGTAGATGAATCTAAAATACATGCTATTCATGATACAATAGCTAAAGCAGAGAATACTCTCAAAAAAGGCATGTCTTTAGTTATTTTTCCTGAAGGTAGCCGTACCTGGGATGGTAAAATGATTCCTTTCAAAAGAGGTGCTTTTATGTTGGCTGGAGAGTTCAGATTACCTGTAGTACCTGTTACAATAGATGGAAGTTTCAAGGCTATGCCACGTTCTACCTATAATATAACTCCTTGTAAAATAACTCTTACTATCCATAAACCCATATATCCTGGCGAAAGAGGATTTAATACAAAAGTTCTTATGGAGCAATGTCGAGAAGCTATAGCATCTGGACTTCAACAATAAAAATTAAAACCGTGTAGTAACTATAGTGTTATAAATATAAGGAGACATGAGGTTAATTTAAAATAACTTCAATCCTCTGACACCTTAAAAACGATATTATAAAAATATGTTATTACAATTTATTACTGATACAAAGTCTAAACATTCTGTTGTAGAACAGATTGAGGCTGTAATCAAGGGAGGCTGTAAATGGGTTACCATAAAGATGGATAATGCTTCAGACGATGACATAAAAAAGGTAGTGGAAGAAGTAAAACCTTTGTGTCTGAAAGAAGAAGTTTTTCTTATATTGGAGAACCACGTAGAGTTAGCTAAAGAAGTTAATGTGGGTGGCGTAGAACTAAATGCTTCAGCTACTGTAAGCCCATCTAAAGCACGCATGATTTTAGGCCCAGCAGCTGTGGTTGGAACTACAGTCAATAGCGAGGCTGGTATTGATAGTCTTAAAGCCTATGATATTGACTATTTTAAAGTTGGTCCCTTCCAAGGTGTATCTGCTGAATCTAATGGTGCAGATAGTTTAGATTTAGATGCCATAAAGAAGTTATGTGATTATATGGAGAATAATGATATCACCATAGCTCATGTAGCTTATGGGAATATAGGTCTTGAAGATGTAGATGCTCTTATGTCTGCTGGTGTTAATGGCGTGGCAATAAGTCAAGCTATTTCGGAAGCAGACGATATGGTAGAAGAAACCATAAAATTTATAAAAAAATTACAGCCATATATAAAGGCTGATGAGGAGATGAAAGTAGAATAAAGCTTTAAATTAAGCTTTATAAACTCTTATAAGTCCGGATTGTTATAGAGGTAAGTACATTTGGGTGTACTTACCTCTATTTATATAAATTAAAGTATATTGATATGAAATTCGAGAAACCTAAACTACCCTATGGGTTAGATGCTCTTGAGCCTATAATTTCTCAAGAGACAGTAGAGTATCACTATGGCAAACATGAACAGGCTTATATAGATAATCTTAATAAGCTAACAGAAGGGACTAAATATGCAGAAATGCCATTAGAACAGGTTATTTGTGAATCTGAAGGCAGTCTTTTTAACAATGCTTCGCAGGCATGGAATCATATTTTCTATTTCTTCCAGTTTAATCCGGCAGGTCAGAAATTGCCAACAGGACGCCTCATGGAAAAGATAGAAGAAACATACGATTCTTTCGATAACTTTAAAAAAGAAATAGAAAATGCCGGTACTACCCTATTTGGTTCAGGCTGGGTATGGGTAACTACAGATACAAATGGTAATCTTGCAATATCTAAAGGTAGTAATGCAGAAAATCCATTGACAAAAGGTCTTAAGCCTATTTTAGTGATAGACGTATGGGAACACGCATATTATCTGGATTATCAAAATAGACGAGCAGAATATCTACATAAAATATGGGATATTATAGATTGGAATCTTATTGATATTCGTTACATTAATCAGGCTTAAACTCAGCTAAACCTCTCTCCTCCTTTATTTTTTGTTATTTTTGTGTTTGTTTAATTAACATAATAAAAGTTTTAATATCATAGCAAGGGTCTTTCATTTTATATGTAAAAATAATACTTCCAACTCAGCTGCTTCGTTTAATCATCATTTTGCCATATTTCCCTGTAAAGTTTTGATTAATAGACTATAATACGACTATTCGCATATAAATTTTGTATTTTTTATTTGGAGTTATTATCTTTGTAAATAATTTTTGAACTATGGACCACTACCCTACTAAGGCTATCCTTACTTTAGAGGATGGCTCTGTATTTGAAGGATATTCCTTTGGTTACGAGCATCCATGTGCTGGAGAAGTAGTATTCAATACTGCAATGACAGGATATCCAGAAAGTTTGACTGATCCCTCATACGAAGGTCAGATTCTTGTAACTACCTATCCTATTTTAGGAAATTATGGTGTCCCCTCTTGTGAAGCCACAGATGATTCTGGTATATCCGAATTTTTAGAATCAAATCATATTCATTGTCGTGCTATCATCTGTCAGGATTATTCATGGACTCCTTCACATTGGCAAGCAGAAAAATCACTGAGCCAATGGCTAAAAGAAGAAAAAATACCTGGACTCTATGGAATAGATACTCGTCAGCTTACAAAACTGTTACGAGAGAAGGGTTCAATGTTAGGCAAAATAACCTTTCCTGATCAAGCTAAAGACATTGATTTTTATGATCCTAATTCAGAAAATCTGATTGCAAAAGTTAGTACTAAAGAAGTCAGAACCTTTGGAGAAGGAAGTAAAAATGTAATCCTTATAGATTGTGGCACTAAATACAATATAATACGTTGCTTGTTACGTCGAGGAGTAAAAGTCACCCTTGTTCCTTGGGATTATGACTTTTCAAATATGGATTACGACGGTTTATTTATAAGCAATGGACCCGGTAGTCCTGAATTTGCAGATATTACAGTCACAAATATCAGAAAAGCTATGAATACAGGGAAACCAATATGTGGTATCTGTATGGGAAATCAACTATTAAGTAAAGCTGCTGGGGCTAAAATTTACAAACTAAAATACGGGCATCGTAGTCATAATCAGCCTGTACGAAAAGTTGGAACCAACCAATGCTTTATTACTTCTCAGAATCATGGCTTTGCTGTTGATAATGACACATTGCCGAAAGATTGGAAACCATTATTTGTAAATATGAATGATGGCACTAACGAAGGCATTCAACATGTATCTAAACCTTGGTTTTCTGCACAGTTTCATCCAGAAGCAAGTAGTGGTCCTAAAGATACTGAATTCATATTTGACGATTTCATAAAATTGCTCTAAGCCTTATGTATAACCGTGAAGATAAGGAAATTAAGAAAGTACTTCTGCTCGGATCAGGAGCACTGAAAATTGGAGAAGCCGGTGAGTTTGATTATAGTGGCTCTCAGGCATTGAAAGCCATGAAAGAAGAAGGTATCGAGACCATTCTTATTAATCCCAATATTGCTACTGTTCAAACTAGCGACGGTTTTGCTGACCAAATATACTTTCTACCAGTAACTCCATATTTTGTACGTAAAGTTATTGAGAAAGAACGCCCAGATGGCATTCTCTTAGCTTTCGGAGGTCAAACAGCCTTAAATTGTGGAGTGGAACTATTTCATAATGGCACTCTTGATGAGTTTGACATCAAAGTTTTAGGCACTCCAGTACAAGCCATCATAGATACTGAAGACCGAGACCGTTTCGTAAAGAAACTTGATGAAATCAATGTCAAAACTATAAAAAGCGAAGCTGTAACCTCAGTTGAAAGTGCCTTGGTAGCTGCTGACCAGTTAGGGTATCCTGTAATCGTTCGTGCAGCTTATGCTTTAGGAGGTCTGGGAAGTGGATTCTGTGACAATCGTCAGGAATTAATAGCACTTACAGAAAAAGCTTTATCTTTTTCACCACAAGTATTGATAGAGAAATCCTTAAAAGGTTGGAAAGAAGTTGAGTATGAAGTAGTACGAGACAGATTTGACAATTGCATCACAGTATGCAATATGGAGAATTTCGATCCTTTAGGCATCCATACTGGAGAAAGCATTGTAGTCGCACCCTCACAGACATTGACTAATGAAGACTACCACATGCTCCGTAAAATGGCGATAAAGATAATTCGTCACATTGGTATTGTAGGAGAATGTAATGTTCAGTATGCTTTTGACCCATCTTCAATGGACTACCGTGTCATTGAAGTGAATGCCCGTCTGTCACGCAGCTCAGCCCTTGCATCAAAAGCCACTGGCTATCCACTGGCATTTGTAGCCGCGAAACTTGGACTTGGTTACGGACTGTTTGATTTAAAAAACTCTGTTACTAAATCTACCTCAGCTTTTTTTGAACCAGCACTCGATTACATTGTATGTAAAATACCTCGTTGGGATTTAGGAAAATTTCATGGTGTTCAACGAGAGATAGGCTCATCAATGAAATCAGTCGGTGAAGTAATGGCTATAGGACGCACCTTTGAAGAAGTTATTCAGAAAGGTCTTCGAATGATTGGTCAGGGCATGCATGGATTTGTAGAAAACAAAGCCATTAATATCCCAGATATTGATAAAGCTCTCAGAGAACCTACTGACAAACGAATCTTTGTTATCGCAAAGGCTTTAAGAAATGGCTATAGTATTGAAAGAATTCATGAACTCACAAAGATTGATCGCTGGTTCTTAGAGAAACTTCATAATATAATCATTACTGACCGCAAACTGGAAGAATACAATTCTTTAGATAATCTTCCTACCTCTCTCCTACTCCGTGCCAAACAGCAGGGCTTCAGTGATTTCCAGATAGGTCGTGCCCTTTTTGGAGAAGCAATGAATTTAGAAAGTGATGTACTGTCAAATAAAGTGCGTACACATCGCTGCAAGCTTGGCATTGTACCCGTAGTAAAACAGATAGACACACTCGCAGCTGAATATCCTGCTCAGACAAACTATCTTTATCTCACATATAATGGTTCTGTCAACGATGTTACCTATTCAGGCGACCATCGCTCTGTGGTGGTTCTTGGTTCTGGCGCTTATCGTATCGGCAGCTCAGTAGAATTTGACTGGTGTGGAGTAAATGCTCTGATGACAGTAGCCAAAGAAGGTTACCGTCCAGTAATGATAAATTATAATCCGGAGACAGTCTCAACTGACTATGATATGTGTGACCGTCTCTATTTCGATGAGTTGACTTACGAACGTGTCATGGACATTTTAGAGTTGGAACAGCCGCATGGAGTGATTCTATCAACAGGGGGTCAGATTCCTAATAATCTTGCTTTACGTCTTGACGAAGCAAATATTAATATCTTAGGAACACAAGCCAAAGATATAGATAATGCAGAGGACCGTAATAAGTTTTCATTATTGTGTGACAATCTGGGTATTGACCAGCCTCGATGGAGAGAGCTGACATCTCTGTCTGCGATAGATGAATTTGTTGCCGAGGTAGGATTCCCCGTATTGGTACGTCCCTCTTACGTACTGTCTGGAGCTGCCATGAACGTTTGTTCAAATGAAGAAGAGTTAGAACGCTTTTTACGTCTCGCAACTAACGTCTCCAAACAGCACCCAGTGGTAGTAAGTGAATTTATACAGGATGCTAAAGAAATTGAAATGGATGCTGTAGCTCAGAATGGTGAAATAAAGCTCTATGCCATTTCAGAGCATATAGAATTTGCAGGTGTACATTCTGGAGATGCAACTATTCAGTTTCCACCTCAGAAATTATACGTCGAAACAATGCGTCGTATAAAGAAAATATCCAGCCAAATAGCTAAAGCCCTTCACATATCAGGGCCTTTCAATATTCAGTTTTTGGCCAAAAATAACGATATAAAGGTAATTGAGTGTAATCTTCGAGCCTCTCGTTCTTTTCCTTTTGTATCAAAAGTATCTAAACAGAACTTCATTGACATAGCTACAAAAGTAATGTTAGATATACCGGTCACCAAACCAAATAAATCTGCATTTGACTTGGACTATGTAGGTATTAAAGCTTCACAATTCTCGTTCTCTCGTCTTCAGGGTGCAGACCCTGTGTTGGGGGTTGACATGGCTTCAACCGGAGAGGTAGGATGTATAGGCGATGATACTAATGAAGCTATCTTAAAGGCAATGCTTTCTGTAGGTTATAAAATACCACGCAAGTCTGTACTTCTAAGTACTGGCTCTTCCAAACAAAAGGTTGCCTTACTTGATGGAGCACGAATGTTACACAGAAAAGGCTATACTATTTACGCTACTGATGGGACACACCGATTTCTCAATGAGAACGGGATTCCTGCCATAAGAGTCTATTGGCCCGAAGATGGAAAATATCCCAATGTGATAGACATGCTTCATGAGAGAAATATAGATATGGTGGTTAATATTCCTAAAAATCTAACCTCTAAAGAATTGAGCAACGGATATAAGATACGTCGAGCCGCAACAGATCTTAATATACCGCTCATAACTAATACTCGATTGGCAGCAGCTTTTATAAAAGCATTCTGTGAAGTACCAATCGATAACATTTCAATCAAAAGTTGGAGTGAATATAACTAATTGGGTTAACTAAGCTTAGCCTTATATCTATAAATAGAGTTCTAATACAAACGTTTAAGTATCTCTTAAACGTTTGTATTAGAACTCTATTTATTATCAATCACTTTCTATATATCTGTTATTTACGCGCAAACTCATTTAAAAACATTTTAGGTATCGTACTAAATATTAGCCTGCATCTCTGCCATTGTTTTTTAGGAGATTGAAGTAATCTATAAATAAATTCGAGTTTACATGAAATTATAAATTTTGGAGCACGACGGAACTTGCGATTGCCTGATTGATATCCAAAGACTGCACCAACAGCAATTACTATACCACGGTTTATATACTTAGTCAAGTTAGCTATGAAGCGTTCTTGTTTTGGTGCACCTAAAGATACCCATATTATATCAGCATCAAATTTATTAAGCATATCTGCAATAGCTATATAGTCAAACTCCTCCACATCACAGAAAGGCAATTCAGAAAACAACATGTTTTCTATATTAGAATTAATGAGAGTGATGCGTTGCTTTAAAGCCGTCAGAATCGAAGGTGTAGAACCAATAAATGCCATTTTTATATCCTTACAGTCAATAAGTTTTAAGAACAGCCACTCTCCAGAAGTATTTATATGTTTCTCACCATAAAGACATCTTATATACAGAGGCACATATACACTATCACAGATATTCAACAGACTTTCAGAAAGCACTGCCCTATACTCCTTATCTATTTGGCTGGTAGCAAGAACAACTCCATCAGCTACACAAACATAGCCAGCTTTATTTGAAGCTATTCCATTTTTTATAGTCCCTATTATTATATTACGATCAAATTCATAGGGAATACCAAAATAATACTTCATATTTACATTGTGCTAAAGTTATATACATAATTAGTTCTTAAAAATTAAATGATATAAGTGTTCTTAAAACACCTTTTGCTAAAACTCGTTATTTTTGACTGCTTCGAACTTATCACTCAGTTGAATACTAAAGTATGTATTCTTCCTTATATGCCCGAATAGCCTCAAATTAACTATATTTTATATGTTCATTAGTTTCTAAGAATGGATTAGTAATTTCTATAACTCAAAATAGTTATCATTCTGAATGAACCTATCTTATTCTCTTTAAAAGTAATTTCTTTCCTGTAATATTAAAGATATACCCAATTATGCTCACTATAGTTTTTTTAATTAAAGCTAAAATTAAAGAGAAGGTATATATTATAATTACTATTATAGGGAACCAATAACCAAGTTTTTCTTGACTGATAGAATGATAAGATTTTAGCCAAGGATATACTATAGAGTCTACTATTGCACTTGACAGGAATATATCAAACGAACATCTTGATAAAAAAGCTAATGCATTTCTTGTCTTAAGATTTATATTAGATGATATATTAAAAATAAAAAGAAATACCATTATGGTAAGGGGTAAATAAAACATACCGCCTCGGTCTCCAAGAAATTGTTTATAAGTTTGAGTAGATAAAACTATATTTAATGTGGGACATAAAATAAGGATTAATAGTATACCTATCCCCAACAACCAAACATAAAAACGTGGTATAAACCCACCATACTGTCGAATATAACAACCTGTCATATATAAACAAACAGGATAAAAATCACACCAATACTGAGGTAAAATATATAATCCATAGCGGTTAGTAAATTCTGCAGGACAACATATCAGAAATAGAATTAAAATCATAAACTTCTTTTGTTTTTTATCTTTACAGGCATGAAAGAGTATATTAAGTAATGGGGATAGTAGAAATAATCCAATCCACATTTCTATATACCACGCATAAGGAATAGTTTTAAAGGCAAATATTCCTTTTACCCCCTCAATGACTGTAGCCTGAGTTGGAGAAGAATGATATTGTATAAGAATTATTACTATAGACATTATGACGTAAGACATTATGACTCTATACCACCCACGATACCCAGAGAGTGAGAAAGAACGATAACAGCATAAATATCCAGTTAACATCATATAAAGATCACTACCTACTAAAAAAGATGCTCCTACACCTTGACTCCACATAGCAAATCCACTGAAAGGTGTGCTATGAAAATCTGTCAAGATAAAAAAATGTGATGATATAACAGCTAAACAAGCTATCAGTCTAATCAAATCAGCCTGATAATCTCTTACCTTCGCATTATCACAGGATACACAATCTGACTTTGCACTTACCATCTTACAGATTATTTCAGTATTTTACCTGTTATTCTGTTTTCGTTCACTGATAACTTTCTCCAATACACTCTTCCATTTATAATTGACTCCACTTAATGAATACTCTTTCTCTACCACACTTCTCAACAATATTCCCAGTTTAACACATTCTAAAGGATTATTCCATAAATATCTTATTTTATCAACCATAGAGGATAAATCATTAGCTCTATACCCAGCCTGTTCTTGAAGCCCAGATGAGGATAGAATCTCAAGAAAACCACCATGTAAAGGGATAACAGAAATCTTCGAATACATAGCTGCTTCAATAATAGTCATAGGCTGTCCTTCATAACACCTACTACATGAAAGCATAAAACGAGCTCCAAGATAAAATCTTTCCAAATTATCTTTTTCCAAAAAACCACATAATTCAACATTATATGGAACATAGGCAGAATAGGAATCACAAATTTCGCCTGCAATTTTAAAAGGTATATCTGGACATAGAATAGCTACCTGAAGAATTATATCCATACCCTTTTCTGGACTTATTCTTCCACAGATACCTATATAATCTCCTACAGATATTTCTTTTTTAGGTAAATCTACCACATGGTTTACTATAACATCAATCTTTTCTTCAGGCAGTCCACCAGCAATAAGCTTAGTTTTTTGAAAATTAGTAAGACATACATACCTATCCACATTATTTGTGTATAGCTTTAGCTTTCGAGCCAACATATTACGCAAGGTATAGGTAATTGATTTTAAGATTTCACCTGTACAGTTATTAAAAATACAAGCCCATTCGTTACCTCGCTCAAGACACTCTTCACATATTCCTTTTTTATTATAGAATAGCCCATTTGGACACAATAATCTATAGTTGTGAACTCGCATCACAACCGGCACATTAGCTTTCCGGCATTCTAAAAGTGCCCAAGGACTAATAAAAGGATACAGATTATTAATTATAACTAAATCAGGGCTAATATTCTGTAACTGTCTACGCATTAAGATTCTTCCACTATGTGAATAAATGGAATTCAAAAATACTCTTGCTTTACCAATAAAATTATATCTACTTTCACAAGTTGAGGTACGTAATTGTACAAGGGAAAATTCCATGCTTTCCAGCATTAATGTCATCATTTCTACGGCTTTTTCCTCACCTGAATACTTTCCATAATCATTATGTACAAGTAGAATTTTCATGTCGATAAAAATGTTTTCTATTCGTATTAAATTTAAAAATGCGAGTACATAACCAAGTCGGTAAAACACATAGTCCCATGATAATAAAGCCATAAGGATTCAATACATAGTATCTTATTGTCTTCAGGCCTTCTTCATAAGCTGCCTTACGATTTCCGGAATATAATGCTATTATCCCACGCATCCGATGCCAGTGAGACAAATAACGCCAACGCCAGCTACCGTATGGCGTTTCACGCGCCATACTCTTCAAAATTTCAGATACTTTATCAGGATAATCCAATGTCCGACGCGCACTTTGATTCCAATCATCTGAAGCTATATGATATATTGAAGTGACTTGATGTGATAAAGCAACTTTTCCACATGCTGCTATACGAGCCCACAGAAGTAAATCTTCACCACTCGTCACGCCTATGGCGAAGCCACCTAATAGCTTAAGGGTATCTTTCCGTACTATAGTTGCAGAAGTCCATACAGGAGGAGCTGACAAAGTAGCTGTCTTAAAATAATCAGTCAGTATACCTTCTCTTTCATTTATAAAACTCTTAACTTTATCATGCAATATAAGACCCTTAGAATTTCTAAGCTCATAACTTGATGCCCAAGCAAGACAATCAGGGAACTTATTAATAAGATTTTCAAGAACATCAAGATGATTTTCCTTCCATTCGTCATCTGCATCTAAAAATGCTATCTTACTATAAGAGGCTATAACGATACCTTGATTACGAGCGTAAGCTACACCATGATTTTTTTGATATATTATTTTTATATCAATTCCTCTAACCTTTTTTACTACTTCAATACCAGAATCAGTGGAGCCATCATCAATTACAATAATCTCAATTGAATGACAACCTTTTTGATTTAATACAGACTGTAGAGCTCGCTCTATAGTAGATAAGGCATTATACATAGGGATAATAACTGATACTTCCATAATAATCGTATTTTCGTTTTATTCCAACTGCCATACCATATAAAGCCCATGGATAGGCCAATGTACATACTGAATAAGCTACAGTGTTTTCAGTAAGTAAAGTAACTCCAACACCCGCCAGAGATGAGCCAGCAGCAGTAGATATCATTGACATTCCAGGAAACATTGTATAATCCCTCTCCATACAATAACATTCCCAAATGGCTTTTCCAAATGTAATCAAATATAACAGTAAACCTACTATCCCATTATCACATAAAATTTGTAAATAATCGTTATGTGGCATTTTCAAACCTCCGAACACATGATTCTCATACATATAGGTTTGAACGGCTCCTGTACCAGAACCAACAATAGGATGTTTAGTTACATATTCCTCCCAAAAGAAATTCCACATATTAGAACGAGCATTCGTATTAACTTGCTTAATTGATAATTTACCAAGTAAAATATCCTTAAGCTCAATTTTTTCCTGTCCAAAAGTTTTTTCTCTTACTGATGGAATACATACCAAACTGGTAAGACCGAAAAAAACAATGCTTAAGATAAATGGGAGACTTGTCCAACGTAATTTAATAATCAAAAAAGCTATAATAGCTGCTATACTACCAACTAAAGAACTTCTTAGGCCCCAGATTACGCATGGTACTAACCACAATACACTCCACATTAAATTAATCCACCTGCGTTCAATACCAATTATTAAGCTCATAGAGATACTGAGCATACTTATATAATTTACTGCTACTGCTGTAAAATACCAAATAAAACCTGGAATATATTTATTTATACCAGGCACAAAATAATATCCTAAACTTAGAATAGCTCCCCATCTTGCCCATAGTATACTCTTAAGCCACATTCGTACATCATCAATCAAAACCATTCCAAGTATACCAAGCAAAGGAGGATAAAAAAATTTCAACCAAGTACGAATACCATAAGTAAAATTAGGAGAATACAGAATCCCAAAAGCAAACCATCCCAACATAACTAAATAGAGAGAAAATACCCTGTTAAGCTTAACTACGTTTCTATAATTGTAAAGTGTATACAAGACTACGATTTCCAAAACTAATAGTCTTAAAGCCATTAAATCCAAAAAACCAGGAACACCTAAGGCAATCACTCCAGTACCAAATAACACAAGCCAAAGAAATTCCACACCATTAAGTTGAAGTCTATATTCTTTTTCTAACGGATTTTTAAGAATATAAGATTCAAAACGAGGAATTATCCAAACTAAAATCAAAAATGCAATAAACAATACATAATTTATATTTAGCATAATAATACAAATTAGGAATGGACCTTTATAATAGCTGTTTGGTAAACAGCTTGTGTAAAACCAGAGGCATGTTTTGTTGCACATTTACTCATTGTACATAATTTGTCACGATTTTCACATAACAATCTAATAGCATCTAAAGTCTCCCATGGATTTTGTATATCAAATTGTATCGCTGCATTACTGTCCTTAAGAAGTTCATTAAGTCCATTAGCTCTACTTGCTATTAATACACACCCTCGTGCCATACCTTCAAGAGCACTTAGACCAAAAGCCTCCTCACGGCTTGGCACAAACAAAATATCAATCAAATCATATACACTTGCAATACGATGACGTGGAACATTGCCATAAATATGCACTCTATCTTCAAGATGATATGCATGTATTAATGTACGTATAGATAATAAATCACTACCCTCTCCTGCTATCACCCAATCAATAGGTAAACTGAGAATTTCATCTCTAACAATCAGCCATTGTAATATATCGCTTCCTTTAATCGGCTCTAATCTACCTACCCAACCCAAACATAAACGTTCATTCTTCAATTTACTGGACTTAAAACGCAGATTTACATCGTTAGGGAGGGCATTAGGTACTATCGTATAATTAGAAAATAAATTCCTTAATTTACCTTTATAGAATGAATTAGCTGCTGATCTACTTACAAATATAATTTTACGTATTACACCCATTGCCAAGAGACGTAAAGTGTAAGCAGAAAATCGTGAATTACAGCAAGCATGTACAGAAACATATATCTTACTACTCAAATAAATTTTAGCAAAAAACACACTCATTGCCCCAGGAGCCATATAAGCTACATGTACTTTATCAATCCTTAACTTCCGGGAAAGTCGCCATAGTGAAACCGCTACCTTACACGCAGTTCTTATGATACCTTTTGGACGCGAATTTGTCTTACTTAAACAATAAACGGATAAGCCCGAATCTTTAAAAGCCGATAACATTGACATATCATGCTCAAAAAGACAAGCTACCGCCACTTTTTTACCAATATTCTGAAAAGCTTGGCACAAAGATAACAATTGTACTTCAGTGCCACCATTAAGAAGACAAGAAGTTAGTACAAGGATATCTATTTGAGTATTCTCTTGTGGAAAAGAATAATCAAATACTGGCTCCGGACCCCAGAGATCCGGAGCCAGTCCTCGCCCTGTGCCTGAGTCTGAGAACAGACAATCACTTAAGCGACGTATTTCTTTCTGTCTCATGTCGAGCACAGTGTTTAAATGGCGAGGTTCACAGGTCATATACTTAGTAATTTCGAGTTGGAAGCACAACTCTTTGGCTGCAAAATTAGAAATATTTTTATTTCTAACAAAATTTACTTGTATTTTTTTATTTTAAAAATTAACTTATCTGCGTAAAAATATTGACGTAAATCTTATAAATTACACCTAAACCCCTAAGTATTAAATAATAATTATCGAATTTACAGCTTACATTTTACGAAATGAAAAGGTAAAGCTCAGTCCGTTAGCTTGATTATTCTCAGCTTTTATAGTTCCACCATGAAATAATACCGCATTCTTTACGATTGAGAGTCCTAAACCAGTTCCACCCCTTTTACGCGATAGCCCCCTATCAACCCTATAGAAGCGCTCGAATAAATGTTTTAAGTGCTGTGGTTGTACACCTACACCATTATCAGAAAATAAAAATGTAACTAAATCAATTTCATCTTTAATCAATGCAATTTCTACTTTCGTAGCTTTTGAATACGCTATAGTATTATCAAGCATATTATGAAATACAGACATAATTAGAAAAGCATTGCCCATAATATTCAATTGTTCAGGCATGTCTGTTTTCACACTAATATGTTTTTCAGTCAATTGCGTTGAGAATTCTTTTATGACCTTACGTACAATTTCAACTATATCAACTTGTTCTATTTTAATTGAATCACTATTTTCTTCAATTTTGGAGATAGTATCAACATCATTCAAAAGTCGTCGTAGACGCATACTGCTATCATAAGCACGATTTAAAAAGGCGAAACGTTTTTCATCAGAAAGTTCCTTATGCGATAAGACAGCCTCAAGGCATACTTGAACGGCAGCTACTGGATTTTTCAACTCATTATTGATATTAGTAGTCAACTGTTTTTTTATACGAATTTTCTCTTTTTCCTCAAAAACAGCTAATTGATGTTCTCTATCCCTTTCAACTTCTGTTTTATATAACCGAACTGCCAAGTGCCTTACTATATAATCTAAATGTTCAAGATGTAATAAACGGAATACAGGAGGAACTACATTTCTTTTACCATCCGCTACCTGCTCTACTGTCTTACTAAATTGATTCAGGTCACGTCCTAAAAGATACACAAAAACTAAATTTATACATATCATTACTATAGTTATACCTATAGCTAACCAAAGTCCCCAAGAAGATTTCAAAATATCAGTACTACAAGCTACAATAGCAATAACACCTAAAACTATACAATTAAGGCTAAACAGTAGAATAAACCACTTCGAGAAAAAACGAGACATTTAAGATGAGGTTATTATAATACAACATTCTATTATTAAGCAAAGTCCGGGTCTAAAAACATAGACCCAGACCTTGACTTATTATTAGGTAACTTTATACTTGTCTTAGTATTTATGCATTCCTTTAAGCATTCTCTTCTGAACGCTGTTCATTGAGCAAACGTATCATCTCAATAGCACTCTTAGGAATACGTGTACCTGGACCAAATATAGCATCAACACCAGCTTTATACAAGAAATCGTAGTCTTGAGCCGGAATCACACCACCTGCAGTTACCATTATATCAGGACGACCAAGTTTCTTCAATTCCTCTATAACCTGAGGAATAAGTGTCTTATGTCCTGCGGCCAATGAAGATACACCAAGAATGTGTACGTCATTTTCTACAGCTTGACGAGCTGCTTCAGCCGGAGTTTGGAACAACGGTCCCATATCTACATCAAAACCACAGTCAGCATAACCAGTAGCTACAACCTTCGCGCCACGGTCATGACCGTCCTGACCCATCTTGGCTATCATGATACGTGGCTGACGACCTTCGCGTTTTGCAAAGTCTGCGACAGCTTTTCTTGCCTCTTCAAACTCAGGGTCACCCTTCTCTTCGCTGCTATACACGCCGGATATTGTTTTAATTACAGCCTTATAACGTCCTACTACTGCCTCACAGGCATCAGAAATTTCACCAAGAGTAGCTCTTAGACCGGCTGCCTTAACGGCCAAATCCAGAAGATTGCCTTTACTTGGATCTTTAACACATTCAGTGATAGCCTCAAGAGCTTTCTTAACTGCAGCCTCATCACGATGAGCACGTAAATTTTCTAGTCTTTCACACTGTTCTTTACGTACTTCAGTATTATCAACCTCAAGAATATCAATAGGATCTTCATGGTCAAGACGATATTTGTTGATACCCACGATGGTTTGTGTGCCTGAGTCAATGTGAGCCTGTGTACGAGCAGCTGCTTCTTCAATCTTGAGTTTAGGCAGGCCTGTTTCAATTGCCTTTGCCATACCTCCAAGTTTCTCAATCTCCTGAATATGCTCCCATGCACGGTGAGCTATTTCATTAGTAAGTGCTTCTACATAGTAAGAACCACCCCAAGGATCAACTTGCTTTGTCACATAAGTCTCTTCCTGAATATAAATCTGAGTATTACGTGCAATTCGGGCAGAGAAATCGGTAGGCAGAGCGATAGCCTCATCGAGAGCATTAGTATGAAGTGATTGAGTATGTCCTAATACAGCACCCATAGCCTCTACACAAGTACGTCCTACGTTGTTGAAGGGATCCTGTTCAGTTAATGACCAACCTGAAGTCTGACAGTGAGTACGCAGAGCCAACGATTTAGGATTCTTAGGATTGAACTGCTTCACTATTCTTGCCCACAACATACGTGCAGCACGCATCTTGGCAATTTCCATGAAATAATTCATTGAAATACCCCAAAAGAACGAAAGACGCGGTGCAAAGGAGTCTATATCCATACCAGCGTTAACACCTGCACGAAGATATTCCAGACCGTCAGCTAAGGTATAAGCTAACTCAATGTCAGCTGTAGCACCAGCTTCCTGCATGTGATATCCTGAGATAGAAATCGAATTGAACTTAGGCATGTTCTTCGATGTATACTCAAAAATATCTGCAATTATCTTCATAGAGAAGGCAGGTGGATAGATATAGGTGTTACGCACCATAAACTCCTTCAGAATATCATTCTGAATAGTACCAGCCATCTCATCAAGTTTGGCACCCTGTTCAAGACCAGCGTTGATGTAGAATGCAAGTACAGGTAGAACAGCACCGTTCATAGTCATAGACACTGACATCTTGTTGAGAGGTATACCATCAAACAAAACTTTCATATCTTCAAGTGAGCAGATAGAAACGCCAGCTTTACCAACGTCACCTACAACTCGCTCATGATCTGCATCATAACCGCGATGAGTGGGAAGGTCGAATGCAACTGACAAGCCTTTCTGTCCAGAAGCAAGATTACGACGATAGAAAGCATTTGATTCAGCTGCGGTCGAGAAACCAGCATACTGACGTATAGTCCATGGGCGCATCGGATACATGGCACTATACGGGCCTCTTAAGAAAGGAGGAAGACCAGATACATAATCAAGATGTTCCAGACCCTCAAGGTCAGCTTCGGTATATACCGATTTCACCGGTATAAGCTCGGCGGTGAGCCACTCCTCCCCCTCTTTCACAGGAGCGTGAGTTGCGGGAGATACAACTTTGGTTATATCTATTTCTTTAAAATTCGGTCTCATGATTAGCTGAGTAATTTTGCGTTAAACCCAATTAATGTGTCAAGTACGTTGACGCGAACGTGGATAAAGTTTTCAATACCCTGAGCCTTGAGTTCCTCCATGCAAGCAGGTGCACCAGCTACCACAAACATGGCACGTCCATCAAGAGCCTTAAATGCCTCAGGAGCATATTGTGCATACTCATCATCACTTGAGCACAACACAACTACGTCAGCCTCTTTCTCCATAGCAGCATCTATGCCTTCCTGTATAGTATTGAAACCGATATTATCTATTATTTCATATCCGGCACAACCAAAGAAATTAGCTGAGAACTGAGCACGAGCAAGACGCATTGCAAGATTACCAATGGTAAGCATGAATACCTTAGGACGCTTTCCACTCTTCTCTGTATCAAGACGAAGAGTCTCAAACTGGCTGGCAGCTCTATCAAAGTTAAGCCATTCTACAGCATTATCTGCAGGAGTATTTTCTGAACAGCCGCAGTTGCATTCGGTAAGCTTTATTTTACCAAGAGCAGTTTCATTAAAGTTAGGATACTGGTTTGTACCTAACAGAATTTCTTTACGTTTTGCGACATCAACATGACGTTTAACTCCGCTTTCATTCACTTTAGCCTGAATCTTACCTTTCTTAAGCAGAGCGTCAAAACCACCCTCATCTTCTACTTCGTTAAAGATTTCCCAAGCGCGCTTGGCTATCGATGCAGTAAGAGTTTCGATATAGTAAGAACCACCTGCCGGGTCAACTACCTTATTAAGATGAGATTCATCACGCAACATGTGCTGCTGATTACGAGCTATACGTTCAGAGAACTCGTCTGGTCTTTCATAAGTAAGGTCAAATGGAAGAGTCTCAATAGAGTTCACACCTGCCAAAGCTGCACTCATTGTTTCAGTCATAGACCTAAGCAGATTAACGTGAGCATCATAGATAGTCATGTTAAACTTACTTGTCACAGCATGAACCCACATCTTACAGCATTCCTCAGCAGCGCCATAGGACTTCACAATTTCAGCCCAAAGCATACGTGCAGCACGGAATTTGGCAATTTCCATAAAATAATTTGATGAAATGCCCATGTTGAACTTTATACGTTCAGCAACTTCACAGGGTGTCAGTCCTGCCTCTGTCATAAGAGTCATCCACTCTGTACCCCAAGCTAAAGCATAACCGAGTTCCTGAGTGATGTAAGCACCAGCATTATTGAGAAGGTAGCTATCTACTGCAAAGCAACGTAGACTCTTAACTGGTTTAACTACCTCATATACCTCTAAAGCTGTAGCAGTCAAATCTTTTGGGAAGGGTAAACCTCTACGTAGCAGACGTTTGAAAGGATCAAAATCTATTGCACCACGGAAGTTATCTTTAACACCAGCTTCTTCAATAATGGCAACCAATATTTTAGCTACTTCCACAGCTTTTCCAGGACAACACTGAATATTTACCTCTACCTTATTAAGATCAATGTCTTTAAGAATAGTCTTCAGATCCTCACTGTTAACATTGTGGCCAAGCTTTATTCCAAGAGATTCCACGCCTCTGTCAAGAATATGACGAGCATGGTCATTCATAGCTTCTGCATTTTCACCCAATACCTCCTGACGTATCAGCCAGTCATTATTGTCACGGGTGCCGCGTACATAAGGAAATTCTCCAGGCATTGAACCAATAGTCGCCAAATCCTTAATGTCTTCACGGCGATAGAAAGGCTGTACATTAAAGCCTTCATTAGTGCGCCATACCAATTTCTTATCGAAGTCGGCGCCCTTTAAATCGGCAATGATTTTCGCCTTCCACTCTTCTGTAGTGACGGGCGAAAACATGTCAAATAGTTTTTCTTTGTTTTCTGCCATAATAGTATAGCTCTTATATAGATGTTATGGTTATCGCTATAATCTGCTGACAAGTGAGGCATTAGAGATGAGGTTATCTATGACTGCCCTTCCTCGGCAGACGGTTTTCACTGCAAAGATAGGCATATATTCAGATACTGAAAAATTTTAGCATAATTTTTTCTGTCTCTCTACTAAACCTACCATCAGTCTAAATGTTTTTTATTCACTGGAATTTCTCTGTCAGACACTTTTCCCCACAACTTAATACCCTTGCTGGATAATCTTCAACAAGCTGAAGATTATGTGTAGCCATGAGTACACTATGACCTTTTGCAGCTAAATCGTGAAGCAACTTTACGATTACTATTCCTGTCTGCGGATCTAAATTTCCAGTAGGTTCATCTGCTAAAATAAGTGAGGGCTTGTTAAGCAAAGCACGTGCGATTACAATACGCTGTTGTTCGCCACCAGAAAGCTCATGTGGCATTTTATAGTTCTTATTTGACATACCCACCGCCTCAAGCACTTCATCTATTCTAAGTGCAATCTCATCTTTGCGTTTCCAACCCGTGGCCTGAAGCACAAATCTAAGATTAGCTTCTACAGAACGGTCCTGTAATAGCTGGAAATCTTGAAACACTATGCCTATTTTACGTCTTAAATAAGGTATATGATGCTTTCTTATAGTGAGTAAGTCGTAATCCTGTACCTGAGCTTTTGCCCCAGTAGCAATCGAAACGTCCGCATACATAGTTTTCATCAGAGAACTCTTACCTGACCCTACACGACCTACCAGATAACAGAATTCTCCCTCTTCAATTTTGAAAGAGACATTTTTTAGAACGGTTTTTTCTGCACGTTCTACATTTACATTTTTATATTCGATGACTACTTTACTCATATTACCAATTTATAATTACTATACAAAGGTAACACTTTTATTTTGTGTTATAAATCAATAAGTGGATATTTAAGAGCTGCTTATATGAAAGCTTTCAGAACATAAACTGAAATAAAGCATCTGCCCTGTTAGCATTACCATGCATACCTCCTATATTCATACGTTTACCGGCAAGATATTCAGCTCCAATCTGGAAACGTGGAGTGATGTCCCAGAATAAATTTATAGCTCCATACATTCCATATTTATAGGCACTCTCCTCTATACCAGATTTTGGATAATACCGTAAATGACCAAGTGCTAAAGTAGAATAGACGGAAGATGTAAAATTATACTTTAATCCAAGAGTAAAACCAAGTGAACCCGGAGCATAAAGATACCCGTCTTTAGAAGGATTTGGAACAAGATCTGTATTATCACATGACAAATCTCCAAGATAAGAACCTACACCTTTTCCATATCCAACACCACCAAACACAGTGAGAGGATAACCTATTTTACATTTTCCCGTAAGTTGAACTCCCCAACCCACAACATCTCTGTTACACTCCATGATGAGGTCTCTATAAGACATCACTCGCATAAGGCCAGAAAGTCTCAGATGGCTTAAACCACCAGTCCATTCATATTGGAAAAATCCAGAAATATCAGGAAACCAATCAGCACATTTCTTAGTAAATTCTCCACTATCATCAATCTGTGGAGACGGTATTTCTAAAGAACCAGCTATACTCCATACATTCTTAAACGTATGCATGTATCTTATGAGAATATTGGTTCTTGAGACATATCCATTAGGCCCAGCCCCATCTATAGTTGGTGGTTGAGCCGAGGGGTCACTAAAAGTAGATGTAGCATACCCTAAAGTCCAGTCACCAGCCATAAAGTAAGCTTTTTTAAGTTGAAAACCAACTCCTCTATAACCGTTAAAATTAGCTTCTATATAACCAGTATATTCTCCAAGAATACTTTTTTTACCTAAGAGAGTAAGAAATACTGCACAGCCGGACGGAGTCGCACCCAAACGTTTCATGTTAGTTGGGTCTTTTGTAATCGGTATAAGATAAGGGGCAAAGCCATTAGCAGGTATCGAGCCATTCCAATCAACCCAACCACGCATTCTTATAACACCTCCAACACCCATAGCAACTTTAGCATCCTTACTCATAAACATAAAATAAGGAGCCTTCGGATCCTGAAAATGACGGAATTGATCCACATAAAACCGACTAATCAGAAGTCTAACGGAATCAGGTTTAGGCATTACGTTACTACTTCCAGCATAAACAATTTTAGTATTGTCAAGTAATTTTTGCTGTGCTTCTAATTCCGGATAAGAAGCAGCAGTTGACACACCTAGATTAGCTGACGAAGTTTGTGCTTTTCCAATAGTAATAATACTGGAAATCACCATTATAAAACAAATAACTACTGCTTTCATTTTAAGTTAGTATAGCATAAATATTGGTTTATTCGAACAATTTTCTGAATACTTCTTCGACTTTACCGACTTCTATAATTTTAGTTTCTGATAAATTATCCATATTTACACCTTTCAAATTATCACGTGGTATGAAGATGGTATCAAAACCTAATTTAATAGCCTCGGCAACACGTTGCTCTATTCTAACCACAGGTCTTATTTCTCCAGAAAGTCCTATTTCTCCTACAAAAGCTGCTCGCATAGGAAGAGCAACATCAAAATTAGATGACATTATAGCAGCAACTACAGCAAGGTCTAAAGCAGGGTCAGCAACCTTTAGTCCTCCTGCAATATTAAGGAAAACATCTTTCTGACCTAATTTGAAACGAGCTCGTTTTTCAAGTACAGCAAGCAACATGTTGAGACGTCTTGGGTCAAATCCTGTTACAGACCGTTGTGGCGTACCATAAGCGGCTGAGGAGACTAAGGCCTGGACTTCAATCATTATAGGTCTTACACCTTCTACAGTCACACCTATACTTACTCCACTCATTTCATAATCACGATATTGGGACATAAGCATCTCAGAAGGATTTTTCACCTCCTTAAGACCTTTTTGTACCATCTCATATATACCTATTTCCGACGTGGAGCCAAATCTATTCTTAATTGAACGTAATATTCTGTACAGGAACTGACGGTCACCTTCAAACTGTAATACTGTATCAACTATATGTTCCAAAACTTTAGGCCCAGCTATAGCACCTTCTTTATTTATATGACCAACCAGAATCACCGGCACACCCGATTCTTTAGCATATCTTAATAAAGCTGCTGCACATTCACGTACTTGAGCTACACTACCAGAAGCACTTTCAATATTTTCAGTCGCTATGGTCTGAATGGAATCCACAACTAAAATTTCAGGTTCTACCTTTTCTATTTGAGAAAAAATATTTTCAAGGCGTGTCTCACATAATATGAAAGTATTATCTGCCACCTTACCTAATCTGTCAGCTCTTAATTTCAACTGTGTAGCGCTCTCCTCTCCAGATACATATAATATACGACGTCCTCTTATAGAAAGAATATTCTGTAATAACAGGGTAGATTTACCAATACCGGGTTCGCCACCAAGTAGCGTGAGAGAGCCTTCAACAAGACCTCCTCCCAACACACGATTCAGTTCATCGCTGGGCATCTTTATACGAACCTCATCTTTAACTTCTATTTCAGATAACCGCACAGGTTTCACTGTTCTTAAAGGAGTTCCACGACCAGATGACTTAGTAGGTACTACCACTTTTTCTTCCACCATAGTGTTCCACTCTCCGCATCCCGGACATTTCCCAAGCCATTTAGGGGCATCATATCCACACGAGGAACAGACATAAACTTTTTTTGTTTTCGCAGCCATTTTTCGTATTTTCTATTACTAAACTTCAATATCACACAAATCAAATCTTCGATATTAAGAAGCTCTTAAGATTACTTTATCTACTTTTCTTTAGGATGGGTTGTCAGATAAACATCATACATTAAAGGATCTTTATGAGCTACTTCTGAAGTTGGCCATGGTGAACATTCAGAACACCAATGTCCACCTAAAGCAATAGCAGCAGGTGAAGCATAAAACATATGTCCAGAGTTACACTTCCATTTAAGTTGTGTTCTCATATCTCCTGTAGCCATACTCTCAGACATACATTCTCCTCCACGTCTTCGAGCAAGAGACTGCATATCTTCAAGACATAAAGTCTGGGGCGATGCCTGCCTATTATAGCCAACATCCAGCATCTTGTAGTTTTTCTCTTCTACAGATGGTTTAGGAGTTAGACTTTGTGACCAATCCTTATCAGTAGAGTCATAAATAAAGAAAGCATCTATAAGCTCCTTATTCTTTTCTTTCCTCCAACCCAATGGTCCAAACTGAGTGTCTGAAGCCACATGCTTCATAAACATCTTAATAATACCTGCTGGAACAAAATTGGCCAGACGAAAATAAGAAGGTAAACTTTTAGCCATATTGTCGAAATATTCCTCAGCAGCTACATCACTTCTAAATGGTACAAGCTCATTAAGACGGTCTGAGCTCCAATACCATACACCATGAAAGTTTCGTTGGGCAAACCAAGATACCTCAAATATTTTCTCAGGAGCAGGACAAGATAAGGCTTTCAGTAGCATAGTTTCAAACTCATAATTAGTCAGACGAAAAGAACTACCACTACCTATATCAAAAAAATTTCCCCATATTTTCTCTGACACATCTTTTCTACAAACACCTACCATAAGAGAAGCTGAATCTTCGACAGTAGACCATTCTAACACTCCATTTATTGGGACATGAAAAGCTATTGGATCATTACCTTTATATAATAATTCCTTTGATAAAATACCTGATTGGCGTAAAGAAACCCATCTCTTAATTCCTGATTCGACTACTAATCTTTCTGCAAGAATCTTGGATAAGGCATAATAATCATATAAGGCAGGAATCATCGGGTCTCCGGGTCCTCCCCAATGTAAGGGCACAGCGCGAGACCCATACTGAGCAACTGAACCGATATACACAAATCTGGTAGTATCGGTCTGATTCATATTAGTGATGGCAGCTACAAGATTTTTAACAGATTCTACATTAATCTTTAATGTAAGTTCTGGAACATAATCAGCCTTTGGAGATACCAATCCTCCCATGTGAAGTACGATATCGGCATTTGCTATTAATTGTCTTATTTTAGATATATCAAGCAAATCTCCCCATATAATCTCAATATTAGAGTGGTTTAGCCATTTTTTTACCAATTTACGATTTTTCTTCGTGGGTCGTACTAAAAGTCTAAGGCAAGTATCACTATCCTTCTCGCATAGTAATTTATCTACTGTAGCCTTTCCCATGGTACCGGTAGCACCAGTAATAGCTATTACAGAATGTAATTTAGAAGTTGATGAGGTCGAAGAAAGCATATAATATACTCACATGTTAGGAAATTAACTCTTAGAAATTAAACGATACGTGTTAAGACACCCTGTGAATCTTACACTATAAAACTTGTTATTTTTGTTTACTTTAGATTTGTAATTCAGTCGAATACACCAGCACTATCCTTTGCTCTACATCTGAATCATTTCAAAAATAACTGCATTTTAGTGTTCAGTAATTTCTAAAAATCACTTAGATAAAATTTTTATTGCAAAAATAAAAAAAAGCGAATGTTATTCCAAATATTGTTAATTATATTGTTTAATTAACATAATATTTCTTCTAAATTAAATATTATCTTTATCTTACTACCTCTCTAATTAGGTCGTTCATCTCTATTTGTATATTCGAACTTTTCTTTATAATTTTGAAATGCATAAGAGAATCAAATTCAAATTTCGGCTACATAGGTTGAGACTTTTTGGTTTATAAGTGGCTCTTAGAAATTAATGAACATATAAAACACAGTTATTTTTGAGGCGATTTGGACGCGGAGCGAATGAGAATACCTTAGTATTCGACTGAGTGACAAGTCCAAATCGGCCAAAAATAACAAGTTTTATATGTCAAGATACACAAAGTATCTTAAGAAACATATATCGTTTAATTTTTAAGAGCTACTTAGTCTTTTCCTTAATGCTAAGTACTGGCAAAATTAAAAAGTATATATTCAGTATGATTGCTATAAACAACTTAAGTATGGAGTTCTCAGCCCACCCTATTTTCAATGACGTGAGCTTTGTAGTGAATACAAATGATAAAATTGCACTTGTTGGAAAAAACGGAGCTGGCAAATCAACTCTACTTAAAATTATTGCAGGCTTACAGACCCCTACTTCGGGAGCAATAAATATATCTTCTGGAGTTTCTATTGGCTATCTTCCTCAACAGATGGATTTGGCAGATGATACTACCCTGATAGAAGAGACAAGAAAAGCTTTCAGTAGTCAGACAGCCTTAAAAGAAGAGCTTGAAAAAGCTAATGAAGCTATAGCACAACGTACAGATTATGACTCTGAAGCCTATGCAGCTCTTATAGAACATATAGATATGCTTAATCAGCGTATCGCTATAGGTGGTATAAATACTATGGAAGCCGAGATAGAACGTACACTCTGTGGTTTAGGATTTGTACGTAGTGATTTCAATCGGCCTACCAAAGAATTTTCAGGTGGGTGGAGAATGAGAATTGAGTTGGCCAAGATTCTCTTGCAACGCCCTGATATATTATTGCTTGACGAGCCTACTAACCATCTTGATATAGAATCGATACAGTGGTTAGAGCAATTTTTACAAACCAAAGCAAATGCTGTGATTCTTGTTAGTCACGATAGAGCTTTTTTGGATAATGTTACAAAACGTACTATTGAGATATCTTGCGGTAAAGCTTATGATTACAAAGTAAACTATACCAATTTTGTGCAACTGAGACAAGAGCGCATAGAACAACAAACACGAGCTTACGAAAACCAACAAAAGCAAATTGCGGACCTGAAAGACTTTATAGAACGCTTCAGATATAAACCGACTAAGGCAATTCAAGTACAAAGTCGCATAAAACAACTGGAAAAAATTGTTCCTATCGAGATTGATGAAGTCGATAATTCAAGATTACATCTCAAATTTCCTCCTGCCAGTCGTACAGGCGACTTCCCACTCATCATAGAAGATGTAAGCAAAGAATATGGAGAGCATTTAGTATTTAAGAATGTCAATCTCACTCTTCGGCGTGGAGATAAGGTAGCCTTCGTAGGCAAAAATGGAGAAGGGAAATCTACCTTGATAAAATGTATCATGCATCAAATTCCGTTCGATGGTAAGCTTACCATCGGTCATAATGTAGCTATCGGTTACTTTGCTCAGAACCAGGCGCAGCTACTTGATAAAGAGCTGACCGTATTCGATACAATAGATAGTGTAGTTACAGGTGACATAAGATTACGTATCAGAGATTTGTTAGGGGCCTTTATGTTTGGAGGTGAAGCTATCGAAAAACCTGTAAAAGTTTTAAGCGGAGGGGAAAAGACTCGTTTGGCTATGTTGAAACTTTTGCTCGAACCAGTCAACTTCCTTATTCTGGACGAACCTACCAATCATCTCGATATGCGTACTAAAGACATTCTTAAAGAAGCCATAAAAGACTTCGATGGCACAGTAATTGTAGTAAGTCATGATCGTGAATTTCTGAATGGATTAGTAGATAAGGTTTATGAGTTTGCCGATGGAAAAGTGACTGAACATCTTGGTGGCATTTACGACTATCTTCATAAACGCAATCTTTCTTCACTTGCAGAACTATCAGTTTCCAAAACAACAACTGTTAGAAAAGATGAAGATAATAACAGTAAAAATCAATCAAGTTCAAATAGTTTATCTTATGCACAACAAAAAGAAAGAGATAAACTAATCAAACGTGCGATGAAAGAAGTAAGTTCTTCCGAAGAGGAAATAGCCTCTTTAGAAAGTATCCAATCACAATTGGAGGATAAACTGGCTAATGGCGAAACATCAGATGAAATTTTGCAACAATATCAAAAGACATCTGAGAAACTGGAAAAAGCCATGCTTGATTGGGAGGAAAAGGTAACTGCCCTTGAGAATCTCAAAAAGACTCTTTCTCTAAATTAGTATTCTCTTCTCTATTTTATCATTAGGAGTCCTTAAATTAATTTTATAGTCCCTTACTTTTATGAATACACCATATAATAGTGAATTAAAAGCTGGAATAAATCGTGAAAATCTTGATGAATCCGTAAAACCCACAGAGGATTTTTATCATTATGCCTGCGGAGGCTGGATGAAAAGCCATCCTCTCAAACCTGAATTTTCACGATTTGGTACATTTGACGCAATCAATGACAAAGCTCGTGAACAACTTCGTGATCTTATTATCGGTTTGAAAGATAATCCAGACGCACAAGTCAGCGGCACAAATGCTCAAAAAGTGTATGATCTCTACCAATTAGGTATGGATAGTACACGTCTAAATCAAGAAGGTAATTTGCCACTTAAACCATTGTTAGAACATGTGACCTCCACACCTATAAATAAACTATGGGAACTTGTAGCTTGGCTACATGATGGAATAAGTGCTCCGTTCTTCAGCACCGGAGTAGGTCCAGATGCTAAAAATTCAAGTCTCAACATAATGCATGTTGGTGAAGCTGGACTGAGTCTTGGTGACAGAGATTACTATATAGAAGAAAATGACAACAATAAAAAGATAATGGAAGCCTTCCATACCTATGTTGTCTCTTTAATGGAGCTCTGTGACTATACTCCACAGGAAGCTGAAAGAGTCTGGCAAGCTGTAATCAAAATAGAGAAGAAAACAGCACTTCACAAGATGACGCGTGAACAAAGGCGCGACCCATTGGCACGCTATCATATCTTCACCTATGCCGATTTAAAAGAGACATATCCTAATATTGATTGGCAAACCTATTTTACATTACTAAATATAAATAACCTCTCCAGTCTCAATGTTGTATCTCCAGATTATCTGAAATTTATTAATGATTTTATTCCTACCCTTTCAGAGCAGGAGCTAAAAGACTATCTGGCATACGATATTATCAGTGAATCCACTCAACTCTTAAGCGATAGCTTCAGTAAAACCAGCTTTGAGTTGTTCGGACGTGTAATGTGCGGCATAGAAGAGCAAAGACCACGTTGGAAGAGAGCTATGGCGATTCCTAACTCTATGCTTGGCGAAGCCGTAGGCCAATTGTATGTAGAAAAATATTTTCCACAGGAAAATAAACAATACATGATGGCAATGGTAGAAAATCTGCGGAAGGCACTTACCTTACATATAGATAATTTATCTTGGATGAGCGATACAACCAAGAGTAAAGCAAAAGATAAATTAGAAAGTCTCTCAGTAAAAATTGGATTTCCTGATAAATGGAAAGATTATTCCGGCATATCAATCAATCCGGAGAAATCTTACCTGGAGAATGTCTTAGAAGCCTCAAGATGGTATAACCGGGAGAATTATAAGAAGCTAAATCAAGAAGTCGACAGAACAGAATGGCACATGACTCCTCAGACAGTCAATGCTTATTACAGTCCTATAAAGAATGAGATTTGCTTCCCTGCAGGAATCCTTCAACCGCCCTACTTTGACATTACAGCCGACGATGCACAGAATTATGGTTCTATAGGTGTGGTCATCGGACATGAAATGACTCATGGATTTGACGATTCGGGAAGGAAATATGATAAAGATGGTAATCTCAACAACTGGTGGACATCTGAAGATAGTGACAAGTTCACTAACTTAGCAGATAAGTTGGTAGAACAATTCAACACAATTGAAGTCGCTCCAGGAGTAAAAGCAAACGGAAGATTCACTTTAGGAGAGAATATAGCTGACCAAGGTGGAATCAGAGTCGCTCTGACAGCTTATCTTAATTACTCTGAAGCTGACAAGCAGAAGGATATTGACGGTTTTAGTCCTCTTAAAAGATTTTTTATTTCCTATGCCAATACATGGTCCAGCAATATAAGACCAGAAGAAATATTAGTCCGAACTAAAACAGATCCTCATTCACTGGAGATAAACCGCGTTAACGCAACCTTACGTAATATCGACGCTTTTCTTGAAGCTTTCGATATAAAAGAAGGAGACAAAATGTTCCGACCTAATGAAGAAAGAATAGTAATTTGGTAAGTAACACTACTTACTTATAACCTCATCTCCAAATTCTGATGAAATTATACGGACTGATAGGTTGGCCTTTAGGACATTCCTTTTCTGCTACCTACTTTAACAATCGCTTTAGTCTTGAAGGAACAAAGGCTCAATACCAACTTTACCCAATTGAGCATATTGACAAGATACTCGACATTATTGACATTGAGCCCAACTTAGTTGGGTTCAATGTCACAGCACCATATAAGAAACAGATTATTCCTTTTATGGATAGTCTTACTGAGGAAGCCATACGGGCAGGCGCAGTAAATACCGTTAAAATTGAAAGATTGGCAAAAGGCAAAGGGAAACATTCTTATCGACTTCATGGCCATAATACAGATGTAGGAGGTTTTAAAGAGTCAGTAAAACCTCTCCTCAGACCTGATCTCACACAAGCTCTGATTCTTGGAACCGGTGGAGCTGCGAATGCTGTAGCCGAAGCGCTCATACAGCTCAACATAAATCCGACATTTGTCAGCCGCACTGGCAGTACAGACAATGTCATTAACTATAATAAGCTCTCAGAAGAACTAATCCACTCGCACTTACTTATTGTAAATGCCACTCCATTAGGAACATGGCCTAATTCTGAGTCAGCTCCCCTTATACCTTATCACCTTTTGACACCAAATCATGTATGTCATGATTTGGTGTATAATCCAGCAAATACACTTTTCATGCAGAATGCACGTAAGGAAGGTGCAACAGTAAAGAACGGTTATGATATGCTTATTCACCAAGCAGAATTGGCATATTCATTTTGGGAATCCTTTAAACCTTCTTAAATTATTCTTTCATATAGTTACTAATATTTTAATTAGTAACTATATGAAATTACATCAGCTTCCGCTACTCTACCCTTTTATATTCCTGGTTATAGGTATTTTATCTGGATATTTTCTCCAACCACCAGCCTGGAGTATTCTCTTACCAGCCTTCATTGGAATATGTAGTCTGTGTGGTCTTACTTTTTATTCACAAAATTCTCCAAGTCGAGCACTGAGTTCCACAAAATGGAAATCTTTTTCTATTGCCATTATTTTCCTAACTGTAGGCTTAGAAACTTATACACTTAATAAAGCTGATGAACCAGAACTGCTTACTTATGGTAATCCAATAACAGCTATGGTACAAGTGGAGGAAATTCGTTCAACAACAGCTGGGGAAAGACTAATATGTAGAATAATTGCCACTTACGATAGTACAGGAAAAACCTTATATACACCACATAATATTCGTGCTCTTTTGCACGTATCCTCCATGTCATTTATTGAAGGAGATGTTTTAGTGTTACCATTTAAATTCCAAATTTTAACCCCTAATTCTAATCCACGTCAGAATCAATATATCGAAGCTTTAAAAAAAGAAAATATAATAGTCAGACAATTCTGTGACTTTAGGGATATTCAGATTGTTTCTCATACACCAACCATTAAACATCGACTGACGCATTTACGTGATTATCTGACCGTCTATATCGAAAACAGTAGAATTTCACATAAAACAGCCTCTTTCCTTATTACTATTTTGTTAGGAAACAAAACATTTTTATCTTCAGACACACGTACAATTTTCTCACAAGCCGGATTAGCCCATATATTAGCCTTGAGTGGTCTTCACATAACCATCATAGCTACGCTAATACTCACAATACTGTTACCCCTTAATCTTATATGTAGTTATAAGATACGAATATTAATCACTTTATTACTATTATGGATATTTACTTTTGTTACTGGAGCTAACTATTCTACAGTACGCGCTTGTATTATGGTAACGTCTGTATTTATATCACGTATGATTGAACGGAAGAATTCTGCACTGAACGCTTTACTGTTATCAGCCATGATTATATTTATAGTAGACCCTTTGGCCTTATTCAATATCGGAATGCAGCTAAGCTTTGTGTCAGTAGTGGGAATATTACTATTTACAGAGCATCTCAATCCTTTCGATAGATTTACACATCCAAAATACTATAAGACCCTATCACCAATATTAGTTTGTCTCATTGCTACAACAGTTACACTACCACTTTGTGCCCTCTATTTTAAATCCATACCACTGCATTTTCTCATTACAAACTTAATTATATTACCCTTATTACCTATTTATCTCGTTATAGCTATAATTCACTTTTTTCTAATAGGGATAGGAACAGGTACAATCACAATGTACTTACTTGATACAGGTTATCAACTTTTATATAATTTCAGCAAATTCCTGTCAGCCGATGGTGCCGGCGAAATAAGATTTCACATTTCTCCACAAGGGACATGTGGATATCTCATCTGTATCCTCATAATAGGCATACTACTAAACAGTAACCTAAATAAACGACTAAAAATAATGGGAAGTAGTTTTGGATTACTATGTATAGGGTTTATATGCTATTTTTATTATATTCCTCCTCAACCAAATAGCATAACGATTAAAAATAAATCCAATGAGATTACGATTGTAGCCTCTATTAACGACAGAGAACATTTACTCCCAGCCCCTATGGGTCAATGTACAATGTTGGAGATAGCCGAATATAATATAGTAATAGCAGATGGGAACCCACGTATCTCATCTGACTTCTCCCCAATACACTGTGACATCCTTATTATAGGCCGTAATTGCCAATGGACATACAAACTTTTATCTCAAGTCTATAGCACTGATTTAGTGGTGATTCATTCAGCCTTATTTTCACATCTCCGTGAAAAAATCTTAGAGGAATGTACCTTAAATCAAACACCTGTTTATTCATTGGCAGACCAAGGGCCACTGACTGTAGAATTTACAAAAACATTTGTTCCAGAGTACACGTTATAATAACAAAGAGTCTAAATTGTACGGTCATTTTAAGATAGTGAACCGTTATATTTAATTCTTACTGTCTAATTCAACAAGGCAGCATTTAATTTTGGCACGATATTTGTATATCCTCTCTTTAGAAGGATAAAAAGTAAATTATATAAACCATTAATAAAAATAATATTTCATGACACTCAAACCATTAGCCGACCGGGTTCTTATTCAGCCTACTGCTGCTGAAGAAGTGACTCTCGGAGGCATCTACATTCCTGATTCAGCTAAAGAAAAACCATTAAAAGGTACTGTATTAGCTGTTGGAAATGGTACTAAAGATGAACCTATGGTACTGAAGGAAGGTGACCAGGTACTCTATGGCAAATATGCAGGTACTGAAGTAGAATTCGAAGGTACTACATATCTGATGATGCGCCAGAACGATGTTTTGGCTAAGATTGAGGCCTAATTAAATTATACCTTTAATGGTTCTGTTCTACTCTAACTTCTGAAAAATTAGGTAAATAGATAACCATTAATCAAGACTAAAAAATTTCCTTGCCGAAGGAAAAAGGATGTGAGTCTCACTTTCTTAAATTTCGGCTTATAACCATGGCAAAAGAAATAAAATTCAATATTAAAGCTCGCGAAGAGCTCAAAAATGGTGTTGACGCACTTGCAGATGCTGTCAAAGTGACCCTTGGCCCAAAAGGTCGTAATGTTATTATTGAAAAGAAGTTCGGTGCACCCCATATCACTAAAGATGGTGTTACTGTAGCACGTGAAATTGAACTTGAAGACCCATTCCAGAATATGGGTGCCCAGCTTGTGAAAGAAGTTGCATCTAAAACTGGTGATCAGGCAGGTGATGGCACTACTACAGCCACAGTACTTGCTCAGTCTATTATCAATGTAGGCTTGAAAAATGTTGCTGCCGGTGCTAATCCTATGGACCTTAAACGCGGTATCGATAAAGCTGTTTCTAAAGTAGTTGAAGGCATACGTGCTCAAAGTGTAGAGGTAGGCGATGACATCAATAAGATTGAGAACATAGCCCGCGTATCGGCAAATAACGATGAAGAAATAGGTCGTCTTATAGCCGAAGCTATGCAGAAAGTAAAAAAAGAAGGCGTTATTACTGTAGAGGAAGCAAAGGGTACTGAAACTACAGTCGATATCGTTGAAGGTATGCAGTTTGACCGTGGATATATCTCTCCATATTTCGTAACTAACAGCGAAAAGATGGAGTGTGAGATGGATTCTCCATATATTCTCCTGTATGACAAGAAAATCAGCAATCTTAAGGATATGCTGCCGATTCTTGAAGCTGTTGCTCAAAGTGGACGTCCTTTATTGATTATTGCTGAAGATGTAGACAATGAAGCTCTTGCAACATTAGTAGTCAATCGTCTGCGTGGTTCACTTAAAATCTGTGCAGTTAAGGCACCTGGATTCGGAGACCGTCGTAAAGAAATGCTTGAGGATATAGCTGTTCTTACTGGTGGTACTGTCATCAGCGAAGTTAAAGGCATGCAGCTTGCACAGGCAGGTATATCTCAACTTGGTACAGCTGAAAAAGTCACTGTTAATAAGGACAATACTATCATTGTCAATGGTGCAGGTTCTAAAGAAGCAATTGCAGAGCGTGTAAACCAGATTAAAGCTCAGATTGAAACTTCTACTTCATCTTACGATAAAGAGAAACTTCACGAACGTCTGGCTAAATTAGCAGGTGGTGTTGCAGTGCTTTATATTGGTGCTCCATCAGAAGTTGAAATGAAAGAGAAGAAAGACCGTGTAGACGATGCGCTTTCTGCTACTCGTGCTGCTATCGCCGAAGGTATAGTACCTGGTGGCGGTACTGCATACATTCGTTGTCTTCCTTATCTTGACGAACTGAAAGGCGCCAATGATGATGAAAACACTGGTATTGCAATAATACGTCGTGCTATTGAGGAACCATTACGCCAGATTGTAGAAAACGCTGGTGTAGAAGGTGCAGTCATCGTACAGCGCGTAAAAGAAGGTACAGGTGACTTCGGTTACAACGCACGCACTGGTGAGTTTGAGAACTTCTTTGAAACAGGAGTTGTAGACCCTGCTAAGGTAACTCGTGTAGCTCTTGAAAATGCTTCAAGCATAGCAGGTATGTTCCTTACTACCGAATGTGTGATTGCCGATAAGAAAGAAGAAACTCCCGCAGCTCCTATGGGTGGCGCACCCGGTATGGGCGGCATGGGCGGTATGATGTAATAACATCTGTCCGTAATATGTAATGAAAAACGACTTGTGAAACCAAATTACGATTTCACAAGTCGTTTTTCATTACATATTATTTTGTTCATTGACTCTTTTAAATTAACTTTGCGACCAACATCTATACCTCAACCATGAAACATAATAATATACTTCTATCCGCTGAATGGCCTGAAATGCCTAAGTTTGTTAATGGTATACGGCGTGCGCCTGACCGTGGATATACTTTAACTCCCGAAAAGACTATAACAGCATTAAAAAATGCTCTGCGATACTTACCTGAAGAACTTCATGCCCAAGCTGCTCCTGAATTCTTGGAAGAACTTCGTACTCGTGGACGTATTTACGCCTATCGCTGGCGTCCTGAAGGAGATTTAAAAGCTAAACCTATTGATGAATATAAAGGCCGCTGTCTGGCAGGTAAGGCTTTCCAGGTAATGATTGACAATAATCTCTGTTTCGATATTGCCCTTTATCCCTATGAGCTTGTCACATACGGAGAAACTGGACAAGTTTGTCAGAACTGGCTCCAATACCGTCTTATTAAAAAATATCTCGAAGAAATGACCGACGAACAGACTTTAGTCTTAGAGTCAGGTCACCCACTCGGGTTATTCCCTTCTAAAAAAGATGCTCCCAGGGTTATTATAACTAATGCCATGATGGTAGGTATGTTTGATAACCTGCATGATTGGCATGAAGCTATGCAGATGGGAGTAGCTAATTATGGTCAGATGACAGCCGGCGGCTGGATGTATATTGGACCTCAAGGCATCGTCCATGGCACATTCAACACTCTTCTCAACGCAGGCCGTATGAAATTAGGAGTGCCTCAGGACGGAGACTTATCCGGTTACTTATTTGTTTCTTCTGGATTAGGAGGCATGAGCGGTGCTCAACCTAAAGCAGCTCTGATAGCAGGGGCAGCAGCCATAATAGCCGAAGTTGATGCTTCTCGTATCGAAACACGTCGCAGTCAGGGATGGGTACAGGAAGTAACTGATGATGTAGCTGAGGCTTTCAGAATGGCAGAAGAAGCCATGGCACAAAAGAAGCCTATATCTATTGCTTATCACGGTAATGTAGTAGACCTACTCGACTACGCTGTAAAGCATAACAAACACATACATTTGCTTAGTGACCAGACTTCATGCCATGCTGTTTATGAAGGCGGTTATTGTCCTGTTGGCTTAAGCTTCGAAGAACGTACAGAACTCCTTCATGAGAATCCGGAGGAATTCCGTCGTCAAGTTGACCAGTCTCTCCATAAACATTACAAAGCCATTAGCCAGTTGGTAGACCGGGGAACGTATTTCTTTGATTATGGCAATTCATTTATGAAAGCCATATACGATGCTGGAGTAAAAGAAATATCAAAGAATGGTATCGATGAGAAAGACGGATTTATCTGGCCTTCTTACGTAGAAGACATTATGGGTCCTATGCTCTTCGACTTCGGTTATGGTCCATTCCGTTGGGTATGTCTGAGTGGCAAACACGAAGATTTGGTAAAGACTGATAAAGCCGCTATGGAGTGTATCGATGTTGAAAGACGAGGTCAGGACAGAGATAATTATAACTGGATACGAGACGCTGAAAAAAATGCTCTTGTAGTAGGCACTCAGGCCCGTATACTCTATCAAGATGCGATGGGACGTCTTAAGATAGCCTTACGCTTCAACGAAATGGTTCGTAATGGCGAAGTAGGACCTATTATGCTAGGCCGTGACCATCATGATGTAAGCGGTACAGATTCACCGTTCCGTGAAACATCAAATATAAAAGATGGCTCTAATGTGATGGCCGACATGGCAGTTCAGTGTTTTGCAGGCAACTGCGCCCGTGGCATGAGTCTTGTGGCTCTTCACAATGGAGGTGGAGTTGGTATAGGCAAAGCTATCAACGGAGGTTTTGGCATGATATGCGACGGTTCTGAACGAGTTGACACTATATTACGTCAGGCTATGCTATGGGACGTAATGGGTGGTGTAGCACGTAGAGCTTGGGCTCGCAACGAAAATGCAGTGGCTACTGTCAAAGAGTGGAATCAGCAACATGGTCAAGACGGTTTTGTCATAACCGAGCCGTTCATAGCTGACGAAGAACTGC
Organism: uncultured Sangeribacter sp.; assembly: GCA_964400325.1. Taxonomy (GTDB): domain Bacteria; phylum Bacteroidota; class Bacteroidia; order Bacteroidales; family Muribaculaceae; genus Lepagella. The sequence continues at coordinate 3,444 of CAYNUE010000006.1, read as the reverse complement.
TTAAAAAGTTACTTTAAGAAAGTAGAATTCCCTTTGATTATTTCTGTTCCTCAATATTTGGAAATGAACACTCAAGGAAATCTCATCATATCAAATACACGCATTGTCACTCCTACAGGTAGCGAAGCTGCCTGTGGTGAGAAAATGAAGAGCCTTACCATCATTGACAATGCGGTTATAGTTATCACTGACGGACGTATAGCTTACGTCGGTCCGACAAAGGACATAGATTTACAACAACCTGCCTTATGCTCACATTCTCATCTAGACGCACAAGGAGGTGTATCTCTGCCTGGATTTATCGACTCACATACTCATCTTGTTTTCGGTGGCTTCCGACCAGATGAATTCGAATGGCGTCTCAAGGGAGAAAGTTATATGTCGATAATGGAACGCGGAGGTGGTATCCAGTCGACTGTTAATGCTACCAGAAGCGAGACACCCGAAACATTAATAAAGAAATCAAAATGGTTTCTTGACAGAATGATTGAGATGGGAGTAACTACTGTTGAAGCTAAAAGCGGTTACGGGTTGGACTTCGACAGTGAATTGAAGATGTTACAAGTCATCAAACAATTACAAAATGAGGAACACAGGAAACTCGATATAGTATCGACTTTCCTTGGTGCTCATGCCGTAAGTGAAGAATTTAAAGGCAGGCCATCTGAATACATAGACTATCTTATAGAGGTCATGTTACCTGCTTTTAAAGATCTTGCTGACAACTGTGACATTTTCTGTGAAAAGAACGTCTTTGAAATTGAAGACTCCAGAAGGCTACTCTCCGCAGCTCATAAATTAGGATACAAAATTAAGCTTCACGCTGATGAAATAGTCACTTTAGGCGGCGCTGAACTTGCCGCTGAACTTGGCGCACTCTCAGCTGATCATCTCCTACATGTTAGTGACGAGGGCATCAAGCAGATGGCTAAAGCCGGTGTAGTTGCTACCTTGCTTCCTCTAACAGCTTTTGCCCTTAGAGAACCTTATGCCCCAGCGCGTAAGTTTATCGAAGCAGGTGGTGCTGTTGCATTAGCTACCGATTTAAATCCAGGTTCATGTTTTTCAGGCTCAATTCCTCTTACTATAGCTTTAGCTTGTATTTATATGGGCATGAGTATTGAAGAGACAATAACTGCTCTTACCCTTAACGGCGCTGCTGCCATTGGACAAGCGAATTCAAAAGGCAGTCTGGAAACAGGAAAATATGGAGATGTAGTCATACTGGCATCTGATAACTATCATATACTACCCTACTATGTAGGAATGAACTGTGTTAGAACAACTGTACATCACGGACGTATTGTAGCACAGAACCCTTGATTTAAGGACTAAATCTTTTACTTCTAAAAAACTAAACAATCAAATTTCTTTGATAAATGTCAAGACTGGAAACCTACGCCATAGGCTCAAGTGACCTTACCTATGATCTTATCGAGAAGATTCTAAAAGATAAGACACGTCTGGTATTATCAGACCAGGCAATCCAAAAAATCTCTCATTGTCGCGAATATCTTGACCGAAAGACTGACGACAATACTATCCCCATCTATGGAGTTACAACTGGTTTCGGCTCACTCTGTAACAAACATATCTCACGTGAAGAACTATCCACATTACAGGAAAATCTTGTTAAAAGCCATTCCTGTAGTGTAGGAACTCCCGTTGACGCTACAGTTATAAAGCTTATGCTTCTGCTTAAAGCTCACGCACTGTCAATGGGATTTAGTGGTGTACAAGTACAGACAGTACAACGTATCCTTGACTTCTATAACAACGATATTCTTCCTTGTGTATACGATCGCGGTTCACTTGGAGCTTCTGGTGACCTTGCACCGTTAGCTAACCTCTTCCTCCCACTCATCGGAGAAGGAGAAGTATGGTTCAAAGGAAATAAAATCAAAGGTAGCGAAGTCCTCAACATATTCGGATGGAATCCGATAAAATTACAGTCAAAGGAAGGTCTGGCATTACTTAACGGCACACAGTTCATGAGTGCCAACGGTATTAAAGCCCTTATTGACGGTTGGCATCTGGTCAATTGCTTCGACCTTTTCGGTGCCATGTCACTTGAAGGTTTTGACGGTCGTATCGAGCCTTTCTATGAGTGCATACAAGCTGTCCGTCCTCACCCAGGTCAGATTGAGACAGGACGTGTATTTCGTGCTTTACTGAAAGGAAGCGAAATAATCAAACGTGAAAAAGAACATGTGCAAGACCCCTACTCTTTCCGCTGCATTCCACAGGTACACGGTGCTGTTAAAGACGCTATGAACCATGTGACAGATGTCTTGCATATCGAAATTAATTCTGTAACTGATAATCCTACCGTCTTCCCTGATGATGATATGGTAGTGTCAGGTGGCAACTTCCACGGTGAACCTATAGCCCTCGTATTTGATTATATGGGAGTGGCTCTACACGAACTCGGAAATATCTCGGAAAGACGTGTGGCACAATTGATTTTCGGTTTAAGAGGCTTACCTGAATTCTTAGTAGCGAAACCCGGCCTCAACTCTGGTTTCATGATACCTCAGTATGCTGCTGCCTCTATGGTAAGTCAAAATAAGATGTATGCATGGCCTGCTTCATGTGACTCTATCGTAAGCTCTAACAACCAAGAGGATTTGGTATCAATGGGTGCCAACTCTGCTACCAAACTCCATAAAATCATAGCAAACCTCAAATATATCGCGGCTATCGAATTAATGAATGCCGCACAAGCTATAGACTTCCGACGTCCGTTAAAATCTTCTCCATATATCGAGAAGGTTATGAAAGAGTTCCGTCAACATGTACCATTCGTCGAAGAAGACGTGGTTATGCAGGAGTACATAGCAAAAACAATGGACTTCCTGGATAAATTTGATGTAATAATTGAATCTGAAGAGCAAGTCGAAGCATGACTCTAAAGGCTCTTCTAACATCTATTACTTCTACTGAACCAGGTATCTGGATGACATTACATAATAATGTAGCTGAGGTATTTCACCTATTTAACGGAAATAAAACATATACCTCCTACATTACTTGTGTACTCGACACTTCCTATCAGAGAGTATGGGAGAGAGCAGGATTCTTTACAGCATCAATCTTGAAAAATCTTGAACATACACAACTGAAGGGTGATATAATTTTTGATAGTTTCAAACGTGAAGGACTCGAGGTTTTCTTACGTGGAGGACAAAAAATAGGTTTTCTTATCGGTATCCTCTCTGATACCGATAAGACTAACTCCTTATGGAAAAAATTATTTGAAAGAAAAATACCCTCACCTGAAACTAGTATATGTAGTAGTAAAGAGGAAGGTCTTTTCGTTATTTCCATACCACCTTCAGACAGTCCAAGACAGGCATTCTCAAACGGAATGGAATGTTTTAACCTTGTGAGTAACATCGCAGATGGAACAGGCGAAGTAGAATGGGGAGAACAGATACTTCTCTA
>CAYNUE010000005.1:0-86505 GCA_964400325.1 uncultured Sangeribacter sp. | reverse complement strand
GAAGTCCACAATCGGCAAGATAACGGCGTGCGTGTTCCGAATAGCACAGGTTGACATCGGATATTATGTCGACTATGCGTCGGTTGGTCTCTTCAGGCAGACATTCGTCCTTACAGCGGTTGCCAGCTTCCATGTGGAAGATAGGAATGTGCAGACGCTTGGCAGGGATAGCCGACAGGCAGGAATTGGTATCTCCCAAAATTAGAAGTGCATCAGGCTTTATATCCGACATCAGTTTATAGGAACAGTTGATTATATTTCCTATCGTTGCACCGAGGTCATCGCCCACAGCGTCCATATACACCTCGGGGTCGGCAAGTTTCAAATCCTTGAAGAATACCCCGTTGAGATTGTAGTCGTAATTCTGACCCGTGTGGGCAAGAATCACATCGAAATATTTACGGCACTTGTTTATCGTCGCTGCCAGACGGATAATCTCTGGACGTGTACCTACTATTATCAGTAGTTTCAGTCTGCCATTATCAACGAAACTTATATCCTTATAGTCAGTTCTCATCTCTTTCTACCGGGTCAAAGTAAGTGTCAGGTCGTGTGGGGTCAAAAGCCTCGTTGCACCACATCAGTGTCACCAGCTCCTCGGTATCAGAGAGATTGATGATGTTATGGGTGTAGCCCGGAATCATCTCAACCACCTGTATGCGGTCACCGTTAACCTCGAAGTTCAGTACCTCCCCGGTACCTTCCTTACGGAGCTGGATAAGCCCGTGACCTTTCACTACGACAAATTTTTCATTCTTTGTATGATGCCAGTGCTGGCCTTTCGTGATGCCGGGACGTGAGATGTTGACTGACATCTGGCCTGCATTGTCCGTACGGATAATCTCCGTGAAGGAACCTCGCTCATCACGGTTCATCTTCAGCTCATAACTCATCTTCTCCTTGGGCAGGTAGCTCAGATAAGTGGAGTAGAGCTTCTTCTCGAAACCACCAGGCGTAAGGTCAGGTACGCCCAAAGTACGTGGCATCTCATGAAAACGTTGTAGCATCTCCACAATTTGTCCGAGGGTAGCTCGGTGCGTAATTGGAACAGCACAGTACTTTCCCTCTTCCGTAAGTACGGTCTGGGTACCGTCAAACTCACAGTGATGTTCCTTGCCTTGCAGGGCGTCTATCATCTCCTCGACAAGGTCATCGATATAGAGCAGCTCAAGTTCTACGGAAGGGTCATTAACCTGTATGGGCAGCCCATTGGCTATGTTGTTACAGAAAGTGGCCACAGCCGAATTATAGTTGGGACGGCACCATTTGCCGAAAAGATTCGGGAAACGGTACACAAGTACCCTGGCTCCTGTCTCACTTGCATAGTCAAAGAACAGCTCCTCACCTGCACGCTTGCTCTCGCCGTAAGGGTGACCAGCATAGCGACCCAACAAGGTAGCCTGAACGGAGCTGGACAACATCACCGGACAACGGTTGTCATGATTCCTCAGGGTCTCAAGCAGCATGGAGGCAAATCCGAAGTTGCCTTTCCGGAAATCCTCAGGATTCTCCGGTCGGTTTACACCGGCCAGATTGAACACAAAGTCAGCCTCACGGCAGTAACGGTCGAGTTCCTCAGGCGTGGAGTCAAGGTCATATTCAAATACCTCATCTATACGAACAGGATAGTTCCTTGCCTTACCATCGCGTATATTTTTGAGTTGGGCACAGAGATTCCGACCGACAAACCCTTTGGCTCCAGTTACAAGTACTTTCATTATTCCGAGCGTATCTCCCGTTTGGTGTCAGCTTCAATCATACCGAGGTCAGCCTGTACGAAACGCAGACGCATTAGCTGCTCCTTCATTCCCTCCACATCAAGACGCTGGGTATTGTGACTGTGGTAATCCTCAATCTTGCTCACTTCCTCGTTACCCTCGGTAAAGAACTTGTCATAATTCAAATCACGGGTATCGCAAGGAATACGGTAATAATTGCCCATATCTATGGCCTTTGCCATCTCCTCGCGGGTAACAAGTGTCTCGTAGAGTTTCTCACCATGACGAGTACCGATGACCTTGACCTCAGTTTCACTGTATTTCGGATTTACCTTAGCATATATCTGCTTCAGTGCTTCAGCCAAAGTAGAGAGCGTAGCTGCTGGGGCTTTCTGAACGAAGAGGTCTCCGTTATGTCCGTGTGTGAAAGCATAGATGACTAAATCTACAGCATCATCAAGAGTCATCATAAAGCGAGTCATCTCTGGGTCGGTAATAGTGATAGGCTTTCCGTCCATCATCTGCTCAACCCAAAGGGGGATTACCGACCCACGACTGGCCATGACATTTCCGTAACGTGTACAGCATATAGTAGTAGTTGCCCCTTCTCCAAGTTCACGACCTTTGGCAATAGCGACCTTCTCCATCAAAGCCTTCGATATACCCATGGCGTTGATAGGATATGCAGCCTTGTCAGTTGAAAGGACAACCACATTCTTTACGCCATGCTCTATTGCCGAAAGCAAGACATTGTTTGTCCCCTCAACATTGGTACGCGTAGCCTCCATAGGAAAGAACTCGCAACTCGGAACCTGTTTCAAAGCCGCCGCTGAAAACACATAGTCTACGCCGCGCATCGCGATGTCGACAGACTCCTTGTTCCGGACATCCCCGATGAAATACTTTACTTTAGGATTCTGAAGCCTATGACGCATATCGTCTTGCTTCTTCTCATCTCGGCTTAGAATACGAATTTCTTTAATATCTGAATCAAGAAAACGACGAAGAACAGCATTACCGAAACTTCCTGTTCCACCTGTAATCAAAAGTATCTTATCTTTAAAAATAGACATAGCCTTAGCTAGAGATGAATTATTAAATATATTGCATTTTGGGTATAACCATTGGGCCAAAAGTAGCAGACATTGTAGCCCAAGAGAGACCAAGGCCAAATGAAGACATTACTAATCTTTGAGAAGAGGTAGTAAGTTGGTCACGAAGGCGCGTCACCATAAGAGAAGGTAAGGAGGCACCTCCAAGATTACCATATTCCTCTAAGTTATATGGAACTTTTTCTAAAGGAAGCTTGAGTTTTTTGACTACGCGGTCAACAATCATCTTGTTAGCCTGATGAATGAGAAAATAGTCTACGTCCTTATCCTTGTCAATCTCTTCAACTTCCATGAATTGTGCTACTGATTTTGGTGGTTTAGAGATGGCAAATGAGAACACGTTCATACCATTAATAAGGGTATGGATTGGGGCACGTACTATACCATTTCCAAAATCCTCTTCAATAAAAGACTCTGGAGTGGCAGGATGACGGAAACCTCCATGTGGTGTCATCAGAGCCTCATACCCTTTTCCGTAAGTGTTGAACTCAACCACAATTTCTGGTGCTGAAGGGTCAAACTCAAGCGCCATGGCTGTACCAGCATCACCAAATAATGGCACACGACTCTTATCCTTCATCGAACCCATGCGTAGGGCTGTGTCACCAATCAGAAGCAAGGCTCTTTTCACATTCCCGGTAGTAAGCAGGTGCCCACCAACAGTTAGTGCATATAGACAGCCACAACAACCCATTGGCATATCAAGACAGAAGGTAGATTCCGGAAGTCCGAGGCGGTCTTGCAGCAAGCAGGATGTAGGAGGGGTTTTGTAATCACCTGTCACAGATTCAAAAATTAGAACATCGATAGACTCACGTTTCCAATTAAGTTCCTCGAGTAGTTTTTCTGCTGCCTTCTGACACATGTCAGAGGCACACACAGAGTCGTCGGCAATATGTCGACGCTTGATGCCGACAGTATTGTTAAATACTTGGACCTCATCAGGACTCATAAAGTCATAGTCTTCTGTGCAGACTACGTTCTTAGGAACGCAGGCAGAAACTCCGGCCAAACGTACGTTATTTATTCGCCACTTTGCCATAAGAAAGTCGAGAGTATAGCTTGAAGGCTAAAGTTCAATACCCTGGTTAGCGAGAATCTCTTTACCTTTTATATAGGAGGTAAAATTCATTATATCCTCGGGATCGAGCATTATATCGAAAGTTTCCTCTGCAAGTGAGACAAGATTAAGCTGATGTACAGAGTCCCACAACTCAACAGTATCCTTACCGAAAGTATCTCCAAGAGCACTTGACTCAACACCGAATACTTCGGTGAAGATAGAATTGTATTTTTGTATATTTGTCATTTGGTTCAGTATTATTCTTTAGGAAGACAAGAGTAGAGAATTTTACCAGCTTCGTTTTTAGGCAGAGAAATTAAAAAACGTATCTCAATCACATTAGCCGGCAGGTGCACAGCTTCAATAAGTGCGGATTTAGCCGTAAGTCCGTCGCTCTGTTGTGTAAGATAGACTATCAGACGGTCATCATTGCCTGTGCAAGCGCACTCACCTTTGATTACTCCTCTTATAATCTGCTCACACTCATCGAGACCTATGCGGTTGCCGAAAATTTTGAGGAAACGTCCCATCCTACCTTTTATGAAATAGAAACCGTCGGCATCACGGTAGGCAATATCACCGGTCGGCAGGAAACCGTTACGCTCATCACCTAAAGCCAGGTCCTCACGACACCGGGCATATCCCATTGTCACGTTTTTACCTTCGTAGCACATCTCACCGGTAGCCGGAGATTCCTTAATAAAGTTGCCTGCGGAATCACGGAGGGACAGTTTCCCATTTGGTACGGCAATACCAATACTTCCGAGTTTTGAAATCGCATATTCCGGCGGTAGCCATGCCATACGAGCTGTACCTTCCGACTGACCGTATGTAGCAATCCACTTCTTTCCGTTGTCACGACAATATTCGGCAAACTTCAAGTTAAGTTCCGGTGGCATCTTTCCACCACCTTGAGTAAGCAGAGTGAGATGGGGCAACTTCATACGCGTGAAGCGCATCTTATCGAGAATCTCGTAACTGAAAGGCACTCCTGTAAAGCTGGTAGCCCTCTCTTCCTTCAGGAATTTCCAGAATTGGGGGTCAGTCATACTGAGGTCAGTTATCAGTATCGTAGCACCCACCCTTAAATGACTGAACACCATCGAGAGCCCCATGGTGTAATGAAGGGGAAGCGCCATAAGGGGACGGTCAGCATCTGTAAGCTCGAAGAAAGTGGAGATATTGAGTCCAGCTGCCTCAATGTTCTCATACTTGTGTCGCACCAGTTTTGGACTGCCTGTGGAACCAGACGTAGGCAATAGGTGACTCAGTCCATTGTACATCTCACACTTACTCTCCCCACTTGACATCACTTCATATCCATATAGCTCCTTAGTGCCTTCGGACGGTTTGCAGATATATTGTGGACGGTAAGTGCTAATGAGATTTTGAAGTAGCTGCGGTTCAGTGTTGGCACTGAGAATCAGTGGCACATTCCCGGAAAGTATAGTAGCCATCACCCACGCAATACCACCCACATCATTCCTTGTCAAGATGAAGAATAGAGACCGTGGACTGACATTGTGTTCAATGCGGTTGGCTAACTCAATAATCTCACCGTAGGTAAGGCTGTTGCCATAAGAGTCAATGGCAGCTATAGCTTCTGGATTCCGTTTGTCTAAGCTAAGAAGCATGGTTTATCAATTAAATTGAGGCACAACCGTCGACACCGAGTATCTGACCGGAGATATAAGATGCCTTATCGGAAGCAAGGAAACAGCATGCTTCAGCTACATCTTCGGGACTACCGAGACGCCCAAGGGCTATACGGCTTATGCGTGTGTCAATCTTGTCACCCGAAGCCTCGTAAAGTTCCTCGAAGCGCTCTGTCTTCACGATACCCGGAGCGACTGCGTTAACACGAATACCCTGCGCTGCAAGTTCCTTGGCTGCCGATTTTGTGAAGGCTATGATTGCGCCCTTCGTAGCGGAATATGCTGACTGACCCGCAGAACCTAACACTGCGGTCACAGAAGCGATATTGACAATCGCGCCACCGCCACTACGAGCCATTATACGCGACACCAACTGTGTCAGCTCGATAACGGCTATCACGTTTACGCGGAACATAAGCTCCGTTTCCTCGCGTACAATCATGCCAATCTTTTTATTGAAGACTACGCCAGCATTGTTGATGAGCACATCGATCCTCCCTTGTTCCTTCTTTACCTGCATCATGGCAGCCTTTGCAGAAGCTGCATCGGTAACATCAAAGTAGAGCGCATGGAAATCGGCATATTCATTCTCTGTACTCTCCATAGAGCCAACAGCACGATCGCAACCGTAGACCACAGCATGGTTCTTCAACATCATCAAGGCAATTGCCTTACCGATACCCTGGGCTGCTCCAGTCACGACACATATCTTGTCTTTCAGCATAATATCAAATTTAAATTAGACTTCTGCCTCCATCAATTACAAAATCGGAACCAGTAACCCAAGCTGAGGCATCAGAAAGGAGATATATGATGGACCATGCAATTTCCTGAGGAGTTCCGTATCTACCAAGAGGATATTTAGTCATATCAGCCTTTATAGCATTATCATCAGTAAGACCCTTATGAATAAAGGAAGTCTCAACCCTACCAGGGTGAACTGCATTACAACGAATTCCTTTTGGAGCCAACTCAAGAGCTGCATATTTCATGTAAGCGCTCAAAGCACTCTTCGAAGCTCCGTACACACCGTTTGCAAGACTGACATTTGAATATCCTGAGATAGAGGCTGTGAATACTACGGAAGAATGGTTTGCCAATTTCTTCTTCTTGACCAATTGCTTCATCAACAACATAGGAGCGAAGCAATTTATAGAAAAGATTCTTTCTAAGTCAGCCTCACTATAGAATTGTAATAGTTGCATCTTATTCATTCCGGCATTACTTACAACTCCGTCAAGCTTAGGCAAAGACGAGACCATCTTCAATAGAGCTTCTGAATCCGAGAGATCACATTCCATGATTACCGTCTGACACGATGACGGCATCAAGGAGGCAGTCTCAACAAGAGTCTCTTGATTTCTTGCCACAAGCACACAACACGTCGCTCCCAAGGCGGCACATTCAATAGCAGTAGCACGTCCTATTCCTGATGATGCACCAGTAATTAGGATTGTCTTTCCGTCAAGCCGAAAAGGGGATGAAATCATTTCTTAGAAAGAATTCTTTTATGCAGCTCTTCAATAGTCTGACATGCACGCATGTCCTCCGCATCAAAGGTAACCCCATATTCCTCATCAATCATACCAATTATTGATAGACCAGCAATTGAATCCCAATTATCCAATTCTCGAAATTTAATTCCTCCCTCAATACTCGAAGGATCAATTTCAAAAATATCAGCAAATTTTTCTATAAATTCTTCCATTATATTCTTAGTTATAATTAATTTATCTTTTTAGCCGGTACACCGAATACCGTATCCCCAGCTTTTACTTTTCTGATTACAAAGCTACATGCTCCTACCTTTGCATTATCACCAACTACCACTCTATGGTTGATTACGGCAGCAGTATGAATTGTTACCTCACTTTTAATCTGAATTCCACCTACACAAGTTACATGAGTATCAATACGGTTATAATCACCAATTGCTGCATCATGCCCAATTACCGTATAAGACTGAATCATATTAAAGTTACCTATTTTGCAATTAGCTCCCAAAGACGCGAAAGCAGCAACTATATTACCATAACCTATAATGACATTCGAACCTATACGAGCCGTTTCGTGTATAAGATTGATAAAAACCGCTCCACGCTCAACCAATTCCTCAATACATTTTTTTCTATTCGCGCCTCCAATAGAGAATGTGAAGACATCGTTTTCCTTTGGAATATATGCAGAAATAGTACCTAAAACTTTGGGATAATTCTTAAAGCCATCAAGAGCATTTAAATTATCATCAATAAATCCTTTAATGATAAATTTACTGTTATAACCTATACATTCGCGAGCAATGTCATATACAGTACGACCCATGCCACCGGCACCAATTATAATAAGTTCTTTCATCTTTTTCTAAGCAGAGTATTTAGAAACTTATATCCTTTCACCCCTGTACACAGTACGTACTTTGCTAACAACCTATACCTTATTGCAATCTTAGGAGTATTAGCAACCGAGGTGAGACACTCTGTTATAGTGGGGTCTTTCAGTAATACTTTTATCGCCCAATACGCTTCTTGAGTCCTTATTCCCAGTCTTAGATATTTGTTGTATGTAAAAGACATAAAAATCTTAAAGTTGGTGAGTATGAAAGATTCAGTATTCCTTAAATCCCCAGCATTTTTCACATATTCTCTTATTGTTTCAATTATGGATAAATCACGATCATATACTGGTGTATGTGTGGCACTAGATGGCCTCTTTACATATCTGAAATAGACATTTTCAACAACCTTAATTATTTTAGCATGTGCAAGAAATCTTATAGTAAAGTCATAAACTTCACCCAAATATATTTTACTATTGAATCGTAACCCATACTTTTCAATTATTGACCGACGATATATTAACTGGGGAGCTGGGTCGAAAAATTTACACGATTTGTACAGCTCGGTTGGAGAATATGTTCCTACAGGTATAGAACCTGGAAGCACTACTATTTCTCCTTTTTTAATGCACTCAACTTTTGAAATAATCGCATCAGCTAAATCATCCGAAATATCATTAAGCATCATACTTAAAGACTCGGAAGTTAGAATATCATCACCATCAAGTAAATAAATATATTCTCCTGTACATACATCAAGAGCTGCGTTTCTTGCTGCCGATACACCCGCATTTGCCTGATTTATAAGTTTACAATATGGCTTTTCAAGTACAAATTCTTTCAGTTTAGATAGGGTATCATCAACTGATCCATCATTAACAAAGATATATTCTACCTTATCTACAACCTGGGCTACAATACTTTCAAGACAGGCATCAATATAATTAGCAAGATTATAGCAGGGTATTATAACACTTATCTTAGGGGGCATAGGGTATGTCAAAATAGAAGTTAAATGGCGATGTAATAGAAATAAGAATTACTCCTGCGAGAAGTGCGAGAAGTATACTAACAAAACATAACGAATTTATATTGTTTCTATGACTATATAAATAGTATAATAAATATGCAATCATAATCAACTTGTATATTCTAAAATATCGGAATGGTCTTGCTAATACCATATTCGAAGCTACTAAAGTTTCACAAATCATTCCCCAATAATAAAAGTTATAATAAATAGTAAATCTTTTTGAATCAAAATATTTTCTGATTTTATTATAATATAAAATAATAATAATATTAATAAAACATAGTATATAAAATAAATATCCAATTTTTGTTATATCAGCGAAATTCTGTAGCACATTTTCATTATATATACTATAATGAGATAACTCATCAATTTGATTGAGCAACTCAATAGCAGGAAAAATCTTTGCTAAAATATCAATTTTTGTAAGTGCTATAACGATGCATACACAATAGATAGCAAGTTGTAAAAGCTTTTTTGGACATAAATTTTTACCACTAACAACAAAATAATATAATAAAAGAAATATTATCGCAGAGATATGAAATCCCATTGCGACAATAACACAGAGAAGATATTTTTTTAAATTTTTTTTAATAATGAAATTTGTACCGAATAACATTATACAAGAAGCTATTTCTTGTCGCATGCCATTCATCCAATCCCAAAAGAAATGCCCTCCAAAGAGTGCTATAACCAAAAATGCCCAAATATAGGACTGGTTTTTCAAGGTATAGAATACTAAAAAACATTGTAAAAATGCGAAAAGTCCAAAATATATACAATAATGTATTTTAGCATTGTATAATGAATCATTTAGAAATTTAAAAAGGTATTCTTTGTTCTCAGTGTCATTGTTTATATATATATCCAAATAAGCTAAATTATCTTGACCGACATCCCACCTCATACCAAATACAATGCCGAAGACTAATGACAATCCTAAAAGAATGCATAATACGCTTGATTTATACTCATGGTATAAGTTGAATTTATGGGTTCTTACGGCAAGACATGGTGTAGCAATCATGAACATGCACAACATAGTCATTCCGTATATATATATACTAAAAATCAGCGAGCTGTAATCCATTGAAGAAATTTTCTAAATCACTGAAACTTCTTCTATTTTAACTTTGATGCCAAGACATCAAGATATGCCTTCCCATACTTCAAATCTGGTTCAATATAATTACCTTCTCCCCACTCATTCCAGGATTTTAGAAATACAAAGTTATCTGACCTACTTTTATCCTTTGTAATATCTATTATATTGGTTACATGTCGTTCAAATAAGGTTGGAGTAGAGCCTATAAATACGCGCCCTCCTACACCACTACGTGGTGTATGATCCCAATTTGGAATTATGGTAGGATAAATACCTTCTGTCTTGTCAATTTCCTTAACAGCATATTTCATCATACTTTTATAACGATATATCATAGGCAATTTAAATAATTTACGTATACCATGATAAATTGCCTTAGATAACTTACTTTTTTGTTCATGAACAGCTATTAAACGTACAATATTTAATCCGTTGTAACCCTGACTTTTCAATTTATTAAAAGTTCCTTTATCATCAAGTTTAAATTCTATATCAGCTCGCTTTTGTCCAATGAAAAAAATACCCTTAAAACCATTCTCTTCAGCTAATTTGTTCCAAAGAGAAATAAACTTATCAGCATTAGGTAATTGATCAGGTCTATAAACCATAAAAACTGGCTTACCAGCAACTTTAATGTATCTAGAATCCTTAAACGCAGGAAGTAAACGATAAAAGTGTTCTATATGATCTTCTTCTCCTGGATAGGTCTGTTCTACAAGTAATTGTTTTGAAGTTCCTTCCCCATCTTTATTCCAAAATTTTTTGTGCCATGATTCATTTGCCCAACAAAGCATAAATGGAAAATCAGGTTCACCAAGTCGCAGAACTTCATTAAATGGCAACTCGAGTTCTTCTTTACCGTTACCAAACCAATAATGATAATAACAAAATCCATATATACCAGCATCTTTTGCCATTTGAGCCTGCGCTTCGCGAATTTCGGGTAATCGTAAATCGTAATATCCCAAATCAGCTGGAACTTTTGGCTGCTCATGTCCAGGGAATAGTGGCTTCGCTTTACCTACATTAGTCCATTCTGTAAACCCTTTTCCCCACCAAATATCATTATCGGGTGTAGGATGAAATTGAGGAAGATAAAATGCTATTACTTTGGGCTTATTCATAATTTTAGAAGATTTTTACTCAATAATTACTGAAAAACCTTTTAATTTATTTCCTGTCTATATATTCAAAATACTTTTTAGCCGTAAGAATTCATTTTTAGCTATATAAAACGATAAAGCTGCTGAAATAGCTAAAGCTACACTTATAGAAACAAACGGATTTTTAATCATACAAGCAGCAATAGCTATTAAGACAAAAGGAATTGAACTTATACAACCACGTCTTAATATTTTAAATGACGGAAGAGTAAAATATTTTCTTCGGGATACTATATAACAATAATACACTGTAACAATAATCTCACACAAAAGTAGTACCAAGGCTGAACCAATTGCCCCAAGTTTATGGGTTATACACAAATTTAGTATTAGAGCAGCAACCCCACCAATTATTGATGTCTGAAATAGAATATTATCCTTTTTAAGTGGTATTAACCCTTGGAAAACTATAACTTGAGCAATCCAGACTAATAATATCGCAGGCATAAGTATTCTCATGGGTAGTATCGCAGATTCATATCCAGGACCTGATAAAACATAAATTAACTGTGGTGCTAAAACAATGGTTTCAATAATAATAGGTATGGCTATTATTATGGCCATATGAAAAGAAATATTTAAATATGATGTAAAATAATTGGATTTATCTCCTATTAAAGAAGTCATTCTTGGCATCATCACTGAGGTATAAGCTGAGAATAAACTTAAAATTATATAATATAATTTAACTGCAGCCGAGTAATATCCAACTTCATAATTATTGCACACAAGACCTAAAAACATTACATTAAAAGTAATATACATCGAGGTCATTATAGTATATAAACCCATTCTTAGGTTTGATTTAAGATACTTCATTGAAAAACAATCCCTAATAGAGATTGTTATGAAATTTTGAGCATAGAGGAAATTGATTATTGAATTTACGGCAATACTTCCTATTGTTAGTTCAAGATAAAGTAGAGTATCATTACGATCTTTTATTAGAAAAAATACAGCAATAATATAAATTATTTTTACAGCGAGGTTGCGAATAGTTATATATTTAAAATTCTCAAGACCGGTAAATAACCAATCTACAGCAAATACGGTTAGTATGATTTTTGCTCCTCCAACAATCATGAGATCTGATATATCATTAAATTTAGCAATATGTTTTATCGCTATATAATATACCGTCACAGTTATTATTGTAAACCATAAATTAAGACTGAATATTCTTGAGAAAGCTTTATTGAGATTATCCGAACTATTTTTACATAGAGCAATTTCACGAGAGCCAATAGTAGTCACTCCCATACTTGCGAATAAAAGGAAATAATCAACTGTATTTAGGGTGAAATTTACCGCGCCAAATTGATCCGGTCCTAAAATTCGTGTAATATAAGGAAACGTGACAAAACCAATAATGTAGTTGGCAAATGTCCAAAGAGCTTTATAGAATAAGTTCTTTTTTATACTTACCATTTTTAGGCAGATTATCAATTATTCATATATCTCACCTCGTAGTACTTTTGTGTCATCTGAAGTGAAATTGTTCTTTCGATCCTTATAGATTAAAGTAAACAAATTCTTTATCTAATGTACTACCTGACGTTTAATCCTAAAGTATATTATCTTCTATCTTATCTTTCAATTATCCACCTCAATTCATAAGTATCTACTAAGCCACTCCACAGAAAATATATACCGATGAAACCAATTCGGCTGATTGAAAAGTATATTGTATTTTATGGAAGCTTAGTATTCGAAGTCTTTCAGATTTCGGATACACACTTTAAGTGAGTTAGTCCAGTAAGGTACTTTCAGGCCGAAAGTATTCTTAAATTTTGTCTTGTCGAGCACAGAGTATGAAGGGCGTGTGACAGGTGAGGGAAATTCATCGCTGTGACAGGGCTGTATGTCACAATCCACATTCCCTGCTATCTCGGCTATGGCCTTGGTGAAGTCATACCATGAGCAGACACCCTCGTTGGAGTAATGGTAGATACCCTCGTTGCCTTCGTACTTCCTGTTCTCCACGATATGGAATATGGCATCGGCCAGGTCCTGTGCATAGGTCGGTGTACCGCACTGGTCAAAGACAACCTTCAGCTGGGACTTTGTAGCAGTCAGATTGAGCATTGTCTTCACGAAATTCTTTCCGGTCTCCGAGTACAGCCATGCGGTGCGAAAGACAAGCGCCTTAACTCCGCTCTCAGCTATGGCCTGCTCACCGTGAAGCTTAGTCAGGCCATAGACACCTGTCGGATTCACTGGCTCTTTCTCTGTGCGTGGCGTATTTCCCTGCGAGCCACCGAACACATAATCAGTAGACACGTGTATCAGTGTACCGTCGTTTTCCTTCACCGCCTCGGCAAGATTTCGCACCGCCGTGGCATTGAGAAGCTCGGTAAACTCCGCATCACTCTCGGCCTTGTCTACGTTTGTGTAGGCCGCACAGTTGACAATGACCTTCACGTCATTGTCCCTCACCATATTCTTAACTGCCTCAGCATCGGTGATGTCGAGTTCAGCAAGGTCGGTGAAGATGTATCTGTCCTTCGAGCCTTCAGCGGCCTTACGCATGGCCGTGCCCAACTGACCGTTGGCACCTGTCACCAGTACATTCATAATTCAAATGGAGTAGTAAAATCTTTGAGTAGTGAATGGTGGCTATCTTTATCCGAAAGTATGGCTTCCTCAAAACTTATTCCCCAATCAATACCAAGCGAAGGGTCAAGAATCGAGATGCCTCCGTCAGCCTCAGGACAGTAATAGTTATCGCATTTGTACTGGAACACCGCAGTATCACTCAACACAGCGAAACCGTGTGCGAAGCCACGCGGGATAAAGAACTGACGGTGATTATGTTCTGTCAGAATACAGCTCACGTGACGACCGTATGTCGGCGACCCTCGGCGTATATCAACCGCAACATCAAGCACCGCACCGCGTACACACCTCACCAACTTTGCCTGTGCATGAGGCGGACGCTGAAAGTGCAAGCCACGCATCACTCCACGTGACGAACACGACTCGTTGTCCTGCACGAAATCCACTCGCCCCACCAATTCATCAAACTGTTTCTTGTTATAGCTTTCAAAAAAGTAACCGCGTGCATCAGTGAAGACACGCGGCTCAAGGATTACTACCCCTTCAATATCTGTCTTTATTATATTCATATTACTTCCGATTAAGGTTATTTAGCCCTGAGTATTAAGCTATAACTTTTCCTTAATGAGATTATCCTAATAAATCAGTCGAATTTCTGGAGGTTATGTTCATCGGCTATCTTAAGCAGATACTGGCCGTACTGGTTCTTCAACATCGGACGCGCCAACTCACGCAGATGGTCAGCTGTTATCCAACCATTGCTGTAAGCAATTCCTTCAAGACATGCTATCTTCAGTCCCTGGCGTTTCTCCAGTACTTCGACATATATTGAGGCCTCGGCAAGTGAATCATGTGTACCGGTGTCAAGCCATGCGAAGCCACGTGGAAGTGTCTGCACTTTCAATTCACCATCTTTCAAGAACTCCTGATTGACCGTGGTGATTTCAAGCTCTCCACGTGCCGACGGCTTTATATGCTCAGCCACCTCAACTACCTTGTTTGGATAGAAATACAAGCCAACCACAGCGTAATTGCTCTTCGGGTGCTCAGGCTTCTCCTCTATCGAGAGACAGTTACCATCCTTGTCAAACTCAGCTACACCATAACGTTCTGGGTCATTGACCCAATAACCAAATACCGTGGCCTTACTCTCCTCCTCAGCGGTCCTCACCGCTTCCTTCAGTACCTCCGAGAATCCGGCTCCATGGAAAATATTGTCACCTAAAACAAGACATGCTGAATCCTCACCGATAAATTCCTTTCCGATAATAAAAGCCTGTGCTAATCCGTCCGGACTTGGCTGTTCAGCGTAACTTAACTTCACACCATAATCCGAACCATCACCCAACAATCTTTTGAATCCAGGTAAATCCTGTGGTGTCGATATAATAAGTATGTCTCTTATTCCAGCCAACATCAGCGTTGAGATAGGATAATACACCATTGGCTTATCATAAATCGGCAACAGCTGTTTTGAAACTCCCTTAGTAATAGGATAAAGTCTGGTTCCAGATCCACCAGCAAGAACAATACCTTTCATAAGAATTTCAATATACAATAGTTTTGTAAAATTAATAACCTCTCATTTTTACACTGCGGGTGCAAGAGAAGGATTAATCAAGTCGAGAGCACGAAGGAAGACAATCCCTCTGAGATTGTCAGAAGGTAAATACTTTTTAAAAAGAATAAAAATATCATAGTAAAGACTGTAATTGATAGTAAGTAAAGGCAAGAGTTCGTTAGCAATAAGAAGAAGATAAATGAGTTGGGAAATAAAAAAATGAGAGTTAGGCGAGTGGAAATTACATGAAACAGTAATAGAAGCTTTGGGGGAATGTGGCGCCGTAGGGGTAAAGTTAGGAATGTATAAGAAATAAGCCGCTAAGCTATTCCAGGCTAAGGAGAGACGACGGGAACTGAAACGAGTGACGTAGCTGGAACAGGTAGCAGCAATATAGAGAGAGGTTATGAGATGGGAGAGGTGGATAGATGTGATAGAGTGACAACCCGGCGAAGTAGAAAGTGGAGTTAGGGCAGTGCGGTAGCAGCGGTTGATGATGCGCTGGGCACGGCGTTCGAGGGAGGAGGGGGTTAGGGGGCGATGACGGGGAGAAGTGACAGTGAGGTTGAGGAGGGAGGCGGTCAGGAGAGGGAGGACCATGTCGGTGTCGGGGACGGTGGGAGAGGTTAGCCACGCGGCGATGGTGTCGGTGAGGAGGGTGCGGAGCCAGCGAGGTGAGCGGACGATGTGGCGTCGGTCGAGTTCGGTGAGTTCGGCAATGAGGTTGGCGAGAGGTTGGTAATCAGGGGAGGGAGTAGCGAGATTAGGAGAAGTAGGACGGAGATTGGGAGAGGTAGCGAGGAGGTTGAGGGAGTAGTCGACGTATTCGACTAAGCGTTCGCGCTCGGTGAGGTCGCGGCAAGGAGTGTAGAGATGGAGAAGGGCTATGAGTTCGTCGGGCGTATAGCAACGTGTGGGGTCTGGGGCAAGAATATCTGAAGCTGGGAGAACAGAGGAAGAGGATGCAGAAGATGAAGTAGGCAGGTCGAGCACGGCGGCCATGTTGGCCATTTCGGCGCGGTGAGAGCGGAGACAGGAGTCGATTTTAGCCTGTTCGGTGCTGTCGCTGGGTTGGCGATGAGAGAGTTCGTCGATGATGCGGCTTTCGTAATAGCGTGTGAAGTGCTCGCGTCCGGCGACTATCCTTGCTTCGATGCGGTCGGAAGTCTGTAAGTAGAGGCTTTCTAACTGGGCAACAGTTAAGGTCTGAAGCTGGTCAGGAGATAGGTATTCCAGACTGGCAACAGAGGAAGCTGAGGTGTGGGAAGAGGATAGTTTACTCTTTGCGGGGAGAGACCGTAAAGCCATGTAGACGGTGGTCAAGGGATTATTTCGAGGAGATCGGGGTGTATGAAGGGGAGCATGACAAGACAGATGCCTTCTATCTTGACGATGACGTGCTTGTTCTTCTTGACACGTTGCACGTAGCCTTCATAACCTTTGTAGAGGCCACCGATGACGCGGACATGCTGGTTCTCCTTGAAATCCTTTTTGTTGAAAATCTCGCAACGGGTTGTATCGTCGGCTGTAAGCAAACGAAGAAGGTCGATTGAGCTTTGTGGTATGACTTGAATACGGTTGTCTGTAGGATAGCGATATATCCAGAACGGCACTGAGAGTTCAGGGTGTTCGCGACCGGCTCTTTCGAGGCAGAGGGCATTCTCGCGTGAGGTGCGTATGAAAAGTACACGGGGAATGATGGCTTTCTCGCGTGGCCGTCTGTTGGGAACGGCGACGATTGTTTTCGGGAAGAAAACTTCGTCACAAAGGGGTGTCAGGGCAGTTTCGGCTCTGAAATCCTGACGGGTTCTGATGGCGAACCATTCTGAGTGATGTTGTGGGGGTAAAGTGTTGTCGTTCATGTGCGTATATACCATACCTTATTGCGTGGCAATATTTTACGGTCATTGTCACGCATCATTCACAACCGTCCGTCTATGATGGTCTCGGATCTCAGGGAGGAGCCTATACAGGAGCTTTCCCGGTGGTTGTGTCGCTCCGGAAGGACTCCGAAAACGACTCTACATTTCAGCATCTCTTACTTAGAGATACTATTTGCAAACGCAAAGTTACTAATAAAATTTTAAATACGCGCTATATATGGCTTTAAAAAAGATTTTACCCTTCCTACACGTAGAGTCTAAAACTACATTTTCTGTATCTTGTTTAACAAATCACCTAATTTCATACTTTTAATATGTTGATATTCAGTATATATTTTCTCATCACAATCTCTAAGTAAGAGATATTGATGAAACCAAAAGCGGCATTGTCATCGGAAGTCCGATAACAATGCCGCTTTTGGTTGTTTCAAACAAATATTAAGTCTATGCTTTTATTTCATCTGCAAGATAGGGAACGACACGGAACTGGGCTCGCTTTGCTCGCTGGAACGTCGCACTTGTCATGTAACACAGAACTCCACAGGAACTGAAACACAGATGCTTCACAGGAACTTTAAGTATATGAAATAGTATACATTAACCAATAAGTTCCTCTATAAGGTCACTGGTAGATTTAAACGGTCCCACTACTTGGCCAGTTTCTACTTCATCAAGTGCTTCTTCAATGTTGGATTTAGCACTCTGGGCTGGACGGATAGAAGCTCCATCAAAAGCTTTCAGGAGTTTCTTTATGAGACGGTAAAGAAAGGTCATCAAAAATATTAATTCAATAATACAAAAGTGGAAGTTCGTAATAAATGAAGAGTCCAGGTTACCATGAGACTCAACAGTCACTTAAGGCTATTTACGGCAGTTGGGGCAGACACCTTTCAGCATAAAGTTAATGGCACGGACGTGGAAGTCGGCAGGGAGAGGGATGTCAGGGATATTCAGTTCTTCGAAGCAGTAGACTTTGTTGCAGCGTTCGCAGTAGAAGTGTGGATGCATGTCTTCTACGGAACAGTGTTTGTCACCGTGGCAGATTTCATATTTTTCTATACCTCGGCCGTCCTC
Organism: uncultured Sangeribacter sp.; assembly: GCA_964400325.1. Taxonomy (GTDB): domain Bacteria; phylum Bacteroidota; class Bacteroidia; order Bacteroidales; family Muribaculaceae; genus Lepagella. Next base: position 68,244 of record CAYNUE010000005.1, on the reverse strand, counting down.
CATATTATGGATTACGTCACGGTCAAGAAAAAGAGAAAGTACTCTCAATATACTTGAACGTTCCACTGTCTCCAGCTCAGTTTCCAGTTCTATGAGGCTCAGAGGCGACTCAGCTGCGAGTAAAGCCCGCAACACCATTATTCTGTTCGAGGTAGGTTTGATACCTGCATCAAGAAGTATATTAACCGGGTCAATCATAAGTCAATTTCTAAAAGCAAAGTGACCCTTAAAAGTAAAAGAATACTTTTTAAGAGTCACTTCATAATATGATATAATCTAATTTTCTACACGGATTACTTCACGATAACCTTGCGTGAGGTATTACCGACACGAACAATGTACATACCAGCAGCTACTGGTATACTCAGACGGTCGGCAGCAATAGCATCAGTCAACCAAACAGTACGGCCATCAAGAGTATAGACAGCTGCCGATTTACCGCCTAAACCCTCAGCTATTATCTCACCGTAGGCAGGACGTATCCAGCCGCCTTCAGCCTCAACATTCTTAACACCGCTAACATCACCGCGTATCTCGTAACTTGAGAAGAGGGCGTAATGACTCTCGGTCGGGAAATAGGCATCAACGTATATAGCCACCCATTTCTTACCTATACACTTGTCAGGGAAAGGCATCTCTACAGTTTCCCAACCTGAGCCGTTAAGCGGGAACTTACCAATTTCGATGAAGTCATTTGACTCAAACGTCACACCATAGACAGTAACATCAGCAGCCTTCGGACCAGCCCAGCAATTGAAAATAATACCAGGATTATTCACACCTTCAAGGTTGAACTTAGGAAGCATCAGCATACCATATTGGCTCGGTCCCTCAGAACGTCCATAGCACGAAACTCCAGAAGGCACTTCCATCACAGGGTCAATCAATCGCGGATTAACCACACCCCATTCAGAATCAACATAATCCTCATTAAGACGTATGATACGTATCGGACTATACTGGAAGGAAGCATCTTTGAACTCCTCAAGTACAGGAAGATCGTAGGGCTTACCTAGTGCATCAGTAAGCCATCCTACAGTCGAGCAACATCCGGCTACTGTAGAAGCAGCAATACCGAAACGGACAGTAGCGAGTGGAGTACCGGCAGGTACGGTATAAGTATATTCATATACATTCTTACCCAGCACCTCGGCAACTTCCCAACCATCTTCGCCATATTCCATAAGGTTGTAGACCACATCATCGGGGTCAATATAATAACCGTTCTCACCTTCGGTCGGAGCTGTCCAGTGAGCTACAAGCGAAAGATTATCCTCACTTACATAACCGTCTATCGAGCTTATTGGCCCAGGGACGTCTATACCTGTGAACACATCAACCACACTCTCCTGTCCAGCCATACCATCTATTGAAGTCATTATAACCACACGATTGAACCCCTGCTGCGAAGGAAGTTCCATACTTACGTGTACACCTGGAGTGCCTGAAGCGGAAAGTTCAGTCTCACCTAATACAACACGTGCATCAATAACCGTAGAGGGCGCTATTTTCTCACCTGTAATATAGGTGACAGGCATATTGAACTCAACGAGTGCCTTTAATTCACCCTTAGGAGCACCAACAACAGTAAGGTCAGTAACCTCCGACGGGAGAGCAGTAGCTGCTTGAAGCTTGGAAACTTTTATATTACGTATACGTATACCGGTCTGATAAGGCTCAGCATCAGTAAAGAACGACAGATAGTAAACACCCGGTTCCGAAACTGCAAAACGCTGAGTATAGACATCAAACTGCTTAGTATTATTTACAGCACTCTTTTCACGAAGTGTGTTGCTCACTACTCTCAGGTCGAGTTCGCTATGCAGATAGACACCCAGTTCCATCTCAGGATACCAAGAGGAGAAGTTACCCATCTCATAGCTGATTTCGTATGTTACATTAACGTCATCAAGTAACATTGGTGGTGAGAAAAGCCAGTCGTTAGAGGCTATACCGTTACCACGTGGACTTGCGAAATAACCAGTACCCGGATTATCATCATCTTCATAGTATTCCCAGTAATCCTTATCCTGATTAAGATCGAACACTGAGAACACGTATGCATCAGCGGGAGTCGGAATAATTTCGAAATCAGGCTGCCAAGGCTCACCGACACGTATACTTCCCGAACGACCTGGTGCTGATAGACAACCCATATTATCAGCTACCACAGTGGCGACGTACAAAGCGTAGGGTTTATCTACAGGTAGTGTGTAATCAAGGAAAGACTCAGAGGTAGTACCTATCTCCACATCATTGACATATACATGATAAACCAACGAGGCTACATCAAGATAACCGTTATTGACACAACGAGTCACAGGTGTCCACTCTATACGGTCTTCACTAAGAGTTACGTCTGTAGGAGTATTAGGAATATCATATCCTACGAAGCGGGACATAAGATTCAGCGTACTTTTCTTATCGTCCTGTTCTACATAAAAACTGAACTCATGTTTGCCCGGTCTGAGATCAGTAAATTCAACAGTCGCTATGTCGCCAGCTACTGTAGTACCTTCGGAGTATTCCTCACCATCTAAAAGTGCATACCATTTCATATCGCCAGAGACAGTACCACCAGCAAAATATACAGTTGGTATAAAATAGGAGATTTTGGCTGTTCCGGCTGCATGGTCAAATTTAACTTCATCAAGCTCCGGAGCACGTATGGGAGCCGGGTCGTTTGCAGCATCTGTCAGGTAAAAGAATGGAAACTGTTCGAAATTGTCGAAATAGCTGAGCTTAGTAACTGTCTTTGTAGTAAGATCCACTTCCGCTATAGCGTAGGTTTCATCCACCTCGAGTGTTTCCAAAATAAACTTCTTCGCTTCTGGCAGATAAACCATTCCTGCTATAGCATAACGGGTACGCAGGCCAGTAGGCATGATAACTGTCTGCTCACCGGTGGCAGGATTTATCTGAACAAAATCATCATTACGGTTAATGCCATAAAGCATGCCATCGTCTGTGTTGAACGCCAACGACACACATATCTCACGATAATCAGGAGTACGCACACAGACAGTAGCTGCAGGATCATTGCCCGGAGCTGAGAAAAATGCATAGCCCCTACCATTCTCTGAAGATGTATAGCCATATACTTTATCAGCCTCGGGGTCGTATGCACTTGACCAATAAGCAGGCAGATAATTTGGGAAAGTAGTTACTGGGTCAAAAAGATCAATTTCCCGGTCTTCGTATATGTATCCTGTATAAGGGTCAAGTTCGAGAAAACGTAAATCAGCTATATCAAAGAACGATAGCTCTGCCATTACACACAGACGGTTATCGCGCATCCAACCTGTAGTGAGTGCATATCCGTTGGCTGTATATTCATCGATAAATCTGATTTCCAATTCAGCGTCAGTATTTATACGGTATACACCACACGAAACACCATAAATATCTGTACCCTGATAACCCTGCAACACTTGGCCCTGGGGAACAGCCTCACGTAACACAGTTCCGGGTGAACGTTTCATAAGATTTCTACCAGTTGCAACAAGACCTTCAGGCGCACTGCGTTCAGGGCGCTCAACAGCCGGAAAAGGCACATTGGCGACTGCCGGAACGACAGCACCAGGAAGGGTCATAAACACGACCGGAAAAGGCACATTGGCGACTGCCGGAACGACAGCACCAGGAAGGGTCATAAACACGACCGGAAGAAGTCGGGTAAATGTCGATTTTTTCATTTCAGTAAGTTATGTCAGTTGAATATATTACATCTCACGATAGAGTTTTCAGAAGATATGACGCAATACCGTTGCACGGTCATCTGCACTAACAATACGTAGGATTGTGAAACCACGTAATGATGAGAGGTCAATACTATTAGGGCCAGCCACCAGAGTACGACTTAAGAGTAGCGTACCATCAGCCGAAAATATTTCAAGCCTACCCCCACCAATAACATCAGCATTAAGAATACCAGCAATAACAGACATTAGGTTATCGTTACGGCTTACAGTACCGACCCCAGAAGTATTATAATGTTCAGCCTCCATTTCATCAGCACTGAGCACATAACCTGTATCACCATCAAGAAGCATAGCTATGACAGCTGTATTAGTAGGATTCAAAACCTGCGAAGGCATACTGATAGACATTGTCTTATGTACAGCTATCTCTGCCTCACAAGGGTCGTTGAGAAGTTGTCCGTAATAATTTGGCCATATACCACGGGCCACATGATTATATACCATCTCTGTGTAAGGAATGATATTCTTATGTTCGGAATAAAACCGGAAGTAAGGCCAAAGGTCAGCACCATAAGTAGCCTCAACAGTACCCTGTGACACACCTGCCAATCCGTTGGTCTGATTATAGGCAGGACTATCGCCACGTACATCATTCTCAATCATCACTATAGCGACACGCTGATTCATATCGCTTTTTGAGTAAGAATTCTCTATCTGGTAATTAACGGTCATTTCACCGTCCTGCGTATAATCCACACTTTCGATTGTAATTTTGGAATTGCTACGAGTCGCAGCTACATTCTTAACAATGTATTCATCTGATGGGTCACCAGACTGCATACGGTTGAAGAAAGCTGACGGATAACCTGAAGCGCCAGAAATATCGTATGCATCTGTGAGATAGGAATCATTGTCCATAAGCATTGGGTCGTCTGTAGTATGAAGAGCAATACCGACAGCTTTTATCTTTCCGTCAAGTCCATTATAATGGTCAGTATAATAATTCATAAACGCAGCTCCTCGTGGACAATAAGTACACCATGTGCCTGTAAATTCCTCAATAACTGCTACAGCAGGATAAGAAGTAACAGGCGTACCTATATCACCGGTAACAACAGTTGGCTCGGCACCTTCGAACATAGGAGTAAGCGTCACGGAATATGTCAAACCACCCTCTGGTACAGTTATATTTTCAAACGTAACAGCTATACGTGTACCGTTTATGTTAATAGGCTGTTCATATTGGGTTGTTACTGTATGACCGTTATAAGTAAGTTCAGCTTTCAGTCCCGACACGTCAACAGGTGTACGGAAGTTAGCATTCAACACTATATCGACATTTGAGCCTGCAGGAAGCACTGAAGGAGTTAGATTCGCCACCTCAACAATATAAGGTGCTATAGCAATATCTGTAAAACCGAGCAAGCCTGCATCTTCACTACGATTGACAAAAGCGAAACACACATCTTTGCCTGTATAACCGTTAAGAGCAATGTATGAATCTTTTGAACGTACTTCAGTATCCCAGCCTGTAAGAGTGGTATTAAGTAACGGTGTAGGTCGGAAACTATCACGATCCTGCCCTTCCTCCGAAATTAATACACGATAACGATTAGTAGCAAAAGCTCCAGCCGAAACAGCTTTTAATTGTAATATCTCTGCATCTGAGCCAATATGTATTGGTGGTGTCACAAGCCATTCGTCAGCCGTAGCAGCATATTTAAAGGTTGAGCAACTCCAAGCAGCTTTTGTACTTCCGATTGAGAATACACGATAAGCTGGTCCTTCACCGTCAGTACCGAAATAATCTTGGAAGGCTGAACCAACAGTCTCGCCGATACCGTAAGATACCCATCCTTCTGGTAAAACTTCACCGTCAGGTAGATTTGTTCCGAAATCCTCTTGATAAGAATAGGAAGGTAACGTAACGGCACCTTCAGCCACAGTTACTCCTGTAATCAGAAGAGAAAAAAGTAGTAGATGTTTGGTCATAATGAAATGTGAGCTATGTTATGGTGAATGAGGTTGAATTTCATATTTGCCAAGGTTATTAACCCACTTGAAATAAATTCCAAGAGTATCTTAACAGCGCAAAGATAATGATTTTCTAGTCAATTATACAAATTCCATATTTAAATAAAATTTTCCCAAAGCAAACACTAATTTTTCCATTAAATTTAATTTGAATTTGTAGATTAGTTAATTTTTGTGTAGTTTTGTTGACGAAATATCCATTTATTTTTCCATAATTAATACGTAACATAATGACAAACAGCTACTCAAACTTATTCCGCTATGCCGGTATCGTTATGCTGCTGACAGGTGCCACAGCGTCAGCGCAAGCTTATGACAAACTTACAGTCGCTTCAGTCAGTCCTGCTGATGGTAGCGTAGTATGCCAACTCAAACAGGTCGTGCTTCAACTCGATGGCGTAGCACAAGAGGGCGTTGAATGGCAGAACGGTCTTGAAGCTCCCGTATATGACGAGGCCGGTAATCAGGTTACATACGTAAAAGGTGCTGATAGCAAGAACGGTTATCTCCTGCGTCTATCATCTACTATAACTGAAGCAGGTACATATACTATCGAAGTGCCTGCCGGAGCCTTCTATACCCCCGACTGGGAAAACATGGAATGGCCTTTACCCCCGATTGAAGGTACCGAAAACGATGCATTCAGTCTGACATATACAGTTGAGCCTATGGAGCCTGTTGTACTTGAGTACACTACTCCAGCCAGTGGAAGTAGCATGACAAAACTCAGCCAAGTTTCAGTCGAACTCAGCGGTGGCGACCCGGTGTTTGGTATCGAGTGGAAATCAGGTGTTAAGGCAAGTATTGTCAATCAAGATGGCGAGACCATGGAAGAGACTGCCACTGTCCGTAACATGCCTTCAGGCTATGTACTGAAACTCTCAAAGGCCATTACTACTCCCGGCACATATACAATCACTATACCCAGCGGCGCTCTGTATGCTATCAACGGCGATATGATGCCTGTCTACGGCACTGAAATCAAAGAGACAACTCTAGTCTACAACGTAGTGGAATCAGAACCTGTCGAATTCTACGGTGCAGATCCTGAAAATGGCTCAGTCGTAGCTCTTCTCGAATATGTATCTACTTCATGGACTACAGATGTAGAGTCTGATGTCGAGGAACTTCCGGTAATGAATGAAAACGGCGAAGCTGTTACCACAGCATTCCTTTACATTGAGGGCACTGAATGTATCCTAACATTCGAAGAGGAGATAAACACTAATGGTATCTATACTATAGTTATTCCACAGAAGACACTTTTCGCATTTGATGCAGAAGGCAATCGTGTAGTAGACAACTATAATCAGGAAGTAGTTCTTACCTACACCGTTGAAAACAATGTAGGTGTGAACACTATCACTGAGGCTACCAAGGCTGTACGTGTGATAAACGGTACAATCAGTGTGCGTGGCTTCGAGAATCCTACAGTTGAGGTTTATGATCTTACAGGTCGCCGTGTCAACACTACTTCACAGCTTCTTCCCGGTCTGTATATCATCAAAGCCGCCGATGCCACCAGTTCTGTTGTAGAACGCGTACTTGTAAAATAAAAATTCTCTGATAAGACACTAAGGTATCTGTCATACTTAGATAAAAAATTGCCTTATCCTGTTTCGTACAGGATAAGGCAATTTTTTATCTAAGTAGCTTTATCAAGCTTTCGGTTTGCGATTAGGATTGGCTGGAAACCAACCTTTCCGAACTCTTTCTTCCTGCTCGATGACTTCTTTTATGCTCCAGAAACAGCTGAAGGCTGTTACGCCTAAGAGAGCCGAGAGGAAAAGGGACTGGACGAGAAGTGAAAGTACGAGAGTCACGATACCAGCAAGTGTGAAATAAATGCGGCACGTCTTCTGACCAAGATAATATTCTCCTTTTATTACCAATGGATGAAAAACACCTATTATTATGAAAGTAGCTGCTCCGAGGAGAATACCACCAAAATTAAAAACGTCTGTTATATTACTCATTATAAATAATAATCAAGTTATAGGGAAGGTATGAACTACAGAAGGTAATCAGTCATCAACAGGCACAAGTGGACCGTTGACGTAAAGCATTTCAGTACGTCGGGCACAAATATCACACGCTGGATAAATATAATGTGTGTGGTCAGTAGAGAAAGCACGTACAGCTAAAGCAGCGCGTGTGGCAGGACGAGGACAGATTTCGTGAGCACATTCTACGGCTGGCCGACCGGTAGCACATTCCCATAGAAGCAGACGGGCATCACGTTCGCCGGTATCACCAAGAGCATACGCACCCATTATGTTTTTGACTACGATTATACCGCTGTCTAATATTAAAGCCATTTAGAATTTAAAATTTAAATTTAAAAGAAAGGATAGCATCACAACGCACCTTGCTCTATAAGAGTGGCGACACGGTCTATTATGGCATCTTCTTCATTCTTTTCAGGGTGAAAACCAGCTTTCATGTTCATACCGAAGAAGCGGCCAAAAGTCTGCCAGAAACCTGCTCGGAAAGACCCTAAGAAAGCTTTGACAATATTGAATGACGATTGGTCGGTCTCGCGGTTGATGAGCTTAAGCAATATTTTACCCTGATTTTTAGTCATATTCTTGACTACAGGTTTATATTGGTCGAAAATGTCACTCTCCAATTTCTTGAGATGTTTCTCACGTGTCTTCTTATCAGGAATAGTCTGTATGTATTCGTAAGTCTCACATAGAGTGGAGAAGGCCAACTTAGCGTATGGTAATGTCTTGCGTACATCGCGCACAGTGCGCCAGTAAAATTCTTCCTGTTTCTTATTTTTGAATTTCAAAGGCGGGTAGACTACCACATCTTTAAATACAGTCATACGGACAGAATCGCCGTATTCATCTACAAACCTATAAAAGCCCTTATAGGCTGTCACCTTCACACCTGGAGATGCAGGTGGTACCGGTAAAACAGGAGGGTCAGTCTTCCGAGCCATGGCCCCGAAAACTAACAAAAACATAAATATGGAGAGAAGTTTACGCATAAAATACCAATTACCGATTTCCCAACTATTTAGAAACTCCTGGAGGGGTAACTATAACAATCTAATTAAGCTTACCGTAAAGCTTTCACGTTGCATCAACTTGTGAATAAAACGTGGAAAGAAGAACGAATATTGCGTCTGGCCCATAGTGCATGAGAAGGTCAAGAAAGGGTAACTCAGCACGATAAGCATGAGCGTAATCAGCACATATATTCCGCAGATGAGCTTCCTGTTCAGAAGGAAGAGCTGAAAGGTACTGCAACATACCCTGCGGAATAGCCAGGGCTATTTGTACATCATGCAGACGGTCGCAAAGTGCAGAAAGTGGACGTCCCTCAACATCAGTATAAGCAGCAGTGAGGCGGTCATGCAGATGGTCAAAGTAGGCACTACGGCCATATACCGCATTCAGGGCACCAAGATGCACCGATGGCCAGCGCCCATGACCGGATAGAGACACACTCTCCGGTGGAAGGCGCTTCAACACGTTGCCGCCACCCTCGACAGCCACACTGAGGCGGATTTTACTTTCAGCAGAAGGCAGCTCGCAGTGGGTGAAATCACGCGCACGAAGCCCACAGGCAGCCGAAGCTCCTGCACGTGCTTCACTCTCGCCACAACCCTGAAGACGTAGGCGTAGCCATTCAGCATACCATTGCTGGGTAGCTAAATAAGGCACACACGGCAAAGCAGTTGTGACAGTCTGCGAATGTAAAGATGACATTATCAATACCGAAGAAAGCCTACGTTATTCATTACCTTGACCCAGCGTGCTCCATGACTTTTCTGTCTTACTCTTGTCAGGATTTGCGTCACGCAATATACGGTCTGTACGTATCTTACCATCAAACAGGCCCTTTTCCTCATCAAGAGAGACTATAACGAACATCGGTGAACCCACTATATGGTCTTCAGGCACAAACCCCCAGTAACGCGAGTCAGCCGAACGATCACGGTTATCACCCATCATCCAATAATAGTCATACTTGAAAGTATAGTATTCCTCCGGTTTACCATTGATATATATGGTTCCATTTGGGTCTATTCGTAGGTCATTGCCCTCGTAAGTGCGTATGGCACGTTCGTAGATAGCATAATTCTCAGGTGTCAGATGCAAAGTCACACCACGCTGAGGAATCCAGAATTCACCCATATTCGGACGCGTCCAACCGTAACCGGCGTCTAAGGGGAACACCCCAGCACCCATGTCATACATGCCACTATCAGACTCTTTGACAAGGTGTCCTGTTACTTCGGGCCATTTCTCAACCTCAGCTTTCATGGCAGCAGTAAGAGGGACATTATAATAAGACCTTCCGGTATATTGGTTCAAAGCCGGGCCAGAACCATGGTCATCACGGCGTACACCTATCTCACTCCATTTCTCATCTGAAATCCGGCCTGATACAGGTACTATATAATTGAACTGTACATTGTCAGGTGGGGTCATAGGTTCGCCATTGATATAAATCACGTCGTCACGTATAGCCAAACGGTCACCGGGCAGACCTACCGCACGCTTTACATAATTCTCGCGTCGGTCAACAGGTCGCCATACCAACTCACCGAATATCTCAGGATGAGCTTTTATATATGCTTTGGGGTCTTCGATACCGTTGTTGCGGAGTTCATAGCATATCTGATAATAATCCGGATTCTGTATCTTCACCGTTACGGTATCACCCTGTGGGAAGTTGAACACTACAATGTCACCACGTTCTATCTGACGCAGACCAGGTAAACGGTGATATTCAATTTGAGGCTTATCAATATAACTCTTTACATTTAACAGCGGTATTGTGTGCTGTGCAAGAGGGAAATGAAGAGGAGTCATGGGTACACGTGGACCGTAGATAGTCTTATTTACCCATAGATAGTCACCTACCAGCAGTGATTTCTCAAGACTTGATGACGGTATCTTATAATTCTGTCCGATAAAAGCAAAAATCAGATACACCAGTATCAAGGCATATATGACAGCATCTACCCAACCCATTAAGGTACGAGTAGGGCCCTTTGTATTTTTCCACCAAGTCCAGGGGATATAACCGGTGATGTAAATATCAATGAGCAGGAACCACAGCAACGCAAGCCACGGATTACCCATCCAGAATACCCACAGAAACAACAACGCACTCACTAAGGCGAACCTTAGCCAGCGAGTAGTCTTGACCTTGGAGACTCGGCCCTGCAAGTCAGTTAAAAAAGAATCTTTCTCTATGTTAGATTTTAAATTTGGGTCCATAATGATGTCAAGTTTTGTAGAATTTGCGTCCGCGTCAGAATCCAAGCATGTCGTCGATAGTATAAAGCCCCGGCTTACGGTCTTTAAGCCACTCGGCAGCCAGCACGGCACCAAGAGCGAAACCACGACGACTTTTGGCCGAATGGGTAAAAGTCAGCGTGTCGGCCTCCGAATCCCATGTAACGGTATGTATACCAGGCACCTCACCTTCACGACGATGACCTATGGGCAACTGACCGGCGTTCACTACGCCTGCCTCATCAGGTTCTTGCCACCCGTCAAGACGTCCTACTTCGCCAACTATTGTCTCAGCAAGAGTTATAGCAGTGCCAGAAGGATGGTCGAGTTTGTGAACGTGATGCACCTCTTCCATACTGCATGAATACTGAGGAAACTTGTCAAACAGACGGGCCATATAGCGATTGACCGCCTTGAAGACATTGACCCCTATCGAGAAATTAGATGACCACAATAATGTGCCCAAACCTTTGTCACACATCATACGTACCGAAGGCATTGATTCGAGCCAACCAGTGGTACCGCATACAACCGGCACACCGGCTGTAAATGAAGCCAATATATTGGAAAGAGCTACCTTAGGCTGCGAAAACTCTATTGCCACATCAGCACTGCGGAAAGAGTCAGACTCAAGCATGTCGGTGTTATGATTGTCTATTGTACACACTATACTATGGCCACGCTCACGGGCCACCTCTTCAACGGCATGACCCATACGGCCATATCCTATTATCGCGATTTTCATTATATCCGTTTTGATATTTGACAGGTTTGGAGCCGGCCTCAGCCGACGATTATATTGACACTTATCCGGCTATATGGTTTAGAAACCGAACGCCATGTTATCGACATATAGGGCTATTCCCTCAGTGCCTACAAAAGGCTCGCCACAAGTGGACGAAGCCATGACAAGCACATGTGTAGGCTGTGCATCAGCCGGAGCCCACCCTACTTCATGCACTGGCACAAGGCGTCCCTTTGAATTACGTGCGTAATAAGCCTTGTCGCCGTCCAGCAGCCCCATCCATGGTTTATACCAAGGTTGATGCGTTATGTCACCGTAATGTATATCCAGACGATGACCACGCGTCAGAGGTACACTCTTTGAGTAGCGTTCGCGAGCCGTACCTACTCTATGGGCATAGAGGTTGCCATCGGCATCCTCCCAACGACGTTGCAACAGACAATACACCTCAGCATTGTCACGCCCAGCCAGAGTCTTTTTAGGTCCGAGACCAGTAGAGCGCACACGCGAGTCTGTAGCGGGCATATCAACTTTGTAGTCGAACACCAGTGCTACAGGACGTTTGGTATAAGGAACACCCATTTCCATTTTCTTGAAAGGGCCTTTAGTCGAGGTTATCGGTTCGAAGATACGGCCGAGAAATATGGAACCAGCTACCATGACGTCCATATTAACCAAGCCAAGTACCTTTACTTGCTCCATCTTAGTTCGGCAACAAGCCATAACATTACCGTTAACTTCTACCGGACTCACCGTATTCGAAGCCTTGACCACACCAGATACTTTGGCATAGACATTACTGGTAGCCCAGGGAGAGCCACCCTGATTGACATAAGGTTCGTTACCTATTATCTTACGTGTCGGAGCTATTTCGTAAACAGTCTTATGATTACCTCCTATAAGCTTCGATTCGGTTATGTCACGTGTCACCCAATTAGAAAAATCACCATATTTTATAGGCTCCAAAGTCAGGGCACTGCTCTGAGCCATGCACATAAATACGGCTGTTATGGTGAGTAGATATCGTAAGTACATGTATCCTGAACGATTTATGACTGCAAAAGTAGTCAATTCTCGCCAAGTCTACAACTTAGTTGTGCTTTAGGGTGCGCAATACATTATCTGCCCATTCTGAACGGACGTCCGAATTAAGCATCAGACAAGTCAACTGAGAGTCTTTATAAGGCAGCACAACCAGTGTGACATGCAGTTTTTCCAATTCTCCGGTAGCCATAGCTCCGTTCATTCCATTTATCTTGACTTGGCTTACTTTGGTATCATTCATCTGTAAAGTACGGGCAGTATCCCGACATATAGCAAGAGCTCGCTTCTGATTGTAACCTCTGCCCTCTTCAACAGTCAACATAGTGGCAAAACTACCGTCAGGATACGCGGCTTTAAGCCCCTGGGGCATTGAAGTTTCAGCGCCATAAGGCACTTCACAGCTGAAGCCTTTATGTTCAATGGTCTTGTAACCGTCTATTGACTGCGGCATAGTTGTAAAGTCCGCCGTAGCTGGTACTAACACAGAGTCAGGAAGCACCTTAGGCTCTATTGACTGCGGCATAGTCGTAAAGTCCGCCGTAGCTGGTACTAACACAGAGTCAGGAAGCGTCACTGGCACTTGTGCGAAGCCAGCAAACGATAAAAATGATAAAGCTAATGTGATAAGTGTGGTTTTCATAGTTTTCAGTCTAATTTTAAATTTAAGAAATATTGAGGAAAGCCGCTGTTGATGCTGCAATAGTCTCAGTTAGTTCTGTACCGACAGCCTGTGACAGAGCAGCTATAACTTCGGTTATTTCTACGGGAGCCTCGTCTGTCTCGGCAAGCAATCTATCTTGTGGCACTAATGCAAGTGCTTCAGGATTAAAACGCTCACCAAATGACAGCCACAGACCAGCTTTAAGCAGCATTTCAGCAACCGTAGGTTTACCTCGAAATCCGTGTATAGCCCAAGGCATCACAGGTGCTAAATCTCGATGCAACCCAGTAATTATGTCATGAGCTTTGACTTCATGTATAATCAACGGTTTATGCAACTCTTCAGAGAGCTCGACATGATGACGGAAGGTCAACAGTTGCCGAAACATGGGCCCACCTTTCAATGGGTCAACACCACATTCCCCTATAGCCACTACCTGTTGATGTGCTGCAACCTCATCAAGCAAAGCCAGGTCTTCAGGCGAAGGCTCTCCATCCCAAGGATGAAGTCCTACTGAGTAAAGCTGACCCTCGACAGGACTGAAATCACGAGGCGAAACACTAATGACAGCCTGAGGCTGTGGTGCGGGATGATGGGTATGTATATCGAGCAGGAGCATAAATATTGATTTTAACTGTAATCCTTACGGAACCGGGTCATATCCGCTACCGCCCCAAGGATGACAGCGTGATATACGGCGCAAAGCCAGCCATAGACCCTTGAAGGGACCATGACGGCGAAGGGCTTCGATAGCATACTGACTGCAGGTGGGCTGATAGCGACAGGCAGCAGGCAGCATGGGTGATATGCACAGCTGATAGAAGCGTATAGGCAACACCAGCAGGAAGGTTAGAGCACGATGTATCATAACTGTTGAGATTCATTCGCGCCAGACGTCTGCTGCGAAGCAGCCGTCAACATCTTCTGAAGTAATAACTCCATTTTGCGCGATATGGTTTTATAATCCAAATTTTTATCAGCGAGATAGATAAAACCCATCTGCAACGAGCGGCACTCCGGGTGTTCAGCCAGCCAAGCACGTATAGGCTCACGTCCCAGACGATAAGCCTCACGCACACGACGGCGCATCAGCACACGGTCTACGGCACGACGACGCTTCTTCTTCGGTATAGTGATAAGCATCTGCAATGGCCCTATATGCGGCGGCACACCATTACGAAACGATGCTTCGAGTGTCTCAGCCGTCATTATTCGCCACACAAGACGCAGAGGATACACGTATACGGAGCCTCCGTCACGGAAAAGAGCGTCTACCAAACTTTTATGACGCAATTTTTCCGCTTTACGCAGAGTAAGACGCTCGGGCATCGGCCTCGGTAAGGCTACTGGTTCGTTATCTTGCAAGGTTGAAATCATAGTGCAAAATTACTTAAAAATAGTCACTATTTGGCGATTATAAGGTTTTTAAATAATTTTGCAGATGATATTAACTGCTTTATTCTCCCTAAATACCATGTCTGCACGTATTGTTTATTATATAGCCTTAACATTCGTCTTGCTACTGATAAACGGATGTCACGGGAATAGTAACAAAGGTGACACCTCTGCATGGAATCTCCGTGCTTACACTCCTGAGTATGCCACCCATTTCACTATTGACAGCTGTGCCGATGCGAAGAGTGTCATAATTACTGTCACCAGTCCCTGGCAGGGTGCTGGTGATGTCAGCGAACGGTTGTTCGTGTGCCGTGACGGTGAACAGGCGCCGGAAGGTTTCGACGGTCAGGTGCTGAAAGCTCCGCCACAGCGAGTAGTAGCCATGTCATCTACCCATATCGCTATGCTTGAGGCCATAGGTGCTGACAGCACTCTGGTTGGAGCAGCCGGCACTGCCTATATCAACAGTGAACGTGTACGCAGTCGTCTTGACGACATATCCGATATTGGCTACGAAGGCAATGTCAATTATGAACGCCTGACAGCTCTTGACCCTGACCTTGTGCTGCTGTACGGTATTAACGGTTCGAGCAGCATGGTGCCACGTCTGCGCCAATTAGGTATACCCTATCTTTATGTGGGTGATTACCTCGAAGAGTCACCGCTCGGAAAAGCCGAATGGATGATAGCTGTAGCGGAAGCAATGGGTTGCCGCACACGCGGTGATTCAGCATTCGCACCGATTCCGACACGTTACCAAGATATAGCCGCCAAAGCCTTAACCACTCCCACACGGCCTAAAGTGATGCTCAATGCACCTTATGCTGATGCATGGATGTTACCGCCTGAAGGCAGTTATGCTGTACAACTTATCCATGATGCGGGCGGTGAATATGCCGGTCCACGTAATACCACCAATGCCTCAGCACCTGTGGGCAGTGAAGAAGCCTATTTATTACTTGATGGTGCCGACAAATGGATAAATATCGGTTCGATATCCACCCTCGACGAACTGCGCCGCCTTTATCCACGTCTGGCTTCCACACCTCCGGTAGCCAAGGGCGAAGTCTACAATAACACCTTGCGTTATACTTCCGGCGGAGGTAATGATTATTATGAGTCCGGGGTCGTACATCCTGATATTGTGCTGCGTGACCTTGTGAAGATACTTCACCCCGAACTGGTTGACGAGGATTTTGTATATTATTTACGCTTACCTGACAAATGATTACCTCAAGCTCTCGGATTCAGACAAGACGCACATTACTGTTTATCATCATGTCGGCGATGTGCGTGCTGCTATTTGCCCTTGACCTATGTGTAGGTGATGTCAACCTGCCTTTACGACAGGTGTGGAGCGCATTGACCGGAGGCGACTGTCCGCGTGCCACAGCCGCCATAGTGCTTGGCATACGTCTTGTGAAGGCCATAGTAGCCGTAATGGCTGGAGCTGCTTTGGGTGTCAGTGGCTTACAGATGCAAACCCTGTTCCGTAACCCACTGGCAGGTCCCTACGTACTCGGTATTAGCTCCGGAGCCGGATTAGGAGTAGCTTTATTTTTACTCGGGGCACCGCTCTTTGGTGCCTCAGCATGGACCTTAGGTTTCGGTATAGCCGGTGCAGCATGGATAGGTTCGGCAGCTGTGCTGATACTCATGGCTGTTGCTGCCGCACGTCTCAGAGATATACTGGCACTTTTGGTATTAGGTATGATGCTGTCATCAGGTGTAAGTGCTGTAGTCCAGATATTGCAGTATCTAAGTAAGGACGACGCTCTCAAAGCCTACGTGATATGGACTATGGGTTCTCTCGGCGAAGTAACCTCAGACCAACTTCTGATACTGGTACCTGCTGTGATAGCCGGTCTGATATTGGCTGTGGCTACTGTAAAACCACTCAATCTATTACTTTTCGGTGAGGAGTACGCACGCACTATGGGTCTCAATCTCCGTAAGTCACGGACACTGATTTTTGCCTCTACCACTCTGCTGGCCGGTACAGTCACAGCCTATTGCGGACCCATAGGTTTCATCGGACTCGCTATGCCTCACGTGGCGCGTATGTTGTTCAGTTCGTCTGACCATAGAGTACTTATACCAGCCACTGTGCTTACAGGTGCAGCCGTCTTGCTTATATGCGATATAATATCTAAAGCTTTCGTACTCCCCATAAATGCTATTACGGCTCTGTTAGGTATTCCTGTCGTAGTATGGATAGTGCTACGGCGAAGCTAAAACACAAGAATCAAGAATTATGATAACCCTTCGCGATTTTACCATAGGTTTTGGACAGCGTGAACTTCTCAGTCATGTTGATGCTGATTTCTCCGATGGTTGTCTGACAGCTTTACTTGGTCGCAACGGTACAGGTAAGTCAACTATGTTGCGAGCCATAGCACGACTTAATGTAAATTATACAGGTACCGTATCTATAGACGGTACTGACACCAAGGCATTAAGTGGCACCGAGATGGCACGCCGTCTCGCTTTTGTCACTACCGAGCGTACACGTATACCGGGCCTTACCTGTGCAGATGTCGTAGGTATGGGACGCGCACCCTACACAGGCTGGAGCGGACATCTTCATCCTACAGACCATGCAATAGTAGCCGAAGCCCTACGCAGCACTAGTATGCAGGATTACGCCAACCGTTATATGCAGACCATGAGCGACGGCGAATGTCAGCGCGTTATGATAGCACGTGCGCTCGCACAAGATACCGCCAACTTACTCCTTGACGAACCCACTTCCTTCCTCGATATGCCGAACCGTTATCAACTGGCTACCCTACTGCGCCGGCTCGCACACGATAAAAACAAATGCATCATTTTCTCAACCCACGAACTTGACATAGCCCTGAATATCTGCGATACCATAGCCCTCGTCGACAACGGGCGCCTGCATCATCTTCCCGCCCGCGATATGGCTGCCTCCGGCCTGCTCCAACGTCTCTTTGCTATCGAAGGCCTCGATTTTGACCCCCTACGCGGATTTATTTAAAAGTGAAGATATAAATAAGATTTTCTTAATTCTTTATATGTGAGAATGGGAACGACACAGAACTGGGCTCGCTTTGCTCGCTGGGCACCTCGCACGAGCAAAGCGAGCCCAGTTCTGTGTCGTTCCTTTATGGGCGCGTGGCTATGGAAGATAGTATTATGATATGCTTACCAGTTATCCCAAAGTATTTTCTGACCATTACAGATATATATCTGCCCTCTGACAGGGGCATGTACCCTATTTCCAAAGAGGTCATAGAGGGGTGCATCGTGTGATGAATCTACCCTGACCCTTGTAATACCAACACCACTACCAGGAAGGTCGGCGCTTTCGACAAAGTTCGTGAAATAGTCCCAGCCCCATGTACTGCGGTAGAGTTCTGTTGTACCCACAGGCACATATACTGGTATATCACGTGAAGTACCCTGACCACTATCGTAAAGTCCGAAAGGTGTGAATTCACTGTCTCTTACTGCCTCGCAGAAGGGTGGCAACGTGGCTGCACAGTATAGGCAACGCAGTGAGCTCAGCCACGCACAGCTCTGTGTGCCGACATAAGTGAACGTGGAAGGGAAATGCACTTCCTCAAGCTCTGCACAGCCTTCAAGAGCGTTATATTCCAGTATCTCGAAGCCTTCCGGAAAATGAAGCTCACGTATTGCACAGCCACTAAGTGCGTAAGGGCCGACATATTTCAGTGCCGTAGGTAGCGTGATTTCCTGCAGGGCGTTGTCGACATAGAACAGTCGTTCCGGAATTTCCTCTAACTGTTCCGGAAGCTGCGCCCGTTTCAGATAACGGTTGAAGGCAAAGGCCTTGTCTCCTATCCGGCTACAGCTCTGGGGAAGAAGTACCTCGACAAGAGAGCACTGTTCAAAAGCACGGTGGCCTATACTCTCAAGACCTTCCTGAAAACTAACTGCCTTCAGAGGCGTGTCATAAAAGGTATCAGTTCCTATGCTCTTCAGTGTCGATGGGAATTCCACACAGTTATTGAGGCTAAGACAGTATGAAAAACAACCGTTACCAATACGTTCTATACCCTCAGCGAACACAAGGTCACCATGCAACGACTGACAAAAGCTGAAACACTCTGTCCCAAGAGATTGAAGTCCGGTGGGAAAGTTAATCTCCTCAAGAAGAATGGACCATGCAAAGGCAAAATCCTCAATCGCTGTAATATCGGCCGGAAGAATGACACGCCTGAGCAGTGTGCATATAAAACCTTCTGCGGTAAACTGTTCATCAATATTGATAAAGGCATACTGCGGTATGGTTCCACCCTCAACAGAGGCCTCCTCCAGATTTATAACCTCAAGGTTGCCGTAGAATGTGGCCTGCCAGAGTGTGCTAAAATCCTCATCGCCAATGGGACCGTGAATGGCAACCGAATCCGTCTGCATCAGCATCGGTTCAAGCCACTGTGACAGCTCACCGGGCTCTGTGACATGTATGTCGTAGGTTTCCGGTATCCTTGCGGAATTATTGACACTGCGGCGTAGAATGTTGATATTCTCCATCAACGGAATATCCAGCATTCCGGCTTTAACAGCCAGTCTGGATACAGCCTGCCCTATATAAGACTCATCGCCTTCTATCACAGTACCCTTATTGTCTTCACTTCCGAACAAGGGTAATCCTGGCATACATACGCTCAGGACAAGAAAAATTAAAACTGAGACAAAGTTCCTCATATTGAAATCTTTTTTAACGGAGGAGTATAATATTGTTGAAGCTACAAAATAATATAATCCTCCGTTAATATTTATCATATTGAAATCTTTTTCTGATCTATAACTTTACCATTAACTTTATATACGACTGTATAAAAGCCTGAACGTAAATCTTTACATTCCATAGTAAAATTTGTCTGACCGCTTGCTATATTATTTTCAGTAATAACTGAACCGTCACTTAGTCTTATCAGTGACAGATTAGCTTGTTCAGGAGATTCACACATTAAAACTATCTCAAGAATTTCACTATCTGAATGAACTGTAATATTCTTTAAACCGTATTCTCCTGCAAGAGAAATATCTGCTGTCCCTAACTCTCCATCAGCAGTGAGAACTTTCACGCTATAAGTATCATTATTAATAGCTGGATGCACAGTCACATAACTTTCCTCTCCTATAATCTCACCATTAGCATTAGTCCATTCTAAATGAGAATCTTCATCAGTATTAGTTGTTAGAAGATAATCACCATTATCTTCAGGCACAGAAGAAATCTGAATCGGATACAGAATCACAGAAGGTGATTCAATAATAAATGTTTCGCCTCCGACAATGTTACCCGAAGCATCACGCTGAATCAGATCGTAAGTATATTTACGGCTGTTTAGAGTCAGATTTGTAAAATTGAATTTTAGGGAAACTATATCAAAATCCTTCTCCTTCATACACACAGCGTTAAGTTTATTTCCTGGTGCCAGAAAACGTACAGCAGGTGTATCTCCTGTAAGCCTGAGAATATTCTCTCCTTTGAATCCTCCTTTTTGCCATGCTGCATATATCTTAGGAGTCATACTCATTTCAATATTAGCCTGTTGGAAAAGAATGGCATCAGTATTTTTGCGCGGTACCAGTTCAAGAGTATAATTTTCATCGGTACTATAAATATTACGTACATAGACCTCTACACTGGAAGCAGTCTGCTCTTTCTTTATAACCATCACATTTCTTTGAGCATGATTATTGTTCCAGATAAGATTATAATCCGGTTCACCTTCCTTATAGTCTACATCGTATGATTTATCTAATATCTTAGCCAATAAGCAAAAATGGAATTTTTTCTCAGGCTGCTGCGCCATCATCTGTGGGAGTAGCCATCCTACAGGAATAATAGCAGATTCACCGGCAGGTATATTCATATTGAGTTCCAAGGCTTCCAGACCACCTCCTGTAACCCAGTTGCGACCATCATTCTCATAAGTCTCATATCCTCTCCACACTCTTGAGTTCAATGCTGTAGAGGCCTCTCCCCAATATATTTTTAGCCAATGACGGGCAGATGCCACCATAGTTTCTCCGTTGTAATCGGCCTTACCACGATTATATATACGCACATAGACAAAAGCATCTCTTTTATTAATAGGATCATACACAGGGTTTTCATGCTCCAGTCCTCCGTCAAGTGTATTTCTAACCCATATAGAGGGTGAATCCCAGAATACAGTATCGTTTCTGTCTGGCATCTTACCGGTATCAGCACTACCGGCCTTGACATACAAATCTATAGCAGGAGCAAGATAAGTGAAAGCAAGGTCTTCTCCCACAGACAGAGGAGTAGAAACATACTGAGGAGTCTCGGCCTTAACTCTATCATGTGATTTGGCGTATGCAAAAGCCTCTTCCATAGTAACTTTACCATTGGAATCTGTATCAGCATCTACCTTATTCATTTTATGGTCTGCACCGTTAACCGCACATGTCCAGTGATACACAAATTCGTCATAGGGAATATCATAACAGCTCCATGAAGGTTCATTTCCAGCCGATGCGGCAGCTACCACACAACCAATTTTAGTCAAATTGTCTTTAAAGCCACCAGAATAGCACTGACCAAGTACAACATTGACATTAGCATATTTCTGACAGAAAGGTGTCAACATATCCGCCAGATCATAATCATAAAGTTTCTCATTACCCCAGAGGTTTATATATGAAGTTGTTTTAAAGTCATCAGTACCACCATGATCAATAACAAAAATGAACAGATGATCGTCCTTACTTATTTTACTCTTAAGGGTATTGAGCGTAGAACTAATGTTTGTTTTAGTAGCAGCAAGTTTTATATCAGCCACATTGTCACCGTCAAGGTCAAGAGGCTGTGATTTAAAACCGCCTGTAACGGTTAACATATCCTCTGCCGGATCATTACCGTCAGCCATTAAAGGATAGATGTTAGATTTAGGAATGCCATATCTATTTACAAGAGTCTTATAGATAAAAGAACAGTCATTCCAATAGCGTTCGTTATTACACAATTTATTAACACCACCGCTAAGAATCAGTGCATAAGTTCTTGTTGCAACGGGATTGGCAGCATTACTCTTAGCTACTATTGGTTTAGCCTCAGCATTACTACCATAACGGTTCTTTACAGCAAGGGGAACAAACTCTCCTGCTGGAGGAAGTTTATATCGTATTTTTTGGGTGACTTTTAAATCACTCATAGGGCCAGAAGTAGTTTTGGGAATACTCAGCACATAACAGTCGTGTTCCCAACCTTTCATAGGTTCAGCATCAACAAAGATTGTCCACACAGACAAAGTAGAGCTCTTGCCCATAAGATAGTAATCCACATCCTTACCCTGAAATTCTCTCTGGGCTGCTTCCAGAGCATCCCTTTGGGTCACAATAAAATTCTGTCCTTGTATTGTCGTTGAGAACAGACAACACAGAAATAGCCAAAGCAATAAACTTTTCTCTTTCATAATTAATTAGATTAGACTTGTATAACCAAACTTAATAATAGTTCAATGAACTTTATTATATATCAATATATCCGAGGAAGATATACTCATCAGTAGTGAATCTGACTTCAAAGCTACCATTCTGAGAGAAGAGATAGGATACAAAATCATCAGCATCTGAAAATATGCCTATACATATACCCTCTACATCATAGATTTCATAGGAAAGTATATCAGAGGTATCTACTCCGGGAATGATTACACCATCTGTTGTACTGATTGTACATTCAATGGAACGTGAGGGTAATCTTCGATAGTGACGAGAGTCTTTTTCATTTCTCTCTCCTGAATCTGGATTGGCGTTCTGAGTAAGAGTCACAACACAGCATACAGGATTTGTTATATCTGCTTTTACTGGCAGAAAAAGAAAAAGAAGGAAAATTAAGAGAGGTATGAGTTTTTTATCCATGATGAAAGTGTTTAAAAAAATTTCCGCAAATATAAGTTGACTAATGTGGAGGGGCCTAAAAAATAAGTACGGTTTTTGTACGGTTTTGAAACCGTACAAAAACCGTACTTATTTTTTAGGGTATAATTAACTTATAATAACCGTATTAACTTATCTACCGTTCTCAGGCTCAATTTTTCTCCAAACAGCTTTAAAGACAGGCTCTCACGCTTGGAGCCTATGGAACTTTTCGCTCTGCCGAGTAGTTTTGAAATCTGAGTCGGAGTAAAACCGCACTTCAGCAGCATTATCGTATGGTCGTCTCCTGCTTTCAATTTACCCCCAGTAAGAAGATTTATACGATATCTGAAATGTTCCGAAGCACCAGATATAGCATCTTCAAGTTGTTTCCAAAGTAATGAAGTCTCAGGAACAGGCATATCGCGCTCAAGATATTCCTGAAGTTCGGCATAGGCAGAAGAGGATAATATGGCAGATGACACGGAAATGGAAGGAGTGCTCTCAGAAGCTAATGATATGAGTTCGGTACGCAACTGGTCCTTCAGCAATTTCAGCTGCTCAGTTTCAGACAAGTCTCCTGAGGCTATCATAACTTCAAAACCGTGTGATGGCTTCTCAGGCTCATCTGTCACCGGTGACATCTCTGTGACCTGTTTACGGTCTGTGTCAGTATTAAAGTTAGTCGCGGTGTCATAATGAAGAGACCAACGTAAGGCACTGAGTTTATCAAGAGCCTCACGAAGACGCAAAAGATTCTTTTTATTTCTGTTTTTCTGGTAGAGAAGTAGAATTATTAAACCTGCGACAGAGATAATTACTAGTAACACGACCTTCTGAAGTCTGTTCTTTACAATCTCTGATTTTATACGAGCTCTTTCATGTATATGATAATTATATACCGAATTCTGTATTAGAGCGTCTCTAGATTCATTGTGTTCCAGTTCTTTCTCTATAAGATCCCTGTGCCCAGCAAGATAAACAGATAACGAATCTTCAGGAATAAACTTTATAAGTTTTTCATTCATTATCACTTCATATCCTATACCTTTATTATAAGAATCTTTACTCCATATCAGTGTTTTAGCATAGGCCAAAGCTGTATCAAGGACATCAAGTTTCAGATAGGTTCTAGCAGCACAAGTCATCACATAAATAGTATCAATCGTATGAAGGTATTTAAGACCCGGACGAAGAAAAAATAGTACGGAATCCAGTTTGCCCTGATGATACTTAATTCCTCCAATCTGAGCTAAATATGTATAACGGTTCTGGTGAGATAGCTTAGCAGCTATACCATAAGCCATTTTGAAATTAATCTCAGCTTTATCATAATTCCTGGCACGCCTATAAACTCCCCCCAGCTGTCCTAAGTCATACATCATACCTACGGAATCATTCAAAAGCGAATCTATAACTATGCTCTTCTCAATATATGATATGGCATGACCATATAATCTGAGATCATTTAGTAACCCGGCTGTCTGACTCAGAAGATTAGCTTTAAATTCGAGCGTCTTTCTGTCATCACTTTCTGGCATCTCGTCAAGGGCTTGCTGGAAATAGCGTAGCGCTGTAGGGTAATCGCCAATGTCGCTGTAGACACGGCCACCGTAATACAGAGCTTCCGGATAATTGAGGTCACGGCGGTGCGAGGCAGCATAGTCGATGACACTAAGTATCAGGCTGTCGGAGGTATGGGTGATGTAGGCTTTGTCGGCTGTCTTGACCTGTAGGAAATCATAATAACGTTGGTCAGATTCGTTCAGTGCCTGACGGTTAATAAGACCCAAATTGTGTACGGCAGCGGCTGTCGCCGAATCAGAATACTGCTCGCTGAGCCTTTCTATCTCCGTCAGGCGGCTATCATGACGGACAGTACGATTACAGCCTGAGGAGACACACCACAGGACACAATAGAACAACGGAATCAGCAACAGAGCGTATCTTCTCATAGCTTCACATACAATTTTCTGCAAAGCTACAACAATTCTCTGAAAGATTGACAACTTCGCTCCCCCTACATCCGATTTCAAAGTCTCTTATGAGGACGACAATGAATGTGGTTGTTTCTGTGTCGTTCCTTTATGGGCGCATGGCTATGGAAGATGGTATTATGGTTGGAACAGTTGGTCTGCGTTTACAAATTGTCTTATGTCATCTGAATACTTGTTCCTGATAATGCCGTTAGAAGTAATCAATACTGGAGAGATGAATTTTCGTGCAGGGACATAATGTTGTAAGACGACCACTTTTCGATTGATGCTTTCAAGTGCGGCCGCAGTCATGGAATAGCCGTTTGGCGCATATTTCATCTCGCATATATTTATGACGTTATCTGAACGGTCAATGAGCAAATCAATCTGAACGCCAGGGTGCACATCATTGCCCTTGACATGCCATGAGAATATGTTGGCCATTATTCCGGATATGCCAAGAGCAGCTTTAATCTGTCTTGAATGGAGAAGACAGACACGTTCAAAAGCCAATCCACACCAAGTATTGTAGATGGGAGTGCGTAACAACTTAATCCAGTATTCATCATCGACATTGTAGGCATTCTGGACAAACTGATAATAAAACAAGGTATAGCAATCTACAAGCTGATAAATTGCATCCCTGATTTTTTTGCCAGTATGACAATATTTCCGGACAAAGCCACATTCTATGAGATTTTCTAATATACCGCTTAGCTGTCCGTTGTTATCCAGCTTTCCCTTTTTTGAGATTTCGTCTCTTGTAAGTCCTGATTTTTTGCCCGAGAGGGCTTCTACAACCTTCAAATATTTTTCCGGTTTATTAAAGATGGAGGCATAGATGAAATTAAATTCATCTCGAAGAACACCATTCTCTTTCAGAAACAGAGTATTGATATTCTGTGCCATACTTTTAGCTGGATTAAGTTTTGACCAATAGTATGGAACCCCTCCCATGACCATGTAGCCCTCTAATATCATATTCCGATTTGGTGGCAGCCCCTGGTATTGTGCAAACTCTTCACATTCTGCCAATGAAAATTGCTGTATTCTAAGTCTGTATGTTACACGATTATACAGACCTCCCTTGTTTCGGAAAATCTTATTTATAATCCATGATGTCGCACTTCCGCAGATAATAAGAAGTATATCGTTCCGAGCAGAAGCCCATCCATTCCAGAAATGTTCGAATGCCGGAATAAACTTGGAATTAGGAGAGTCCATCCACGGCAGTTCATCTAAGAAAATAACCTTTCTCTTCTGTGGTGAAGATATTATTAAGGACTCAAGAAGATGAAAAGCCTGAAACCAAGTTTTTGGCACCGATAAATCACTGTTTAAGCCTTGTGCGAGGAGGCTATTGTAAAATTCTTCGAGCTGCTCTTGGTTCGATACATTTAATGCTCCAGTGTATTGGAAAGTAAACCTTCCGTTGAATGTCTGCCTCACTAAGTAAGTTTTCCCTACTCGGCGACGGCCATATACGGCTACAAACTCCGAATTTTCAGAATCGTATGCCCGATTGAGTTGTTTAATTTCTTCTTTACGTCCTATTATCATGGTTAATGTTTTTACAAAGGTACTAAAAACAGTCGACATTTAGCTATAAGTGCGTGTTTTTATCTACTTATAGCTAAATGTCGGCTGTGAAGACAGCGTTATACCAATTTTGAAGTGGTATATTCAAGAACTGGTGGTTTTGTGAGCATTGAGCCGAGGCAGAAGTTCTTCGTGGTACAAAAGTGACAGCATTCTTAACTTTTATTAACTATTATTCTTTCTTTTTGCAAATAGATATTATTTAACTTTGTCACGTTAATCCTAACCTTATAATATTCTGCGCGGCTGTATCGCGTCAGTCACGCAGCAACGAAACGTTAACCATAATACCTGACTGCCGTCGTTATGTAACGTCGGCTTATATTGACTAACACCATGCAAAACGGATCCTCAACAAAATCCCGTCGTGCTCAAACACTTATGCTGGCAATGTTGCTCGTGCTATTCAATAGTACGGCTATGTTGGCACAGCTGAAAGTGTCAGGCACTGTGACCGATCAGACCGGTGAACCGCTGATAGGTGCGACTGTAATGGAGAAAGGTACGACTAACGGTACCGCTACAGATATCGATGGTCGCTACACACTCACTGTTGCAAATGGCAAAACCTTACTTTTTACCTACACAGGTTACACTCCCTACGAAGCCAAAGTGACCGGACCGGTACTTGATGTCAAACTTACCGAAGATAATCAGCTGCTTAACGAAGTAGTTGTTATCGGTTACGGTTCGATGACCAAAAAAGACCTTACAGGTTCTATAACCAGTGTCAAAGCCAAAGACCTCAATGTCGGTGCCTATACCGACCCTGGGCAGCTGTTGCAAGGCAAGGTGCCTGGTCTTGTCGTGGTTCAGAACTCCGACCCTAACGGTGGCGTCAACTCAATAACACTGCGCGGTGCATCGACACTTAATCAGTCTACTGAACCTCTCTACGTAGTTGACGGCATACCTGGTGTCGAGATGAATCTTGTGTCGCCTAACGACATTGAGTCAATCGATGTGCTGCGAGATGCTTCAGCTACAGCTATCTATGGTTCTAAAGCAGCCAACGGTGTCATCATCGTTACTACCAAACGTGGAGCTAATGGTCCGGCACGTGTCACATACAGCGGTTATGTATCATGGGAGAACGTCTATAACGACCATGATATGATGACCGGTGACCAATTACGGGCTTATGCTGAGCGCAACGGCATCAGCATACCCAACGACCATGGCTACAATACCGACTGGGAGAAAGAGGTGCAGCGTACAGGCTTCGCTCATAACCACAACCTTTCCATAAGCGGCGGAGGTACATCAACCAATTATACTGCTTCGATTAACTATATCGAGCGCGATGGTGTGATACGTGGTGTAGGCAATAACCTCTTCACAGCCCGTACATACGTCGAGACAAAAACACTGAAAGACCGTCTCACTTTAGGCGTGGGAGTAAATGGCAATGTCCGCAACGAATGGGGTGTGAAACGCAACGGCAGCGGTGCTTCCGTATATAATGCCATGTACTACTATTCACCACTTGTACCGGTGAAAAATGAAGATGGCAGTTGGTATTCTGATAAATCAATAACTCAGAATTTCAATCCTCTGTCAATGATAAATGAAGATACTTCAAGGGCCACTCTGAAACGTCTGCAGGTCACCGGAAAAGTATCGCTGAAAATAATCGAAGGTCTTTTTGCCAACGCTAACTTCTCTTATGAGAACCGCAGCAAGGATTACAAAGAATATACTAGCACCAAATCAGAGCTTAACAACCGTCATGGTGAAGCTGCTCGTTATACCTTCACCGACATACATAAACTCATGGAAATCTATGGCAATTATGACAAGACTTTCGGTGAGGCACATAAACTCGCGCTTATGGCCGGTTATTCATGGGAGCAGCAAGATGACCACGACGGCTTCGGTGCCCGAGGCTATAACTTCTATGATGACTCATTCTGGTGGGATAATATCGCTGCTGCCAACAGCTGGGATGTTGACCCTGTAGACACCAATGATAAAATCAAGGCAACAAAGCGCATGATTTCCTTCTACGGTCGTGCAAACTACTCTTACGATGGACGTTACATAGCACAGTTTGCCATACGCCGTGACGGTGCATCAAGCTTCGGTTCCAATCACAAATGGGCTACCTTCCCTTCGGCTTCTCTGGCATGGCGCATCAGCGACGAAGCTTTCATGCACGACAACAGCGTCATCAATGACCTCAAGTTACGTGCAGGTTGGGGACAAAGCGGTAACTCATCAGGTTTTGACATCTATACTTCACGATTCTTCTATAACTTCGGCGCACGTTTCGACTACGTAGACCCTGTCACAGGCGAAGTAACAAGTTACAAGAGTCTCAATGCAGCCCGCAACCAGAACAATGACCTGCGTTGGGAAACCACCACCATGCTTAACCTCGGTGTTGACTTTGCTTTCCTCAACGGCCGTCTGGGAGGTACCATAGAGTATTACAACAAGTCAACAAAAGACATGATATGGGACTATGCCGTGCCTACTACTATCTATCCTGTCGGCAGCATGACAGCCAACGTCGGCAAGATGCGTAACCGTGGTTTTGAAATAACAATCAATGCCA
Organism: uncultured Sangeribacter sp.; assembly: GCA_964400325.1. GTDB lineage: Bacteria > Bacteroidota > Bacteroidia > Bacteroidales > Muribaculaceae > Lepagella. Next base: position 39,387 of record CAYNUE010000005.1, on the reverse strand, counting down.
CTCCAATCGAGACACGCCAACTGACATGGAATACCTCACTCAATATCTCGCACAACCGTAACAAGATTATCAGTATCTCCAATCCCGCTGCCGGTTTCAATGCAGGTATTCTCAACCGTTATAATCCCGATCTCCCAGGTGTGTCAAACACTACCACACAGCGTATCATCGAAGGTCAACCCATAGGTACATTCTATATGTGGGAGTGGGCTGGATATGATGAGAATGGCAACTCTACATTCTATGTGTACGACAAGGCCAATGAGGATTATACAGGCGAACGTCTGCGCGACGAGAACGGCAACTTTGTCGTCACCTCTACTCCTGAGGAAAAAGACCGTGTCATCGTAGGTAACGCACAGCCTGTATGTACTCTGGGTTGGAACAATAATCTGACCTGGAAAGGATTTGACCTGAATCTTTTCTTCACCGGTGTATTCGGACAAAAGATTTTCAACGAACCGCGTGCCTACTTCGGTTATGTCAACAATGTATTCTTGGGTAAGAACGTAATGGCTGACATCGAGAGCTACCAGAACGCTCACGACAACTACTCGTCGCTGCCTTCGGACCGCTGGCTTGAAAACGGTTCTTACTTCAAGCTCGCTACCGCCACGTTAGGTTACACCTTCCGTGATTGCTTCAATGGCTGGCTTAACAGTATCCGCGTCTACTTCTCATGTAACAACGTATTCTGCATCACTGGCTATAAAGGCCGTGACCCCGAGATATGTCTCGGTGGCCTTGAACCCGGTCATGATACCCGTAGCGACCATTATCCACGCACACGTCAGTTCCTGTTCGGTGCTACAATAAACTTCTGATTTCTCTCCCCTATCCTAACCGATACTTTTGAAGACTTACAACATGAAACCGTCATATATCAAGACTCTCCTTCTGTCAGGCATCGTAGCTGGAACCACAGCCTGTACCGACCTCGACACCAAGATGGTGGGTAACTATACCGAGTTTCCCGATAATCCTATCGCTGTGAGCGGTGAGTTCGAAGGCTGTTATTTCTATCATCGCAACGAAGCCTGGTTTGGCCGTAACTTCTGGGAGGGCATGTTCCTCTGCGGTGACGAAGCTGTCGGCATCAATCTCGCAGGTGTCTATTATGAAATGGGCCGTTATCACACGGCTTCGGTACATAATTTCAGTTCCGACCGTCCGAGCGTAGGACTCATGGGCGACATGCTACAGGGCATCACCTACACCAATCAGCGTATACTGCTTTACGGTGGTGCTGAAGGTAAAGACGCTATAGTCGCCCCTCTGCGTGCCATACGCGCTTATTACCATTTCTGGCTCATGGAGATGTACGGTGACGTACCTCTTATGGACCACTGCTTTAATGAAGACGAAGTCATCGACCGTGCGCCCCGTGCCGACGTAGCACGCTTTATAGAGCAAGAGCTTCTCGAAGTTATTCCACAACTCAGTGAGGCTAATGACATCTCGACTTACGGACGTCCCAACAAGTGGATGGCCGAAGCTCTCTTGGTAAAGCTCTATCTTAACTGGGGCGTCTATACACATGACATCTATACAGTAGACAACAATACGCCTAACGAAAAACTTGATGATTGTGTATACTGGTGCGACCAGATAACTGAATCCGGCATATTCGAAGTTGGCCAAGGATATAGACGCAAATTCTTCCCCGATAACGGTGTACATATCAAAGACTTCATCTATGCTTGTCCGTTTGATCCTGCCACACTTGGTGGCAACCAGTATTGGGCAGGTCACGAGTTGGCACGTTTCTGGGGTTATCGTAAATCCACACTCTGCAAGCCTTACCCATGGGGGTGGAAGCCCGAACAGTCGCTGGCAGGTATCTTTATCCTTACTCCGGAGTGTGTGGACCGCTTCAATCTTGAAGGTGACGAACGTAATCTTATGGTCGAAGTAGGACAACAATATGGTTATGACCAGAATTATAACCGTACCGACGAAGCCATTGAGGTTTATCGTGACGCACAGTTCCGTCGTGTAGACCGTCCACTGGTCTTTGAAAAAGAATTTGAATGGGCTGACATATCTACCCTTGATGTAGGCGAAGAAAGTAACCAGACATGTATGTACGGTGCACGCCTCTGCAAATATCCTCCGCGCCAAGAAGATTACGACCTGTGGGGTCGCAAACAGTCCAACGACATACCTATTTTCCGTTATGCCGACATACTGCTGACCAAAGCTGAATGTCTGCTTCGTGGCGCCAAAGCCACAAAGGGTGACACTCCGGCTTCACTGATGAATGTGGTGCGTGACTGTGCTTCAGCTCCCCATGTCACAGGCACTCCTACTCTACAGGACCTTCTCGACGAGCGTTCACGTGAATTCATTGAGGAACCATGGCGACGCAACGACCTTATACGTTTCGGCCAGTTCGAACAGAACAAGGGTTGGAAATATGAATCCAGTCCGGCAACAATGACCGACGTTCACAAACGTCTGTTCCCCCTACCCACTGGTGAGATGTCAACAAACACTAACTGGCAACAGAATCCAAGCTACTAAACCATTTATAATACAACATGATGCACAACTACATGAAACGTAGCGTCCTTCTTCTGGGCGCAGCTGCTCTCCTGAGCACAAATGCCATGGCTGAAGAAACATGGCACAACATCAACTACAAGGTATCTAATCCTGCATGGCTTCCCGGTTGGAGCGGCTGTCTGACAGCAGTAAGCGAAGGTGTTGGTGAGACTTTCAACGGTGCCTTCAATCTCTATCAGGTACTTCCTGACATGCCAGCCGGCGAGTACAAACTTTCTGTCAACGCTTTCCACCGTACAGCTGATGCATGGATAGCATACGACCAACACAAAGCCGGTGATAAGGGCGAGGCTGTTATATACCTCGGCACTGCTACTGCTCCTGTATGCTCACTGTTCGATCATCCTAATGCTACCGATGCTAACCTTATCGATGGCGACGGCAACTACGTATGGGGTATAGTTCCAAACGATCTTGCAGCAGCTAATCTCGAATTTGCAGCAGGCCGTTATCTGAACACTATTACTTATAACCACCCTGGTGGTGACCTTATCTTCGGTATCAAAAATCCGAAGTGGGCACTTAACGAATGGACAGCTTTCGATAACTTCCAGCTCGAAGGTCCCGATGGCGCCGTTACTCTCGTAAACGGTGATTTCAACGAAGGCGTAGGTCAAGGTAATTGGGATTGCCTCAATATCGATGGTGGCGATAAAAAGCCTGATATGAACAAGGGTGGTGGCACATTCCGCAAATCGAACGCCAGCCCCTATAACATTGGCCAGACAGTCACTGACCTTCCAGCCGGCAAATACCGCTTCAGCGTCGTAAGCTTCCTCCGTTATGGCAACGGCAACACTTCAGGCGGTTACTATCCTATCAAGGGTGCATACGAATGGACAGAAGGCGAGTCTGCTTACGACCTCCACATAAATGGTGGTGAGAACGAAGAGCACAACGCTTACATCTACATCTACAACAATGCTGCCAACGATCCTAAAGAGACTGTAAAGGAGTATCTTATCGAAGATGGCATAGAGTATTATGAGACAGCTATCAAATGTCTCTTTGATGTTGACCCTGCTTACTGGGTTGATAACGTTCCAACTCCCGAACATGCTGATCTCTGGTGTGATTCAGGCTATGAGTACGAATCGTCAGAAGTATTCGTAAATCATCCCGAAGTGTTCCTGAATACTGTTGAAATCGAACTTACCGAGCCGGGTAACCTTACTTTCGGTATCAAGAAAGATAAAAACGCTCCTACACAGTACTGGAACCCATGGACCGACATGAAGCTTGAGTATATGACTGCTGAGAACGGTGTCGAGGGTATAGCAATTGATAACAGCAATGCTCCCGTAGAATACTACAATCTCCAGGGCCTCCGTGTAGTTGAACCTACTAAGGGTATCTATATTGTACGTAAGGGTACTGAGGTAAGCAAGCAGGTTATCCGTAAATAAACCCGTTTTATCTTGAAACCCATAGCTCTTGTGACCGGTGCCACCAGCGGCATCGGCGAGGCATGTGCCCGACGTCTGTTGGCTGCAGGTTATCGTGTGATAATGACTGGCCGCAATGTGGCCCGACTTAACGCTCTGCGCGACGAATTTGGTCCTGATACATTACCTTTGGTATTCGATGTGCGCGACCGTGAAGTAGCTGAAATGTGTATAGCTTCACTTCCCGAAGCATGGAAGGCAATTGACGTACTTGTCAACAACGCCGGCCTTGCTCTCGGACTCGACCGCGAGTATGAAGGTGATTACCGTGACTGGGATACCATGATAGATACCAACATTAAGGGTCTGCTCTACATGATTCGTGCTGTGGTACCGGGTATGGTAGAACGTGGCCGTGGCCATGTAGTCAACATTGGCTCTGTAGCCGGCGATGCCGCATACGCCAACGGCAATGTCTATTGCGGTACCAAGGCAGCGGTCAAGAGCATTACTGACGGTCTGCGCATCGACGTGGCTCATACTCCACTACGTGTCACTCTGATTAAGCCAGGTCTTGTAGAGACCAACTTCAGCAATGTCCGCTTCCACGGTGATAACGAACGCGCCGATGCCGTGTACCGTGGCATAGAGCCCCTTACCGGAAACGATATAGCCGATGCAGTAGTCTACTGCGTACAGGCTCCTGCCCATGTCCAGATAGCCGAGATGCTTATTCTCGCTACTCACCAGGCTTCGGGCAGCGTCATTGTGCGCGAGTAATGTTGTAGGTCTGCTGCCACAGCAGGCATAGATAAAGACAGGCTCTCGAAGTTGCAACTTCGAGAGCCTGTCTTTATCTATGCCTGCTGTGGCAGCAGACCTACAACATTACTCGCGCACAATGACGCTGCCCGAAGCCTGGTGAGTAGCGAGAATAAGCATCTCGGCTATCTGGACATGGGCAGGAGCCTGTACGCAGTAGACTACTGCATCGGCTATATCGTTTCCGGTAAGGGGCTCTATGCCACGGTACACGGCATCGGCGCGTTCGTTATCACCGTGGAAGCGGACATTGCTGAAGTTGGTCTCTACAAGACCTGGCTTAATCAGAGTGACACGTAGTGGAGTATGAGCCACGTCGATGCGCAGACCGTCAGTAATGCTCTTGACCGCTGCCTTGGTACCGCAATAGACATTGCCGTTGGCGTATGCGGCATCGCCGGCTACAGAGCCAATGTTGACTACATGGCCACGGCCACGTTCTACCATACCCGGTACCACAGCACGAATCATGTAGAGCAGACCCTTAATGTTGGTATCTATCATGGTATCCCAGTCACGGTAATCACCTTCATACTCGCGGTCGAGTCCGAGAGCAAGGCCGGCGTTGTTGACAAGTACGTCAATTGCCTTCCATGCTTCGGGAAGTGAAGCTATACACATTTCAGCTACTTCACGGTCGCGCACATCGAATACCAAAGGTAATGTATCAGGACCAAATTCGTCGCGCAGAGCGTTAAGTCGGGCCACATTGCGGCCAGTCATTATCACACGATAACCTGCAGCCAACAGACGTCGGGCACATGCCTCGCCGATGCCGCTGGTGGCACCGGTCACAAGAGCTATGGGTTTCAAGATAAAACGGGTTTATTTACGGATAACCTGCTTGCTTACCTCAGTACCCTTACGTACAATATAGATACCCTTAGTAGGTTCAACTACACGGAGGCCCTGGAGATTGTAGTATTCTACGGGAGCATTGCTGTTATCAATTGCTATACCCTCGACACCGTTCTCAGCAGTCATATACTCAAGCTTCATGTCGGTCCATGGGTTCCAGTACTGTGTAGGAGCGTTTTTATCTTTCTTGATACCGAAAGTAAGGTTACCCGGCTCGGTAAGTTCGATTTCAACAGTATTCAGGAACACTTCGGGATGATTTACGAATACTTCTGACGATTCGTACTCATAGCCTGAATCACACCAGAGATCAGCATGTTCGGGAGTTGGAACGTTATCAACCCAGTAAGCAGGGTCAACATCAAAGAGACATTTGATAGCTGTCTCATAATACTCTATGCCATCTTCGATAAGATACTCCTTTACAGTCTCTTTAGGATCGTTGGCAGCATTGTTGTAGATGTAGATGTAAGCGTTGTGCTCTTCGTTCTCACCACCATTTATGTGGAGGTCGTAAGCAGACTCGCCTTCTGTCCATTCGTATGCACCCTTGATAGGATAGTAACCGCCTGAAGTGTTGCCGTTGCCATAACGGAGGAAGCTTACGACGCTGAAGCGGTATTTGCCGGCTGGAAGGTCAGTGACTGTCTGGCCAATGTTATAGGGGCTGGCGTTCGATTTGCGGAATGTGCCACCACCCTTGTTCATATCAGGCTTTTTATCGCCACCATCGATATTGAGGCAATCCCAATTACCTTGACCTACGCCTTCGTTGAAATCACCGTTTACGAGAGTAACGGCGCCATCGGGACCTTCGAGCTGGAAGTTATCGAAAGCTGTCCATTCGTTAAGTGCCCACTTCGGATTTTTGATACCGAAGATAAGGTCACCACCAGGGTGGTTATAAGTAATAGTGTTCAGATAACGGCCTGCTGCAAATTCGAGATTAGCTGCTGCAAGATCGTTTGGAACTATACCCCATACGTAGTTGCCGTCGCCATCGATAAGGTTAGCATCGGTAGCATTAGGATGATCGAACAGTGAGCATACAGGAGCAGTAGCAGTGCCGAGGTATATAACAGCCTCGCCCTTATCACCGGCTTTGTGTTGGTCGTATGCTATCCATGCATCAGCTGTACGGTGGAAAGCGTTGACAGAAAGTTTGTACTCGCCGGCTGGCATGTCAGGAAGTACCTGATAGAGATTGAAGGCACCGTTGAAAGTCTCACCAACACCTTCGCTTACTGCTGTCAGACAGCCGCTCCAACCGGGAAGCCATGCAGGATTAGATACCTTGTAGTTGATGTTGTGCCATGTTTCTTCAGCCATGGCATTTGTGCTCAGGAGAGCAGCTGCGCCCAGAAGAAGGACGCTACGTTTCATGTAGTTGTGCATCATGTTGTATTATAAATGGTTTAGTAGCTTGGATTCTGTTGCCAGTTAGTGTTTGTTGACATCTCACCAGTGGGTAGGGGGAACAGACGTTTGTGAACGTCGGTCATTGTTGCCGGACTGGATTCATATTTCCAACCCTTGTTCTGTTCGAACTGGCCGAAACGTATAAGGTCGTTGCGTCGCCATGGTTCCTCAATGAATTCACGTGAACGCTCGTCGAGAAGGTCCTGTAGAGTAGGAGTGCCTGTGACATGGGGAGCTGAAGCACAGTCACGCACCACATTCATCAGTGAAGCCGGAGTGTCACCCTTTGTGGCTTTGGCGCCACGAAGCAGACATTCAGCTTTGGTCAGCAGTATGTCGGCATAACGGAAAATAGGTATGTCGTTGGACTGTTTGCGACCCCACAGGTCGTAATCTTCTTGGCGCGGAGGATATTTGCAGAGGCGTGCACCGTACATACATGTCTGGTTACTTTCTTCGCCTACATCAAGGGTAGATATGTCAGCCCATTCAAATTCTTTTTCAAAGACCAGTGGACGGTCTACACGACGGAACTGTGCGTCACGATAAACCTCAATGGCTTCGTCGGTACGGTTATAATTCTGGTCATAACCATATTGTTGTCCTACTTCGACCATAAGATTACGTTCGTCACCTTCAAGATTGAAGCGGTCCACACACTCCGGAGTAAGGATAAAGATACCTGCCAGCGACTGTTCGGGCTTCCACCCCCATGGGTAAGGCTTGCAGAGTGTGGATTTACGATAACCCCAGAAACGTGCCAACTCGTGACCTGCCCAATACTGGTTGCCACCAAGTGTGGCAGGATCAAACGGACAAGCATAGATGAAGTCTTTGATATGTACACCGTTATCGGGGAAGAATTTGCGTCTATATCCTTGGCCAACTTCGAATATGCCGGATTCAGTTATCTGGTCGCACCAGTATACACAATCATCAAGTTTTTCGTTAGGCGTATTGTTGTCTACTGTATAGATGTCATGTGTATAGACGCCCCAGTTAAGATAGAGCTTTACCAAGAGAGCTTCGGCCATCCACTTGTTGGGACGTCCGTAAGTCGAGATGTCATTAGCCTCACTGAGTTGTGGAATAACTTCGAGAAGCTCTTGCTCTATAAAGCGTGCTACGTCGGCACGGGGCGCACGGTCGATGACTTCGTCTTCATTAAAGCAGTGGTCCATAAGAGGTACGTCACCGTACATCTCCATGAGCCAGAAATGGTAATAAGCGCGTATGGCACGCAGAGGGGCGACTATAGCGTCTTTACCTTCAGCACCACCGTAAAGCAGTATACGCTGATTGGTGTAGGTGATGCCCTGTAGCATGTCGCCCATGAGTCCTACGCTCGGACGGTCGGAACTGAAATTATGTACCGAAGCCGTGTGATAACGGCCCATTTCATAATAGACACCTGCGAGATTGATGCCGACAGCTTCGTCACCGCAGAGGAACATGCCCTCCCAGAAGTTACGGCCAAACCAGGCTTCGTTGCGATGATAGAAATAACAGCCTTCGAACTCACCGCTCACAGCGATAGGATTATCGGGAAACTCGGTATAGTTACCCACCATCTTGGTGTCGAGGTCGGTACAGGCTGTGGTTCCAGCTACGATGCCTGACAGAAGGAGAGTCTTGATATATGACGGTTTCATGTTGTAAGTCTTCAAAAGTATCGGTTAGGATAGGGGAGAGAAATCAGAAGTTTATTGTAGCACCGAACAGGAACTGACGTGTGCGTGGATAATGGTCGCTACGGGTATCATGACCGGGTTCAAGGCCACCGAGACATATCTCGGGGTCACGGCCTTTATAGCCAGTGATGCAGAATACGTTGTTACATGAGAAGTAGACGCGGATACTGTTAAGCCAGCCATTGAAGCAATCACGGAAGGTGTAACCTAACGTGGCGGTAGCGAGCTTGAAGTAAGAACCGTTTTCAAGCCAGCGGTCCGAAGGCAGCGACGAGTAGTTGTCGTGAGCGTTCTGGTAGCTCTCGATGTCAGCCATTACGTTCTTACCCAAGAATACATTGTTGACATAACCGAAGTAGGCACGCGGTTCGTTGAAAATCTTTTGTCCGAATACACCGGTGAAGAAAAGATTCAGGTCAAATCCTTTCCAGGTCAGATTATTGTTCCAACCCAGAGTACATACAGGCTGTGCGTTACCTACGATGACACGGTCTTTTTCCTCAGGAGTAGAGGTGACGACAAAGTTGCCGTTCTCGTCGCGCAGACGTTCGCCTGTATAATCCTCATTGGCCTTGTCGTACACATAGAATGTAGAGTTGCCATTCTCATCATATCCAGCCCACTCCCACATATAGAATGTACCTATGGGTTGACCTTCGATGATACGCTGTGTGGTAGTGTTTGACACACCTGGGAGATCGGGATTATAACGGTTGAGAATACCTGCATTGAAACCGGCAGCGGGATTGGAGATACTGATAATCTTGTTACGGTTGTGCGAGATATTGAGTGAGGTATTCCATGTCAGTTGGCGTGTCTCGATTGGAGTGGCATTGATTGTTATTTCAAAACCACGGTTACGCATCTTGCCGACGTTGGCTGTCATGCTGCCGACAGGATAGATAGTAGTAGGCACGGCATAGTCCCATATCATGTCTTTTGTTGACTTGTTGTAATACTCTATGGTACCTCCCAGACGGCCGTTGAGGAAAGCAAAGTCAACACCGAGGTTAAGCATGGTGGTGGTTTCCCAACGCAGGTCATTGTTCTGGTTGCGGGCTGCATTGAGACTCTTGTAACTTGTTACTTCGCCTGTGACAGGGTCTACGTAGTCGAAACGTGCGCCGAAGTTATAGAAGAATCGTGAAGTATAGATGTCAAAACCTGATGAGTTACCGCTTTGTCCCCAACCTGCACGTAACTTGAGGTCATTGATGACGCTGTTGTCGTGCATGAAAGCTTCGTCGCTGATGCGCCATGCCAGAGAAGCCGAAGGGAAGGTAGCCCATTTGTGATTGGAACCGAAGCTTGATGCACCGTCACGGCGTATGGCAAACTGTGCTATGTAACGTCCATCGTAAGAGTAGTTTGCACGACCGTAGAAGGAAATCATGCGCTTTGTTGCCTTGATTTTATCATTGGTGTCTACAGGGTCAACATCCCAGCTGTTGGCAGCAGCGATATTATCCCACCAGAATGAGTCATCATAGAAGTTATAGCCTCGGGCACCGAAGCCGTCGTGGTCATCTTGCTGCTCCCATGAATAACCGGCCATAAGCGCGAGTTTATGTGCCTCACCGAAAGTCTTGTCATAATTGCCATAGATTTCCATGAGTTTATGTATGTCGGTGAAGGTATAACGAGCAGCTTCACCATGACGGTTGTTAAGCTCTGATTTGGTGCTAGTATATTCTTTGTAATCCTTGCTGCGGTTCTCATAAGAGAAGTTAGCGTTGGCAAAAAGACCTTCGATTATTTTCAGCGATACTTTTCCGGTGACCTGCAGACGTTTCAGAGTGGCCCTTGAAGTATCTTCATTTATCATTGACAGAGGATTGAAATTCTGAGTTATTGATTTATCAGAATACCAACTGCCATCTTCATTTTTCACCGGTACAAGTGGTGAATAGTAGTACATGGCATTATATACGGAAGCACCGCTGCCGTTGCGTTTCACACCCCATTCGTTGCGGACATTGCCATTTACTCCCACGCCTAAAGTGAGACGGTCTTTCAGTGTTTTTGTCTCGACGTATGTACGGGCTGTGAAGAGGTTATTGCCTACACCACGTATCACACCATCGCGCTCGATATAGTTAATCGAAGCAGTATAATTGGTTGATGTACCTCCGCCGCTTATGGAAAGGTTGTGGTTATGAGCGAAGCCTGTACGCTGCACCTCTTTCTCCCAGTCGGTATTGTAGCCATGGTCGTTGGGTATGCTGATGCCGTTGCGCTCAGCATAAGCCCGTAATTGGTCACCGGTCATCATATCATGGTCGTTATAGACGTTCTCCCATGATACATAACCGCTGTATGTGACACGTGCCGGACCATTAGCTCCACGTTTGGTAGTAACGATGATGACACCGTTGGCTGCTTTAGAACCATAGATAGCTGTAGCTGAAGCATCTCGCAGCACATCGATTGACTCAATGTCGTTAGGCGACACAAGATTCATCTCGACACCAGGTATGCCGTCAACTACGTAGAGAGGTTCAGTAGACTGATTAAGTGTCGATGCACCGCGCAGTGTTATTGAGTTGACGCCACCGTTAGGGTCGGAGTTCTGAACCACGACAAGACCAGGCACCTTGCCTTGCAACAGCTGCCCAGGGTCGGTATAGGCACCGACATTGAGGTCTTTGGCTTTGACACTGGTTATAGAACCTGTAAGGTCTTTTTTGGTCATCGAACCGTAACCGATAACAACTACTTCGTTAAGCAGCTGATTATCTTCGGTAAGTTTGACATCAAGTACCGGTCCGGTCACTTTGGCTTCGTAGGGAGTGTAACCTGTGTAGGTAAAAAGTAAGGTTTTGCCATTTGCAACAGTGAGTGTGTAGCGACCATCGATATCTGTAGCGGTACCGTTAGTCGTACCTTTCTCCATTACAGTCGCACCTATCAGCGGTTCACCGGTCTGATCGGTCACAGTGCCTGACACTTTCAGCTGTGCCAACATAGCCGTACTATTGAATAGCACGAGCAACATTGCCAGCATAAGTGTTTGAGCACGACGGGATTTTGTTGAGGATCCGTTTTGCATGGTGTTAGTCAATATAAGCCGACGTTACATAACGACGGCAGTCAGGTATTATGGTTAACGTTTCGTTGCTGCGTGACTGACGCGATACAGCCGCGCAGAATATTATAAGGTTAGGATTAACGTGACAAAGTTAAATAATATCTATTTGCAAAAAGAAAGAATAATAGTTAATAAAAGTTAAGAATGCTGTCACTTTTGTACCACGAAGAACTTCTGCCTCGGCTCAATGCTCACAAAACCACCAGTTCTTGAATATACCACTTCAAAATTGGTATAACGCTGTCTTCACAGCCGACATTTAGCTATAAGTAGATAAAAACACGCACTTATAGCTAAATGTCGACTGTTTTTAGTACCTTTGTAAAAACATTAACCATGATAATAGGACGTAAAGAAGAAATTAAACAACTCAATCGGGCATACGATTCTGAAAATTCGGAGTTTGTAGCCGTATATGGCCGTCGCCGAGTAGGGAAAACTTACTTAGTGAGGCAGACATTCAACGGAAGGTTTACTTTCCAATACACTGGAGCATTAAATGTATCGAACCAAGAGCAGCTCGAAGAATTTTACAATAGCCTCCTCGCACAAGGCTTAAACAGTGATTTATCGGTGCCAAAAACTTGGTTTCAGGCTTTTCATCTTCTTGAGTCCTTAATAATATCTTCACCACAGAAGAGAAAGGTTATTTTCTTAGATGAACTGCCGTGGATGGACTCTCCTAATTCCAAGTTTATTCCGGCATTCGAACATTTCTGGAATGGATGGGCTTCTGCTCGGAACGATATACTTCTTATTATCTGCGGAAGTGCGACATCATGGATTATAAATAAGATTTTCCGAAACAAGGGAGGTCTGTATAATCGTGTAACATACAGACTTAGAATACAGCAATTTTCATTGGCAGAATGTGAAGAGTTTGCACAATACCAGGGGCTGCCACCAAATCGGAATATGATATTAGAGGGCTACATGGTCATGGGAGGGGTTCCATACTATTGGTCAAAACTTAATCCAGCTAAAAGTATGGCACAGAATATCAATACTCTGTTTCTGAAAGAGAATGGTGTTCTTCGAGATGAATTTAATTTCATCTATGCCTCCATCTTTAATAAACCGGAAAAATATTTGAAGGTTGTAGAAGCCCTCTCGGGCAAAAAATCAGGACTTACAAGAGACGAAATCTCAAAAAAGGGAAAGCTGGATAACAACGGACAGCTAAGCGGTATATTAGAAAATCTCATAGAATGTGGCTTTGTCCGGAAATATTGTCATACTGGCAAAAAAATCAGGGATGCAATTTATCAGCTTGTAGATTGCTATACCTTGTTTTATTATCAGTTTGTCCAGAATGCCTACAATGTCGATGATGAATACTGGATTAAGTTGTTACGCACTCCCATCTACAATACTTGGTGTGGATTGGCTTTTGAACGTGTCTGTCTTCTCCATTCAAGACAGATTAAAGCTGCTCTTGGCATATCCGGAATAATGGCCAACATATTCTCATGGCATGTCAAGGGCAATGATGTGCACCCTGGCGTTCAGATTGATTTGCTCATTGACCGTTCAGATAACGTCATAAATATATGCGAGATGAAATATGCGCCAAACGGCTATTCCATGACTGCGGCCGCACTTGAAAGCATCAATCGAAAAGTGGTCGTCTTACAACATTATGTCCCTGCACGAAAATTCATCTCTCCAGTATTGATTACTTCTAACGGCATTATCAGGAACAAGTATTCAGATGACATAAGACAATTTGTAAACGCAGACCAACTGTTCCAACCATAATACCATCTTCCATAGCCATGCGCCCATAAAGGAACGACACAGAAACAACCACATTCATTGTCGTCCTCATAAGAGACTTTGAAATCGGATGTAGGGGGAGCGAAGTTGTCAATCTTTCAGAGAATTGTTGTAGCTTTGCAGAAAATTGTATGTGAAGCTATGAGAAGATACGCTCTGTTGCTGATTCCGTTGTTCTATTGTGTCCTGTGGTGTGTCTCCTCAGGCTGTAATCGTACTGTCCGTCATGATAGCCGCCTGACGGAGATAGAAAGGCTCAGCGAGCAGTATTCTGATTCGGCGACAGCCGCTGCCGTACACAATTTGGGTCTTATTAACCGTCAGGCACTGAACGAATCTGACCAACGTTATTATGATTTCCTACAGGTCAAGACAGCCGACAAAGCCTACATCACCCATACCTCCGACAGCCTGATACTTAGTGTCATCGACTATGCTGCCTCGCACCGCCGTGACCTCAATTATCCGGAAGCTCTGTATTACGGTGGCCGTGTCTACAGCGACATTGGCGATTACCCTACAGCGCTACGCTATTTCCAGCAAGCCCTTGACGAGATGCCAGAAAGTGATGACAGAAAGACGCTCGAATTTAAAGCTAATCTTCTGAGTCAGACAGCCGGGTTACTAAATGATCTCAGATTATATGGTCATGCCATATCATATATTGAGAAGAGCATAGTTATAGATTCGCTTTTGAATGATTCCGTAGGTATGATGTATGACTTAGGACAGCTGGGGGGAGTTTATAGGCGTGCCAGGAATTATGATAAAGCTGAGATTAATTTCAAAATGGCTTATGGTATAGCTGCTAAGCTATCTCACCAGAACCGTTATACATATTTAGCTCAGATTGGAGGAATTAAGTATCATCAGGGCAAACTGGATTCCGTACTATTTTTTCTTCGTCCGGGTCTTAAATACCTTCATACGATTGATACTATTTATGTGATGACTTGTGCTGCTAGAACCTATCTGAAACTTGATGTCCTTGATACAGCTTTGGCCTATGCTAAAACACTGATATGGAGTAAAGATTCTTATAATAAAGGTATAGGATATGAAGTGATAATGAATGAAAAACTTATAAAGTTTATTCCTGAAGATTCGTTATCTGTTTATCTTGCTGGGCACAGGGATCTTATAGAGAAAGAACTGGAACACAATGAATCTAGAGACGCTCTAATACAGAATTCGGTATATAATTATCATATACATGAAAGAGCTCGTATAAAATCAGAGATTGTAAAGAACAGACTTCAGAAGGTCGTGTTACTAGTAATTATCTCTGTCGCAGGTTTAATAATTCTACTTCTCTACCAGAAAAACAGAAATAAAAAGAATCTTTTGCGTCTTCGTGAGGCTCTTGATAAACTCAGTGCCTTACGTTGGTCTCTTCATTATGACACCGCGACTAACTTTAATACTGACACAGACCGTAAACAGGTCACAGAGATGTCACCGGTGACAGATGAGCCTGAGAAGCCATCACACGGTTTTGAAGTTATGATAGCCTCAGGAGACTTGTCTGAAACTGAGCAGCTGAAATTGCTGAAGGACCAGTTGCGTACCGAACTCATATCATTAGCTTCTGAGAGCACTCCTTCCATTTCCGTGTCATCTGCCATATTATCCTCTTCTGCCTATGCCGAACTTCAGGAATATCTTGAGCGCGATATGCCTGTTCCTGAGACTTCATTACTTTGGAAACAACTTGAAGATGCTATATCTGGTGCTTCGGAACATTTCAGATATCGTATAAATCTTCTTACTGGGGGTAAATTGAAAGCAGGAGACGACCATACGATAATGCTGCTGAAGTGCGGTTTTACTCCGACTCAGATTTCAAAACTACTCGGCAGAGCGAAAAGTTCCATAGGCTCCAAGCGTGAGAGCCTGTCTTTAAAGCTGTTTGGAGAAAAATTGAGCCTGAGAACGGTAGATAAGTTAATACGGTTATTATAAGTTAATTATACCCTAAAAAATAAGTACGGTTTTTGTACGGTTTCAAAACCGTACAAAAACCGTACTTATTTTTTAGGCCCCTCCACATTAGTCAACTTATATTTGCGGAAATTTTTTTAAACACTTTCATCATGGATAAAAAACTCATACCTCTCTTAATTTTCCTTCTTTTTCTTTTTCTGCCAGTAAAAGCAGATATAACAAATCCTGTATGCTGTGTTGTGACTCTTACTCAGAACGCCAATCCAGATTCAGGAGAGAGAAATGAAAAAGACTCTCGTCACTATCGAAGATTACCCTCACGTTCCATTGAATGTACAATCAGTACAACAGATGGTGTAATCATTCCCGGAGTAGATACCTCTGATATACTTTCCTATGAAATCTATGATGTAGAGGGTATATGTATAGGCATATTTTCAGATGCTGATGATTTTGTATCCTATCTCTTCTCTCAGAATGGTAGCTTTGAAGTCAGATTCACTACTGATGAGTATATCTTCCTCGGATATATTGATATATAATAAAGTTCATTGAACTATTATTAAGTTTGGTTATACAAGTCTAATCTAATTAATTATGAAAGAGAAAAGTTTATTGCTTTGGCTATTTCTGTGTTGTCTGTTCTCAACGACAATACAAGGACAGAATTTTATTGTGACCCAAAGGGATGCTCTGGAAGCAGCCCAGAGAGAATTTCAGGGTAAGGATGTGGATTACTATCTTATGGGCAAGAGCTCTACTTTGTCTGTGTGGACAATCTTTGTTGATGCTGAACCTATGAAAGGTTGGGAACACGACTGTTATGTGCTGAGTATTCCCAAAACTACTTCTGGCCCTATGAGTGATTTAAAAGTCACCCAAAAAATACGATATAAACTTCCTCCAGCAGGAGAGTTTGTTCCCCTTGCTGTAAAGAACCGTTATGGTAGTAATGCTGAGGCTAAACCAATAGTAGCTAAGAGTAATGCTGCCAATCCCGTTGCAACAAGAACTTATGCACTGATTCTTAGCGGTGGTGTTAATAAATTGTGTAATAACGAACGCTATTGGAATGACTGTTCTTTTATCTATAAGACTCTTGTAAATAGATATGGCATTCCTAAATCTAACATCTATCCTTTAATGGCTGACGGTAATGATCCGGCAGAGGATATGTTAACCGTTACAGGCGGTTTTAAATCACAGCCTCTTGACCTTGACGGTGACAATGTGGCTGATATAAAACTTGCTGCTACTAAAACAAACATTAGTTCTACGCTCAATACCCTTAAGAGTAAAATAAGTAAGGACGATCATCTGTTCATTTTTGTTATTGATCATGGTGGTACTGATGACTTTAAAACAACTTCATATATAAACCTCTGGGGTAATGAGAAACTTTATGATTATGATCTGGCGGATATGTTGACACCTTTCTGTCAGAAATATGCTAATGTCAATGTTGTACTTGGTCAGTGCTATTCTGGTGGCTTTAAAGACAATTTGACTAAAATTGGTTGTGTGGTAGCTGCCGCATCGGCTGGAAATGAACCTTCATGGAGCTGTTATGATATTCCCTATGACGAATTTGTGTATCACTGGACATGTGCGGTTAACGGTGCAGACCATAAAATGAATAAGGTAGATGCTGATACAGATTCCAATGGTAAAGTTACTATGGAAGAGGCTTTTGCATACGCCAAATCACATGATAGAGTTAAGGCCGAGACTCCTCAGTATGTTTCTACTCCTCTGTCTGTGGGAGAAGACCTTGCTTTCACTTATCTTGCTCCTGCTATAGATTTGTATGTCAAGGCCGGTAGTGCTGATACCGGTAAGATGCCAGACAGAAACGATACTGTATTCTGGGATTCACCCTCTATATGGGTTAGAAATACACTTGACGGAGGACTGGAGCATGAAAACCCTGTGTATGATCCTATTAATAAAAGAGATGCTTTTGTCTATGTGCGTATATATAATCGTGGTAAGGCCGATTACAACGGAGAAACTATGGTGGCATCTGCCCGTCATTGGCTAAAAATATATTGGGGAGAGGCCTCTACAGCATTGAACTCAAGAGTGTGGAGAGGATATGAGACTTATGAGAATGATGGTCGCAACTGGGTTACAGGAGGTGGTCTGGAAGCCTTGGAACTCAATATGAATATACCTGCCGGTGAATCTGCTATTATTCCTGTAGGATGGCTACTCCCACAGATGATGGCGCAGCAGCCTGAGAAAAAATTCCATTTTTGCTTATTGGCTAAGATATTAGATAAATCATACGATGTAGACTATAAGGAAGGTGAACCGGATTATAATCTTATCTGGAACAATAATCATGCTCAAAGAAATGTGATGGTTATAAAGAAAGAGCAGACTGCTTCCAGTGTAGAGGTCTATGTACGTAATATTTATAGTACCGATGAAAATTATACTCTTGAACTGGTACCGCGCAAAAATACTGATGCCATTCTTTTCCAACAGGCTAATATTGAAATGAGTATGACTCCTAAGATATATGCAGCATGGCAAAAAGGAGGATTCAAAGGAGAGAATATTCTCAGGCTTACAGGAGATACACCTGCTGTACGTTTTCTGGCACCAGGAAATAAACTTAACGCTGTGTGTATGAAGGAGAAGGATTTTGATATAGTTTCCCTAAAATTCAATTTTACAAATCTGACTCTAAACAGCCGTAAATATACTTACGATCTGATTCAGCGTGATGCTTCGGGTAACATTGTCGGAGGCGAAACATTTATTATTGAATCACCTTCTGTGATTCTGTATCCGATTCAGATTTCTTCTGTGCCTGAAGATAATGGTGATTATCTTCTAACAACTAATACTGATGAAGATTCTCATTTAGAATGGACTAATGCTAATGGTGAGATTATAGGAGAGGAAAGTTATGTGACTGTGCATCCAGCTATTAATAATGATACTTATAGCGTGAAAGTTCTCACTGCTGATGGAGAGTTAGGGACAGCAGATATTTCTCTTGCAGGAGAATACGGTTTAAAGAATATTACAGTTCATTCAGATAGTGAAATTCTTGAGATAGTTTTAATGTGTGAATCTCCTGAACAAGCTAATCTGTCACTGATAAGACTAAGTGACGGTTCAGTTATTACTGAAAATAATATAGCAAGCGGTCAGACAAATTTTACTATGGAATGTAAAGATTTACGTTCAGGCTTTTATACAGTCGTATATAAAGTTAATGGTAAAGTTATAGATCAGAAAAAGATTTCAATATGATAAATATTAACGGAGGATTATATTATTTTGTAGCTTCAACAATATTATACTCCTCCGTTAAAAAAGATTTCAATATGAGGAACTTTGTCTCAGTTTTAATTTTTCTTGTCCTGAGCGTATGTATGCCAGGATTACCCTTGTTCGGAAGTGAAGACAATAAGGGTACTGTGATAGAAGGCGATGAGTCTTATATAGGGCAGGCTGTATCCAGACTGGCTGTTAAAGCCGGAATGCTGGATATTCCGTTGATGGAGAATATCAACATTCTACGCCGCAGTGTCAATAATTCCGCAAGGATACCGGAAACCTACGACATACATGTCACAGAGCCCGGTGAGCTGTCACAGTGGCTTGAACCGATGCTGATGCAGACGGATTCGGTTGCCATTCACGGTCCCATTGGCGATGAGGATTTTAGCACACTCTGGCAGGCCACATTCTACGGCAACCTTGAGGTTATAAATCTGGAGGAGGCCTCTGTTGAGGGTGGAACCATACCGCAGTATGCCTTTATCAATATTGATGAACAGTTTACCGCAGAAGGTTTTATATGCACACTGCTCAGGCGTGTCATTCTTCCGGCCGATATTACAGCGATTGAGGATTTTGCCTTTGCATGGTCCATTCTTCTTGAGGAGATTAACTTTCCCACCGGACTTCAATCTCTTGGGACAGAGTGTTTCAGCTTTTGTCAGTCGTTGCATGGTGACCTTGTGTTCGCTGAGGGTATAGAACGTATTGGTAACGGTTGTTTTTCATACTGTCTTAGCCTCAATAACTGTGTGGAATTCCCATCGACACTGAAGAGCATAGGAACTGATACCTTTTATGACACGCCTCTGAAGGCAGTTAGTTTTCAGGAAGGTCTTGAGAGTATAGGCCACCGTGCTTTTGAACAGTGCTCTCTTGTCGAGGTACTTCTTCCCCAGAGCTGTAGCCGGATAGGAGACAAGGCCTTTGCCTTCAACCGTTATCTGAAACGGGCGCAGCTTCCGGAACAGTTAGAGGAAATTCCGGAACGACTGTTCTATGTCGACAACGCCCTGCAGGAAATCACGCTACCTACGGCACTGAAATATGTCGGCCCTTACGCACTTAGTGGCTGTGCAATACGTGAGCTTCATTTTCCGGAAGGCTTCGAGATACTGGAATATAACGCTCTTGAAGGCTGTGCAGAGCTTGAGGAAGTGCATTTCCCTTCCACGTTCACTTATGTCGGCACACAGAGCTGTGCGTGGCTGAGCTCACTGCGTTGCCTATACTGTGCAGCCACGTTGCCACCCTTCTGCGAGGCAGTAAGAGACAGTGAATTCACACCTTTCGGACTTTACGATAGTGGTCAGGGTACTTCACGTGATATACCAGTATATGTGCCTGTGGGTACAACAGAACTCTACCGCAGTACATGGGGCTGGGACTATTTCACGAACTTTGTCGAAAGCGCCGACCTTCCTGGTAGTGGTGTTGGTATTACAAGGGTCAGGGTAGATTCATCACACGATGCACCCCTCTATGACCTCTTTGGAAATAGGGTACATGCCCCTGTCAGAGGGCAGATATATATCTGTAATGGTCAGAAAATACTTTGGGATAACTGGTAAGCATATCATAATACTATCTTCCATAGCCACGCGCCCATAAAGGAACGACACAGAACTGGGCTCGCTTTGCTCGTGCGAGGTGCCCAGCGAGCAAAGCGAGCCCAGTTCTGTGTCGTTCCCATTCTCACATATAAAGAATTAAGAAAATCTTATTTATATCTTCACTTTTAAATAAATCCGCGTAGGGGGTCAAAATCGAGGCCTTCGATAGCAAAGAGACGTTGGAGCAGGCCGGAGGCAGCCATATCGCGGGCGGGAAGATGATGCAGGCGCCCGTTGTCGACGAGGGCTATGGTATCGCAGATATTCAGGGCTATGTCAAGTTCGTGGGTTGAGAAAATGATGCATTTGTTTTTATCGTGTGCGAGCCGGCGCAGTAGGGTAGCCAGTTGATAACGGTTCGGCATATCGAGGAAGGAAGTGGGTTCGTCAAGGAGTAAGTTGGCGGTATCTTGTGCGAGCGCACGTGCTATCATAACGCGCTGACATTCGCCGTCGCTCATGGTCTGCATATAACGGTTGGCGTAATCCTGCATACTAGTGCTGCGTAGGGCTTCGGCTACTATTGCATGGTCTGTAGGATGAAGATGTCCGCTCCAGCCTGTGTAGGGTGCGCGTCCCATACCTACGACATCTGCACAGGTAAGGCCCGGTATACGTGTACGCTCGGTAGTGACAAAAGCGAGACGGCGTGCCATCTCGGTGCCACTTAATGCCTTGGTGTCAGTACCGTCTATAGATACGGTACCTGTATAATTTACATTAAGTCGTGCTATGGCTCGCAACATAGTTGACTTACCTGTACCGTTGCGACCAAGTAAAGCTGTCAGACAACCATCGGAGAAATCAGCATCAACATGACTGAGAAGTTCACGCTGTCCAAAACCTATGGTAAAATCGCGAAGGGTTATCATAATTCTTGATTCTTGTGTTTTAGCTTCGCCGTAGCACTATCCATACTACGACAGGAATACCTAACAGAGCCGTAATAGCATTTATGGGGAGTACGAAAGCTTTAGATATTATATCGCATATAAGCAAGACGGCTGCACCTGTAAGCACAGTGGCTGGTATAAGTACTCTATGGTCAGACGAACTGAACAACATACGCGCCACGTGAGGCATAGCGAGTCCGATGAAACCTATGGGTCCGCAATAGGCTGTGACTGTACCGGCCAGCAGAGTGGTAGAGGCAAAAATCAGTGTCCGTGACTTACGGAGATTGAGACCCATAGTGCGTGCGTACTCCTCACCGAAAAGTAATAGATTGAGTGGTTTTACAGTAGCCACAGCCAATATCAGACCGGCTATCACAGCAGGTACCAGTATCAGAAGTTGGTCTGAGGTTACTTCGCCGAGAGAACCCATAGTCCATATCACGTAGGCTTTGAGAGCGTCGTCCTTACTTAGATACTGCAATATCTGGACTACAGCACTTACACCTGATGACAGCATCATACCTAATACCAAAAGTGCCAGTATATCTCTGAGACGTGCGGCAGCAACAGCCATGAGTATCAGCACAGCTGCCGAACCTATCCATGCTGCACCGGCTATACCGAAACCTAAGGTCCATGCTGAGGCACCAAAGAGCGGTGCCCCGAGTAAAAATAAAGCTACTCCTAATCCGGCTCCGGAGCTAATACCGAGTACGTAGGGACCTGCCAGTGGGTTACGGAACAGGGTTTGCATCTGTAAGCCACTGACACCCAAAGCAGCTCCAGCCATTACGGCTACTATGGCCTTCACAAGACGTATGCCAAGCACTATGGCGGCTGTGGCACGCGGACAGTCGCCTCCGGTCAATGCGCTCCACACCTGTCGTAAAGGCAGGTTGACATCACCTACACATAGGTCAAGGGCAAATAGCAGCACGCACATCGCCGACATGATGATAAACAGTAATGTGCGTCTTGTCTGAATCCGAGAGCTTGAGGTAATCATTTGTCAGGTAAGCGTAAATAATATACAAAATCCTCGTCAACCAGTTCGGGGTGAAGTATCTTCACAAGGTCACGCAGCACAATATCAGGATGTACGACCCCGGACTCATAATAATCATTACCTCCGCCGGAAGTATAACGCAAGGTGTTATTGTAGACTTCGCCCTTGGCTACCGGAGGTGTGGAAGCCAGACGTGGATAAAGGCGGCGCAGTTCGTCGAGGGTGGATATCGAACCGATATTTATCCATTTGTCGGCACCATCAAGTAATAAATAGGCTTCTTCACTGCCCACAGGTGCTGAGGCATTGGTGGTATTACGTGGACCGGCATATTCACCGCCCGCATCATGGATAAGTTGTACAGCATAACTGCCTTCAGGCGGTAACATCCATGCATCAGCATAAGGTGCATTGAGCATCACTTTAGGCCGTGTGGGAGTGGTTAAGGCTTTGGCGGCTATATCTTGGTAACGTGTCGGAATCGGTGCGAATGCTGAATCACCGCGTGTGCGGCAACCCATTGCTTCCGCTACAGCTATCATCCATTCGGCTTTTCCGAGCGGTGACTCTTCGAGGTAATCACCCACATAAAGATAGGGTATACCTAATTGGCGCAGACGTGGCACCATGCTGCTCGAACCGTTAATACCGTACAGCAGCACAAGGTCAGGGTCAAGAGCTGTCAGGCGTTCATAATTGACATTGCCTTCGTAGCCAATATCGGATATGTCGTCAAGACGACTGCGTACACGTTCACTGTTGATATAGGCAGTGCCGGCTGCTCCAACCAGAGTGCTGTCAGCACCTATGGCCTCAAGCATAGCGATATGGGTAGATGACATGGCTACTACTCGCTGTGGCGGAGCTTTCAGCACCTGACCGTCGAAACCTTCCGGCGCCTGTTCACCGTCACGGCACACGAACAACCGTTCGCTGACATCACCAGCACCCTGCCAGGGACTGGTGACAGTAATTATGACACTCTTCGCATCGGCACAGCTGTCAATAGTGAAATGGGTGGCATACTCAGGAGTGTAAGCACGGAGATTCCATGCAGAGGTGTCACCTTTGTTACTATTCCCGTGACATCCGTTTATCAGTAGCAAGACGAATGTTAAGGCTATATAATAAACAATACGTGCAGACATGGTATTTAGGGAGAATAAAGCAGTTAATATCATCTGCAAAATTATTTAAAAACCTTATAATCGCCAAATAGTGACTATTTTTAAGTAATTTTGCACTATGATTTCAACCTTGCAAGATAACGAACCAGTAGCCTTACCGAGGCCGATGCCCGAGCGTCTTACTCTGCGTAAAGCGGAAAAATTGCGTCATAAAAGTTTGGTAGACGCTCTTTTCCGTGACGGAGGCTCCGTATACGTGTATCCTCTGCGTCTTGTGTGGCGAATAATGACGGCTGAGACACTCGAAGCATCGTTTCGTAATGGTGTGCCGCCGCATATAGGGCCATTGCAGATGCTTATCACTATACCGAAGAAGAAGCGTCGTCGTGCCGTAGACCGTGTGCTGATGCGCCGTCGTGTGCGTGAGGCTTATCGTCTGGGACGTGAGCCTATACGTGCTTGGCTGGCTGAACACCCGGAGTGCCGCTCGTTGCAGATGGGTTTTATCTATCTCGCTGATAAAAATTTGGATTATAAAACCATATCGCGCAAAATGGAGTTATTACTTCAGAAGATGTTGACGGCTGCTTCGCAGCAGACGTCTGGCGCGAATGAATCTCAACAGTTATGATACATCGTGCTCTAACCTTCCTGCTGGTGTTGCCTATACGCTTCTATCAGCTGTGCATATCACCCATGCTGCCTGCTGCCTGTCGCTATCAGCCCACCTGCAGTCAGTATGCTATCGAAGCCCTTCGCCGTCATGGTCCCTTCAAGGGTCTATGGCTGGCTTTGCGCCGTATATCACGCTGTCATCCTTGGGGCGGTAGCGGATATGACCCGGTTCCGTAAGGATTACAGTTAAAATCAATATTTATGCTCCTGCTCGATATACATACCCATCATCCCGCACCACAGCCTCAGGCTGTCATTAGTGTTTCGCCTCGTGATTTCAGTCCTGTCGAGGGTCAGCTTTACTCAGTAGGACTTCATCCTTGGGATGGAGAGCCTTCGCCTGAAGACCTGGCTTTGCTTGATGAGGTTGCAGCACATCAACAGGTAGTGGCTATAGGGGAATGTGGTGTTGACCCATTGAAAGGTGGGCCCATGTTTCGGCAACTGTTGACCTTCCGTCATCATGTCGAGCTCTCTGAAGAGTTGCATAAACCGTTGATTATACATGAAGTCAAAGCTCATGACATAATTACTGGGTTGCATCGAGATTTAGCACCTGTGATGCCTTGGGCTATACACGGATTTCGAGGTAAACCTACGGTTGCTGAAATGCTGCTTAAAGCTGGTCTGTGGCTGTCATTTGGTGAGCGTTTTAATCCTGAAGCACTTGCATTAGTGCCACAAGATAGATTGCTTGCCGAGACAGACGAGGCTCCCGTAGAAATAACCGAAGTTATAGCTGCTCTGTCACAGGCTGTCGGTACAGAACTAACTGAGACTATTGCAGCATCAACAGCGGCTTTCCTCAATATTTCTTAAATTTAAAATTAGACTGAAAACTATGAAAACCACACTTATCACATTAGCTTTATCATTTTTATCGTTTGCTGGCTTCGCACAAGTGCCAGTGACGCTTCCTGACTCTGTGTTAGTACCAGCTACGGCGGACTTTACGACTATGCCGCAGTCAATAGAGCCTAAGGTGCTTCCTGACTCTGTGTTAGTACCAGCTACGGCGGACTTTACAACTATGCCGCAGTCAATAGACGGTTACAAGACCATTGAACATAAAGGCTTCAGCTGTGAAGTGCCTTATGGCGCTGAAACTTCAATGCCCCAGGGGCTTAAAGCCGCGTATCCTGACGGTAGTTTTGCCACTATGTTGACTGTTGAAGAGGGCAGAGGTTACAATCAGAAGCGAGCTCTTGCTATATGTCGGGATACTGCCCGTACTTTACAGATGAATGATACCAAAGTAAGCCAAGTCAAGATAAATGGAATGAACGGAGCTATGGCTACCGGAGAATTGGAAAAACTGCATGTCACACTGGTTGTGCTGCCTTATAAAGACTCTCAGTTGACTTGTCTGATGCTTAATTCGGACGTCCGTTCAGAATGGGCAGATAATGTATTGCGCACCCTAAAGCACAACTAAGTTGTAGACTTGGCGAGAATTGACTACTTTTGCAGTCATAAATCGTTCAGGATACATGTACTTACGATATCTACTCACCATAACAGCCGTATTTATGTGCATGGCTCAGAGCAGTGCCCTGACTTTGGAGCCTATAAAATATGGTGATTTTTCTAATTGGGTGACACGTGACATAACCGAATCGAAGCTTATAGGAGGTAATCATAAGACTGTTTACGAAATAGCTCCGACACGTAAGATAATAGGTAACGAACCTTATGTCAATCAGGGTGGCTCTCCCTGGGCTACCAGTAATGTCTATGCCAAAGTATCTGGTGTGGTCAAGGCTTCGAATACGGTGAGTCCGGTAGAAGTTAACGGTAATGTTATGGCTTGTTGCCGAACTAAGATGGAGCAAGTAAAGGTACTTGGCTTGGTTAATATGGACGTCATGGTAGCTGGTTCCATATTTCTCGGCCGTATCTTCGAACCGATAACCTCGACTAAAGGCCCTTTCAAGAAAATGGAAATGGGTGTTCCTTATACCAAACGTCCTGTAGCACTGGTGTTCGACTACAAAGTTGATATGCCCGCTACAGACTCGCGTGTGCGCTCTACTGGTCTCGGACCTAAAAAGACTCTGGCTGGGCGTGACAATGCTGAGGTGTATTGTCTGTTGCAACGTCGTTGGGAGGATGCCGATGGCAACCTCTATGCCCATAGAGTAGGTACGGCTCGCGAACGCTACTCAAAGAGTGTACCTCTGACGCGTGGTCATCGTCTGGATATACATTACGGTGACATAACGCATCAACCTTGGTATAAACCATGGATGGGGCTGCTGGACGGCGACAAGGCTTATTACGCACGTAATTCAAAGGGACGCCTTGTGCCAGTGCATGAAGTAGGGTGGGCTCCGGCTGATGCACAGCCTACACATGTGCTTGTCATGGCTTCGTCCACTTGTGGCGAGCCTTTTGTAGGCACTGAGGGAATAGCCCTATATGTCGATAACATGGCGTTCGGTTTCTAAACCATATAGCCGGATAAGTGTCAATATAATCGTCGGCTGAGGCCGGCTCCAAACCTGTCAAATATCAAAACGGATATAATGAAAATCGCGATAATAGGATATGGCCGTATGGGTCATGCCGTTGAAGAGGTGGCCCGTGAGCGTGGCCATAGTATAGTGTGTACAATAGACAATCATAACACCGACATGCTTGAGTCTGACTCTTTCCGCAGTGCTGATGTGGCAATAGAGTTTTCGCAGCCTAAGGTAGCTCTTTCCAATATATTGGCTTCATTTACAGCCGGTGTGCCGGTTGTATGCGGTACCACTGGTTGGCTCGAATCAATGCCTTCGGTACGTATGATGTGTGACAAAGGTTTGGGCACATTATTGTGGTCATCTAATTTCTCGATAGGGGTCAATGTCTTCAAGGCGGTCAATCGCTATATGGCCCGTCTGTTTGACAAGTTTCCTCAGTATTCATGCAGTATGGAAGAGGTGCATCACGTTCACAAACTCGACCATCCTTCTGGCACTGCTATAACTCTTGCTGAGACAATAGTTGGCGAAGTAGGACGTCTTGACGGGTGGCAAGAACCTGATGAGGCAGGCGTAGTGAACGCCGGTCAGTTGCCCATAGGTCATCGTCGTGAAGGTGAGGTGCCTGGTATACATACCGTTACATGGGATTCGGAGGCCGACACGCTGACTTTTACCCATTCGGCCAAAAGTCGTCGTGGTTTCGCTCTTGGTGCCGTGCTGGCTGCCGAGTGGCTTAAAGACCGTAAGCCGGGGCTTTATACTATCGACGACATGCTTGGATTCTGACGCGGACGCAAATTCTACAAAACTTGACATCATTATGGACCCAAATTTAAAATCTAACATAGAGAAAGATTCTTTTTTAACTGACTTGCAGGGCCGAGTCTCCAAGGTCAAGACTACTCGCTGGCTAAGGTTCGCCTTAGTGAGTGCGTTGTTGTTTCTGTGGGTATTCTGGATGGGTAATCCGTGGCTTGCGTTGCTGTGGTTCCTGCTCATTGATATTTACATCACCGGTTATATCCCCTGGACTTGGTGGAAAAATACAAAGGGCCCTACTCGTACCTTAATGGGTTGGGTAGATGCTGTCATATATGCCTTGATACTGGTGTATCTGATTTTTGCTTTTATCGGACAGAATTATAAGATACCGTCATCAAGTCTTGAGAAATCACTGCTGGTAGGTGACTATCTATGGGTAAATAAGACTATCTACGGTCCACGTGTACCCATGACTCCTCTTCATTTCCCTCTTGCACAGCACACAATACCGCTGTTAAATGTAAAGAGTTATATTGATAAGCCTCAAATTGAATATCACCGTTTACCTGGTCTGCGTCAGATAGAACGTGGTGACATTGTAGTGTTCAACTTCCCACAGGGTGATACCGTAACGGTGAAGATACAGAATCCGGATTATTATCAGATATGCTATGAACTCCGCAACAACGGTATCGAAGACCCCAAAGCATATATAAAAGCTCATCCTGAGATATTCGGTGAGTTGGTATGGCGACCTGTTGACCGACGCGAGAATTATGTAAAGCGTGCGGTAGGTCTGCCCGGTGACCGTTTGGCTATACGTGACGACGTGATTTATATCAATGGCGAACCTATGACCCCACCTGACAATGTACAGTTCAATTATATAGTACCTGTATCAGGCCGGATTTCAGATGAGAAATGGAGTGAGATAGGTGTACGCCGTGATGACCATGGTTCTGGCCCGGCTTTGAACCAATATACCGGAAGGTCTTATTATAATGTCCCTCTTACTGCTGCCATGAAAGCTGAGGTTGAGAAATGGCCCGAAGTAACAGGACACCTTGTCAAAGAGTCTGATAGTGGCATGTATGACATGGGTGCTGGGGTGTTCCCCTTAGACGCCGGTTACGGTTGGACGCGTCCGAATATGGGTGAATTCTGGATTCCTCAGCGTGGTGTGACTTTGCATCTGACACCTGAGAATTATGCTATCTACGAACGTGCCATACGCACTTACGAGGGCAATGACCTACGAATAGACCCAAATGGAACCATATATATCAATGGTAAACCGGAGGAATACTATACTTTCAAGTATGACTATTATTGGATGATGGGTGATAACCGTGATCGTTCGGCTGACTCGCGTTACTGGGGGTTTGTGCCTGAAGACCATATAGTGGGTTCACCGATGTTCGTTATAGTCTCTCTTGATGAGGAAAAGGGCCTGTTTGATGGTAAGATACGTACAGACCGTATATTGCGTGACGCAAATCCTGACAAGAGTAAGACAGAAAAGTCATGGAGCACGCTGGGTCAAGGTAATGAATAACGTAGGCTTTCTTCGGTATTGATAATGTCATCTTTACATTCGCAGACTGTCACAACTGCTTTGCCGTGTGTGCCTTATTTAGCTACCCAGCAATGGTATGCTGAATGGCTACGCCTACGTCTTCAGGGTTGTGGCGAGAGTGAAGCACGTGCAGGAGCTTCGGCTGCCTGTGGGCTTCGTGCGCGTGATTTCACCCACTGCGAGCTGCCTTCTGCTGAAAGTAAAATCCGCCTCAGTGTGGCTGTCGAGGGTGGCGGCAACGTGTTGAAGCGCCTTCCACCGGAGAGTGTGTCTCTATCCGGTCATGGGCGCTGGCCATCGGTGCATCTTGGTGCCCTGAATGCGGTATATGGCCGTAGTGCCTACTTTGACCATCTGCATGACCGCCTCACTGCTGCTTATACTGATGTTGAGGGACGTCCACTTTCTGCACTTTGCGACCGTCTGCATGATGTACAAATAGCCCTGGCTATTCCGCAGGGTATGTTGCAGTACCTTTCAGCTCTTCCTTCTGAACAGGAAGCTCATCTGCGGAATATATGTGCTGATTACGCTCATGCTTATCGTGCTGAGTTACCCTTTCTTGACCTTCTCATGCACTATGGGCCAGACGCAATATTCGTTCTTCTTTCCACGTTTTATTCACAAGTTGATGCAACGTGAAAGCTTTACGGTAAGCTTAATTAGATTGTTATAGTTACCCCTCCAGGAGTTTCTAAATAGTTGGGAAATCGGTAATTGGTATTTTATGCGTAAACTTCTCTCCATATTTATGTTTTTGTTAGTTTTCGGGGCCATGGCTCGGAAGACTGACCCTCCTGTTTTACCGGTACCACCTGCATCTCCAGGTGTGAAGGTGACAGCCTATAAGGGCTTTTATAGGTTTGTAGATGAATACGGCGATTCTGTCCGTATGACTGTATTTAAAGATGTGGTAGTCTACCCGCCTTTGAAATTCAAAAATAAGAAACAGGAAGAATTTTACTGGCGCACTGTGCGCGATGTACGCAAGACATTACCATACGCTAAGTTGGCCTTCTCCACTCTATGTGAGACTTACGAATACATACAGACTATTCCTGATAAGAAGACACGTGAGAAACATCTCAAGAAATTGGAGAGTGACATTTTCGACCAATATAAACCTGTAGTCAAGAATATGACTAAAAATCAGGGTAAAATATTGCTTAAGCTCATCAACCGCGAGACCGACCAATCGTCATTCAATATTGTCAAAGCTTTCTTAGGGTCTTTCCGAGCAGGTTTCTGGCAGACTTTTGGCCGCTTCTTCGGTATGAACATGAAAGCTGGTTTTCACCCTGAAAAGAATGAAGAAGATGCCATAATAGACCGTGTCGCCACTCTTATAGAGCAAGGTGCGTTGTGATGCTATCCTTTCTTTTAAATTTAAATTTTAAATTCTAAATGGCTTTAATATTAGACAGCGGTATAATCGTAGTCAAAAACATAATGGGTGCGTATGCTCTTGGTGATACCGGCGAACGTGATGCCCGTCTGCTTCTATGGGAATGTGCTACCGGTCGGCCAGCCGTAGAATGTGCTCACGAAATCTGTCCTCGTCCTGCCACACGCGCTGCTTTAGCTGTACGTGCTTTCTCTACTGACCACACACATTATATTTATCCAGCGTGTGATATTTGTGCCCGACGTACTGAAATGCTTTACGTCAACGGTCCACTTGTGCCTGTTGATGACTGATTACCTTCTGTAGTTCATACCTTCCCTATAACTTGATTATTATTTATAATGAGTAATATAACAGACGTTTTTAATTTTGGTGGTATTCTCCTCGGAGCAGCTACTTTCATAATAATAGGTGTTTTTCATCCATTGGTAATAAAAGGAGAATATTATCTTGGTCAGAAGACGTGCCGCATTTATTTCACACTTGCTGGTATCGTGACTCTCGTACTTTCACTTCTCGTCCAGTCCCTTTTCCTCTCGGCTCTCTTAGGCGTAACAGCCTTCAGCTGTTTCTGGAGCATAAAAGAAGTCATCGAGCAGGAAGAAAGAGTTCGGAAAGGTTGGTTTCCAGCCAATCCTAATCGCAAACCGAAAGCTTGATAAAGCTACTTAGATAAAAAATTGCCTTATCCTGTACGAAACAGGATAAGGCAATTTTTTATCTAAGTATGACAGATACCTTAGTGTCTTATCAGAGAATTTTTATTTTACAAGTACGCGTTCTACAACAGAACTGGTGGCATCGGCGGCTTTGATGATATACAGACCGGGAAGAAGCTGTGAAGTAGTGTTGACACGGCGACCTGTAAGATCATAAACCTCAACTGTAGGATTCTCGAAGCCACGCACACTGATTGTACCGTTTATCACACGTACAGCCTTGGTAGCCTCAGTGATAGTGTTCACACCTACATTGTTTTCAACGGTGTAGGTAAGAACTACTTCCTGATTATAGTTGTCTACTACACGATTGCCTTCTGCATCAAATGCGAAAAGTGTCTTCTGTGGAATAACTATAGTATAGATACCATTAGTGTTTATCTCCTCTTCGAATGTTAGGATACATTCAGTGCCCTCAATGTAAAGGAATGCTGTGGTAACAGCTTCGCCGTTTTCATTCATTACCGGAAGTTCCTCGACATCAGACTCTACATCTGTAGTCCATGAAGTAGATACATATTCGAGAAGAGCTACGACTGAGCCATTTTCAGGATCTGCACCGTAGAATTCGACAGGTTCTGATTCCACTACGTTGTAGACTAGAGTTGTCTCTTTGATTTCAGTGCCGTAGACAGGCATCATATCGCCGTTGATAGCATACAGAGCGCCGCTGGGTATAGTGATTGTATATGTGCCGGGAGTAGTAATGGCCTTTGAGAGTTTCAGTACATAGCCTGAAGGCATGTTACGGACAGTGGCAGTCTCTTCCATGGTCTCGCCATCTTGATTGACAATACTTGCCTTAACACCTGATTTCCACTCGATACCAAACACCGGGTCGCCACCGCTGAGTTCGACTGAAACTTGGCTGAGTTTTGTCATGCTACTTCCACTGGCTGGAGTAGTGTACTCAAGTACAACAGGCTCCATAGGCTCAACTGTATATGTCAGACTGAATGCATCGTTTTCGGTACCTTCAATCGGGGGTAAAGGCCATTCCATGTTTTCCCAGTCGGGGGTATAGAAGGCTCCGGCAGGCACTTCGATAGTATATGTACCTGCTTCAGTTATAGTAGATGATAGACGCAGGAGATAACCGTTCTTGCTATCAGCACCTTTTACGTATGTAACCTGATTACCGGCCTCGTCATATACGGGAGCTTCAAGACCGTTCTGCCATTCAACGCCCTCTTGTGCTACGCCATCGAGTTGAAGCACGACCTGTTTGAGTTGGCATACTACGCTACCATCAGCAGGACTGACTGAAGCGACTGTAAGTTTGTCATAAGCTTGCGCTGACGCTGTGGCACCTGTCAGCAGCATAACGATACCGGCATAGCGGAATAAGTTTGAGTAGCTGTTTGTCATTATGTTACGTATTAATTATGGAAAAATAAATGGATATTTCGTCAACAAAACTACACAAAAATTAACTAATCTACAAATTCAAATTAAATTTAATGGAAAAATTAGTGTTTGCTTTGGGAAAATTTTATTTAAATATGGAATTTGTATAATTGACTAGAAAATCATTATCTTTGCGCTGTTAAGATACTCTTGGAATTTATTTCAAGTGGGTTAATAACCTTGGCAAATATGAAATTCAACCTCATTCACCATAACATAGCTCACATTTCATTATGACCAAACATCTACTACTTTTTTCTCTTCTGATTACAGGAGTAACTGTGGCTGAAGGTGCCGTTACGTTACCTTCCTATTCTTATCAAGAGGATTTCGGAACAAATCTACCTGACGGTGAAGTTTTACCAGAAGGATGGGTATCTTACGGTATCGGCGAGACTGTTGGTTCAGCCTTCCAAGATTATTTCGGTACTGACGGTGAAGGACCAGCTTATCGTGTATTCTCAATCGGAAGTACAAAAGCTGCTTGGAGTTGCTCAACCTTTAAATATGCTGCTACGGCTGACGAATGGCTTGTGACACCACCAATACATATTGGCTCAGATGCAGAGATATTACAATTAAAAGCTGTTTCGGCTGGAGCTTTTGCTACTAATCGTTATCGTGTATTAATTTCGGAGGAAGGGCAGGATCGTGATAGTTTCCGACCTACACCGTTACTTAATACCACTCTTACAGGCTGGGATACTGAAGTACGTTCAAAAGATTCATACATTGCTCTTAACGGTTATACAGGCAAAGATGTGTGTTTCGCTTTTGTCAATCGTAGTGAAGATGCAGGCTTGCTCGGTTTTACAGATATTGCTATAGCACCTTATATTGTTGAGGTGGCGAATCTAACTCCTTCAGTGCTTCCTGCAGGCTCAAATGTCGATATAGTGTTGAATGCTAACTTCCGTACACCTGTTGACGTGTCGGGACTGAAAGCTGAACTTACTTATAACGGTCATACAGTAACAACCCAATATGAACAGCCTATTAACATAAACGGTACACGTATAGCTGTTACGTTTGAAAATATAACTGTACCAGAGGGTGGTTTGACATATTCCGTGACGCTTACTCCTATGTTCGAAGGTGCCGAGCCAACTGTTGTTACCGGTGATATAGGTACGCCTGTTACTTCTTATCCTGCTGTAGCAGTTATTGAGGAATTTACAGGCACATGGTGTACTTATTGTCCACGAGGAGCTGCGTTTATGAATTATTATACTGACCATTATAATGGACTTGACGGAAAGATAAAAGCTGTCGGTATTGCTCTTCATACTACAGACGACCCAATGCTTATGGACAATGATTCCTATCTCACAGATGCATACGATATTTCTGGCGCTTCAGGTTATCCGTCAGCTTTCTTCAACCGTATGCAGTCTGGTGACCCATCAGATGAATACATTGTTAAGAATGTAGCTGCGACTCGTAGCAATTCCAAAATTACAATCGAAAGTGTGGATTATACGCAGGACGGTGAAATGACCGTTAATTACCAGATAGAGAATTCTTACTCAAAAAGCGATATGAATCAGCGTGTCGCTATAGTGATGATTGAGAATGATGTACGTGGCGATAGTCCTGCCTATAATCAGACCAACGGATTGGCAGGTGTGTCACAGGGTACTGTTGAGGCTACTTATGGTGCTGACCTTTGGCCTTACTTCCGGTTTTATTCCGAACATAAGAATATCATTCCTTACACAGAGATGGTATATAATCATGTGGCCCGTGGTATATGGCCAAATTATTACGGACAACTTCTCAACGACCCTTGTGAGGCAGAGATAGCTGTACATAAGACAATGTCTATCAGTATGCCTTCGCAGGTTTTGAATCCTACTAATACAGCTGTCATAGCTATGCTTCTTGATGGTGATACAGGTTATGTGCTCAGTGCTGATGAAATGGAGGCTGAACATTATAATACTTCTGGGGTCGGTACTGTAAGCCGTAACGATAACCTAATGTCTGTTATTGCTGGTATTCTTAATGCTGATGTTATTGGTGGGGGTAGGCTTGAAATATTTTCGGCTGATGGTACGCTACTCTTAAGTCGTACTCTGGTGGCTGGCCCTAATAGTATTGACCTCTCATCATTACGTGGTTTCACAATCCTACGTATTGTTAGTGCAGATGACCGTGCAACGGTATTGCGTCATATCTTCTGAAAACTCTATCGTGAGATGTAATATATTCAACTGACATAACTTACTGAAATGAAAAAATCGACATTTACCCGACTTCTTCCGGTCGTGTTTATGACCCTTCCTGGTGCTGTCGTTCCGGCAGTCGCCAATGTGCCTTTTCCGGTCGTGTTTATGACCCTTCCTGGTGCTGTCGTTCCGGCAGTCGCCAATGTGCCTTTTCCGGCTGTTGAGCGCCCTGAACGCAGTGCGCCTGAAGGTCTTGTTGCAACTGGTAGAAATCTTATGAAACGTTCACCCGGAACTGTGTTACGTGAGGCTGTTCCCCAGGGCCAAGTGTTGCAGGGTTATCAGGGTACAGATATTTATGGTGTTTCGTGTGGTGTATACCGTATAAATACTGACGCTGAATTGGAAATCAGATTTATCGATGAATATACAGCCAACGGATATGCACTCACTACAGGTTGGATGCGCGATAACCGTCTGTGTGTAATGGCAGAGCTATCGTTCTTTGATATAGCTGATTTACGTTTTCTCGAACTTGACCCTTATACAGGATACATATACGAAGACCGGGAAATTGATCTTTTTGACCCAGTAACTACTTTCCCAAATTATCTGCCTGCTTATTGGTCAAGTGCATACGACCCCGAGGCTGATAAAGTATATGGCTATACATCTTCAGAGAATGGTAGGGGCTATGCATTTTTCTCAGCTCCGGGCAATGATCCTGCAGCTACTGTCTGTGTGCGTACTCCTGATTATCGTGAGATATGTGTGTCGTTGGCGTTCAACACAGACGATGGCATGCTTTATGGCATTAACCGTAATGATGATTTTGTTCAGATAAATCCTGCCACCGGTGAGCAGACAGTTATCATGCCTACTGGCCTGCGTACCCGTTATGCTATAGCAGGAATGGTTTATCTGCCAGAAGCGAAGAAGTTTATTTTGGAAACACTCGAGGTGGATGAAACCTACGCTATAGCGGAAGTGGATCTTACTACAAAGACAGTTACTAAGCTCAGCTATTTCGACAATTTCGAACAGTTTCCATTCTTTTACCTGACAGATGCTGCAAACGACCCGGCTCCCATACGTGCTCCGGAGCTTGATGAAGTTAAATTTGACCATGCAGCCGGAACAGCCAAAATCTCCTATTTTATACCAACTGTATATTTTGCTGGTGGTACTGTCTCTGGCGATATGAAATGGTATGCACTTTTAGATGGTGAGGAATACTCCGAAGGTACTACAGTAGCTGGCGACATAGCGACTGTTGAATTTACTGATCTCAGACCGGGCAAACATGAGTTCAGTTTTTATGTAGAACAGGACGATAAGAAAAGTACGCTGAATCTTATGTCCCGCTTCGTAGGATATGATATTCCTAATACTCCTACAGACGTAACTCTTAGTGAAGACCGTATAGAGTGGACACCTGTGACTCGTTGTGTCAATAACGGTTATCTTGATGTAGCCTCGTTGGTTTATCATGTATATGTCAATGATGTGGAGATAGGTACTACCTCTGAGTCTTTCCTTGATTACACACTACCTGTAGATAAACCCTACGCTTTGTACGTCGCCACTGTGGTAGCTGATAATATGGGTTGTCTATCAGCACCAGGTCGTTCGGGAAGTATACGTGTCGGTGAGCCTTGGCAGCCTGATTTCGAAATTATTCCGACTCCCGCTGATGCATACGTGTTCTCAGTGTTCGATCTTAATCAGGATAAGGATTACTGGGAATACTATGAAGATGATGATAATCCGGGTACTGGTTATTTCGCAAGTCCACGTGGTAACGGTATAGCCTCTAACGACTGGCTTTTCTCACCACCAATGTTACTTGATGACGTTAATGTAACATACGAAATCAGCTATGAGATGGGTAACTTCTCCTCTTGGTATCCTGAGATGGAACTGGGTGTCTATCTGCATAGCGAACTCGACCTGAGAGTAGTGAGCAACACACTTCGTGAAAAGAGTGCTGTAAATAATACTAAGCAGTTTGATGTCTATACTCAGCGTTTTGCAGTTTCGGAACCGGGTGTTTACTATCTGTCGTTCTTTACTGATGCTGAGCCTTATCAGACCGGTATACGTATACGTAATATAAAAGTTTCCAAGCTTCAAGCAGCTACTGCTCTCCCGTCGGAGGTTACTGACCTTACTGTTGTTGGTGCTCCTAAGGGTGAATTAAAGGCACTCGTTGAGTTCAATATGCCTGTCACCTATATTACAGGTGAGAAAATAGCGCCCTCTACGGTTATTGATGCACGTGTTGTATTAGGTGAGACTGAACTTTCCGCTTCAGGCACTCCAGGTGTACACGTAAGTATGGAACTTCCTTCGCAGCAGGGGTTCAATCGTGTGGTTATAATGACTTCAATAGATGGTATGGCTGGACAGGAGAGTGTGGTTGATGTGTTCACAGGTATAGACGTCCCTGGGCCAATAAGCTCGATAGACGGTTATGTAAGTGAGGATAATCTTTCGCTTGTAGCTCACTGGACAGCTCCGACCGAAGGTGAGAACGGTTATTATATTGACCCCGATGATGTGGTCTACAACCTTATGGAATATGGCGAAGATGGTTGGGAAGTTGCCGAGGTGCTGGGTAAGAATGTATATGAATATACTTATACCGTACCTGCCGGTACTCCACTCGCT
The DNA here is from genome assembly GCA_964400325.1 of uncultured Sangeribacter sp. GTDB lineage: Bacteria > Bacteroidota > Bacteroidia > Bacteroidales > Muribaculaceae > Lepagella. The sequence continues at coordinate 2,050 of CAYNUE010000005.1, read as the reverse complement.
ACTGTCCGTTTCGGTATTGCTGCTTCTACAGTAGCCGGATGTTGCTCGACTGTAGGATGGCTTACTGATGCACTAGGTAAGCCCTACGATCTTCCTGTACTTGAGGAGTTCAAAGATGCTTCCTTCCAGTATAGTCCGATACGTATCATACGTCTTAATGAGGATTATGTTGATTCTGAATGGGGTGTGGTTAATCCGCGATTGATTGACCCTGTGATGGAAGTGCCTTCTGGAGTTTCGTGCTATGGACGTTCTGAGGGACCGAGCCAATATGGTATGCTGATGCTTCCTAAGTTCAACCTTGAAGGTGTGAATAATCCTGGTATTATTTTCAATTGCTGGGCTGGTCCGAAGGCTGCTGATGTTACTGTCTATGGTGTGACGTTTGAGTCAAATGACTTCATCGAAATTGGTAAGTTCCCGCTTAACGGCTCAGGTTGGGAAACTGTAGAGATGCCTTTCCCTGACAAGTGTATAGGTAAGAAATGGGTGGCTATATACGTTGATGCCTATTTCCCGACCGAGAGTCATTACGCCCTCTTCTCAAGTTACGAGATACGCGGTGATGTTAGCGGTGTTAAGAATGTTGAGGCTGAAGGCGGCTGGATACGTCCTGCCTACGGTGAGATAATAGCTGAGGGTTTAGGCGGTAAATCGGCAGCTGTCTATACTCTTGATGGCCGTACTGTTTGGTTGACTGATGCTATTGCTGCCGACCGTCTGAGTATACCAGTAGCTGCTGGTATGTACATTGTTCGTGTCGGTAATACCTCACGCAAGGTTATCGTGAAGTAATCCGTGTAGAAAATTAGATTATATCATATTATGAAGTGACTCTTAAAAAGTATTCTTTTACTTTTAAGGGTCACTTTGCTTTTAGAAATTGACTTATGATTGACCCGGTTAATATACTTCTTGATGCAGGTATCAAACCTACCTCGAACAGAATAATGGTGTTGCGGGCTTTACTCGCAGCTGAGTCGCCTCTGAGCCTCATAGAACTGGAAACTGAGCTGGAGACAGTGGAACGTTCAAGTATATTGAGAGTACTTTCTCTTTTTCTTGACCGTGACGTAATCCATAATATGGAGGACGGCCGAGGTATAGAAAAATATGAAATCTGCCACGGTGACAAACACTGTTCCGTAGAAGACATGCATCCACACTTCTACTGCGAACGCTGCAACAAAGTCTACTGCTTCGAAGAACTGAATATCCCTGACATCCCTCTCCCTGCCGACTTCCACGTCCGTGCCATTAACTTTATGCTGAAAGGTGTCTGCCCCAACTGCCGTAAATAGCCTTAAGTGACTGTTGAGTCTCATGGTAACCTGGACTCTTCATTTATTACGAACTTCCACTTTTGTATTATTGAATTAATATTTTTGATGACCTTTCTTTACCGTCTCATAAAGAAACTCCTGAAAGCTTTTGATGGAGCTTCTATCCGTCCAGCCCAGAGTGCTAAATCCAACATTGAAGAAGCACTTGATGAAGTAGAAACTGGCCAAGTAGTGGGACCGTTTAAATCTACCAGTGACCTTATAGAGGAACTTATTGGTTAATGTATACTATTTCATATACTTAAAGTTCCTGTGAAGCATCTGTGTTTCAGTTCCTGTGGAGTTCTGTGTTACATGACAAGTGCGACGTTCCAGCGAGCAAAGCGAGCCCAGTTCCGTGTCGTTCCCTATCTTGCAGATGAAATAAAAGCATAGACTTAATATTTGTTTGAAACAACCAAAAGCGGCATTGTTATCGGACTTCCGATGACAATGCCGCTTTTGGTTTCATCAATATCTCTTACTTAGAGATTGTGATGAGAAAATATATACTGAATATCAACATATTAAAAGTATGAAATTAGGTGATTTGTTAAACAAGATACAGAAAATGTAGTTTTAGACTCTACGTGTAGGAAGGGTAAAATCTTTTTTAAAGCCATATATAGCGCGTATTTAAAATTTTATTAGTAACTTTGCGTTTGCAAATAGTATCTCTAAGTAAGAGATGCTGAAATGTAGAGTCGTTTTCGGAGTCCTTCCGGAGC
>CAYNUE010000004.1:88262-94884 GCA_964400325.1 uncultured Sangeribacter sp. | reverse complement strand
AAAACAAAATACGACTGTCTCACGACAGCCGTATTCTGCCATTCGGACGGTTCTGTAAATGTCGTTGACATATTCAGCTTCCGTACCGACCGAATGATGTGAAATTACTAAAGTATATAACCCAAAATTTAGACAATTATGTGTTTTCTATCAAGGCAAAGAGATAAGGCCTTAGAAAAACATATCAAAGTCATGAAAAAAGTGTTTTGTCTTTCCAGTCAAGGGGAAATCCCTCAAAATAATCTCTTTAGGTTGAGGGGGAGTGAACCTTGAGAATGCTCCGAGGATTGTCAGAATCTATGGGCATTGAAAGAGGTACGATTTTCATAATTCTGAGAGTAGAAAAGTATTTCTTCAAGAACTGTTAGCCAGCCTAAGAGGAAAAGGGACTCACACTGTGAGATTGGTTTTCTACTCTGTCAGCGTATAGATAACGCCGTGGGTATATGGCTTATTATGCTTTAAACAATTAATAAATGTTAAAAGGCTATTTGCCATTTAATTCTATAGCAAGATTGCCCATCATTATGGCTGCCTCGGCTGCTTCGGATCCTTTATTTCCAAGCCTTCCACCGGCACGATCGATTGCCTGTTGCTCGTCGTTGACCGTAAGTACACCGAATATTACGGGCGCGCCTTGCGAAGCATTTAACGTAGCACAGCCCTGAGCAGCTATCTGACATACATAGTCAAAGTGAGGTGTATCACCACGTATGACACAACCTATTATGATGATGGCATCATAACGTTTGGTGTTCTGTGCCATGGCAGCAGCTTTAACCAGTTCGACAGTACCTGGCACTTCGATAAGATGGAGTGCTCCGCGGGGTACTCCTGCCGTTTCGAATGTGTGTATGGCTCCGTCGCGCAGAGCATAGGTTATGTGGCTGTTCCACGAAGCCGTTATAATAGCACATCTGAAGGCAGTGCCGTTGAGCGGTTTTACGTTAAACCCGGGTGCTACACCGGCAGCTGCGTGTAATACTGTTGACATAGTAATAGGAGTGTCTCAGTCTTTATTTTTTTTATTCTTTTTCTCTTTCTTGCTCTTCTTATTCTTTGCAGCCGGTTTTTCAGACTTTTCTGTTTCTGTCTCCGTAGCTACTTCTACGACTGTTTCTTCAGGTTGAGGCTGAGCTTCATCGGTAGCTTCGCTGTTTTCTTGGTTTTCAGCGTTCTCCTTATTTTCAGCGTTCTTATCAGCTTTTTTGAAGCGATTCATAGTCGAAGTGGTCACTTTGTGTATAAAGGTTTTCCACTTAGGTTCCTGAGAGATGTCGTTATCTATGACTTCAAGTAGAGCAAGAATATCCTCTTCAAGTTCGATAGTCTCAAGAGCTATAGTATGAGGTAGGATAGCATTGAGCAGACGTTTGGCACGCGGACGCATGGTACGTACTCGCATCATTATCTCAGCCATCTCGATAGTCATCTTTATCTCCTTACGGTTTACACGGCCAGTGCGCTTTTTCGAGAACTTTATAGCTTCTGCGTAGAATTTCATGGCAGCCTTATAGTCACCTGCAGAGGCTAAGAGCTGACCAACATTGCGCAGCGAATCTACAAGTTTGTCGGTAGCTGCAACGACACCGGAATTTACTTTCTCATAAAGAGCCGAAGCATTGAGCTGCTGTTTGACGAGAAGCTCCATGGCTTTTTTTCGAGAGCGTAATATGCGTGTTGAAAGTTCCATGGCAAGAATATGATACTTGCCGAAACGCTCAGCATCTTCTTTGATGAGGCGTGCGAGAACTTTAAATAGTGTTTCGAGTTCTTTTTCACTCTGACGGTAGTCATGAAGAGCGAAATGTATCTCGGCAAGATCGAATATCAGACCTGCCAGCACGGCGAGAAACTCGGTATTGTCTGTATCCGTAAAATCGCGCAGATTGCGCAGGGCTGACACTGTGCGTTCCAGAGCGTCCATATAACGCTCTTCGTTGATAAGTGTCTGGGTTGTATTACGGTAATTGGCCACCTCGGTGAGGATTTCCTGCTGTGAGGAGTTCTGGCCCATTTTAGAGAGATTCAGAGGAATATCTACGATAGTCATATTATTATATGGTAGGTGGGTTTGAGACATATTATAATTTTTCTTCAGCGGCCATACGCGATGATACATGTCCGAGATAGCCGCCATGATGACGACGGGCATAATCTTCGACACCGAAGTCGATAGCTTTCATAGTTGCCACTACGAGCACATCACCCATGACGGTCATCATGGTGGTTGATGTAGTCGGAGTCAATCCGAGTGGACATACTTCTGGAGCTCCACCGGTACAAAGAGTAACATCTGCCAGCTCAGCGAGGGGACTGTCTTCACGACCGGTTATCACGATTATTGGCAGTTCAGAGTAAAGATGACGGCTAAGTTCTACGAGTTCAAGTATCTCACGTGTCTTACCTGAGTTACTCAGGAGCAACAGTACATCGTCTGGCTGTAACAGTCCCAAGTCACCGTGTTGCGCTTCAGAGGGATGAAGAAAGACGGCTGGAGTTCCTGTTGAGGAGAAGGTAGTAGCGATATTGAGAGCTATCTGGCCTGCCTTACCCATACCGCTGGTGACGACTTTACCTCTCTTTTCAGCTACGTGACTGACTATTATACGTACAGCATCTGCATAGCCTGAGGTGACAGGTATAGCCTCAACCGCGCGTGCCTCGGCTTCCAGTATATCGCGCATCAGGTTCTTTATATCCTGAGTGTAGATGGGTTGAATCATAAAGATGATATATAGTTAGGCTGAGACTATATTCAGCGCGGTTGCGGAATAATAAGATCACGCCCTTCGTAATCAATAAGTGCCTTTCGCCAATCATCAGGTACTGGTATCGAGTGAAGGTCGTCGGTATCGATGCTTACCATTACAGTTTCACATACCGATTTTATCTGATGACTCTCTTTTTCGACAAGCATCTGCTGGAGTATGAAGCTCTTTTCATGTATTTCGAGACAACGTGTGTAGACTTCTATCTGTTCGCCGAAATACATTGAGTGTATGTAGGCACAGTTGACATTTGCTATTACGGTTTCTACCTTGCGCCAATTCATTTTGCCTTCACGCACACTATTGAAATAGTATGCTTTACCGGTATCGTAGAATGAAAAGTAGACCGTGTTATTGACATGTCCGAGTATGTCGACATCGTTGAATCGTGTCTGTACCATAACATGATGACGGAAATCATCAAGATTCGGTAAATTATGTATATCCATATTATGATGTATAGTCAATATTAAAATGAGGCATTATATAGCCTCAGGAGATGAAGCGTAGCTCACTGATTATGTCTTTGCCAAGCAACCGGTTTATCTCACGTGCTATTGCCGAACGACTCATGTTCAATTCCTGACGCATAGCGGCATTGGGTACACCTACCGTCATGACACCACCTCTAACATCCGGTCGCGAAGTATTGGCTGCTATGTAGTCGCCTACCACACGTGGCCATATATCTGCTGCCTGTAACTCATCAAGCCGGCGGCTCATACAACATTCATCGAGAGCCAGACGCATAATATCGCCTATAGCCATTGTTTCGGTACGTTTCATATATGCTCTATATTAATTGGAGTATAAACTCCGTCAGCCACTTCCCACATACGCCGTTCACCCTGCATGGCTTCGATTATATCGTCGAGATGTTTACGGTTGGTATCGGTGACAAATATTTGTCCAAATTCACCGGGAGTTGAGACAGTAGCCATGATGCGTCCTACACGGTCGGAGTCGAGTTTATCGAATATGTCGTCGAGCAACAGTATGGGGGTTATGCCTCCTACTTCGCGCAGATAGCTGAATATGGCTAACCTCAAGGCAATGGTAAAAGTCTTAATTTGTCCCTGACTGCCAAGACGGCGCATGGAATAATCGTCGAGAGCTGTGTCAAGATCATCACGATGCACACCACGAGAGGTGAATCCAAGTGCAATATCTTTAGAACGCTGCTGTTCGAGTATTTCAGGCAGTGAGGCTTCGTTGAGTACGCTACGGTAAGTAAGCGAGGCACGTTCAGCACCTCCTGATATACGCCGGTAGAAATCTTCAAATACTGGTGTCAGGCGTTCGGTCCATTGCTTACGGGCTATGTTAACAGCTTTGGCTGCTTCTGCCATACCTGCTTCAACTGATTCGTACAGCAGTTTGTCACGTACGCCGGCACGTAACATTCTATTGCGTGACTCAAGAGAACGTGTGTAGCGTATTAGATGTGACAGATAGGAATTATCAGCCTGTGATATTACCATATCCATAAGTCGGCGTCGTTCTTCGCCACCACCGCTTACAAGTGCGCTATCTGCCGGTGAGACAGCTACAATAGGGAATCGGCCTATGTGTTCTGAAATACGTGTATATTCTTTGCCATTACGTTTCAGTGTCTTTCCCTTGCCTTTGACGACACCGCATGAAATCTGTTCCGAACCACCTGCATCTGAGGTATAGTCACCTTTGACAAGCAGCATATCGCATCCATGGGTGATGAGTGCTGATTCAGGTAGGGGACTAAGAGGTCGTGCCATACTCAGGAAGTTAATGGCCTCAAGCAGGTTGCTTTTGCCCATACCGTTACGTCCGAGCAGACAGTTAACCCCCGGCGAGAACTCAAGACTCGCCGAGGCTATATTTTTAAAATTGACTATATCGACACGGTTCAGAATCATTGCCGGCAGTAAGATATCATTGGTCGAGTTTCTCTCCGAAAGCGAGGTCACCGGCATCACCGAGACCCGGTATTATAAAACTCATTTCATTGATAGTATCGTCAATCGCTCCTATCCAGATGCTGGCTTGTGGCAAACATTTACGTACATAGTCGACAGCCTGCTGTGAAGCTATCACTGAAGCTATGTGGACACGAGCCGGAGTACCGTTCTTAATCAGAGCACGGTAGCCAAGTTCCATAGAGCTGCCGGTAGCAAGCATAGGATCCACCAGTATCAAAGTCTTGCCTTCTATACTCGGAGAGGCCATATACTCTACAAGGACATCAAACGTATCTCCTCTCTCCTTATAGCGTCGATAGGCACTTACGAAAGCATTTTCAGCACTGTCAAAATAATTGAGGAAGCCTTGATGGAAGGGTAGACCGGCACGTAATATCGTTGCGAGCACGATAGGGTCTGAGGGCGTCTGGCAGTAGGCACGGCCTAAGGGAGTGTCGACATCGACATTACGGTAGTTAAGGCGTTTCGAGATTTCGTAGGCCATGATTTCACCTACACGTTGCAGGTTGCGGCGGAAACGCATGGCATCGCGTTGAATACGGGCATCGCGCATTTCGAGCATATAACGGCTTACAAGACTCGGGGTCTCGGCAAAATTGATAACTTCCATATCTTGCGTGAGTTTTAATGGTTAGGAGTTACAGTAGAATGTAGCGTCAGGCACGGGTCAAGGCAATAGGATAGCACGTGGAGCCGACAGCAACTACAAAGATAACAATAAAAACGCTTACTTGGCTGAATTAGCGGCCAAAAAAAGCTTACGGGCCTCTATACGGTCCTTCTGCAGCTGTTCGGCGAGGCTGTCAAGACTATCGAAACGACGTTCGTCGCGCAATCTTTGCAGAAATTCAAGTCTTAACTGTCTCCCATACAAATCTCCTTCCCAGTCAATGAGATTTGCTTCAATGGTCACACCGAGAGAGTCGGAGATGGTTGGTCTGCGGCCTATATTGACCATTGCAGCTACTGGTGTTGGGTTGCTCGGTATGAAAGCACGAGCTGCATAAACTCCTCCAGCGGGAATAATCATGCTTTTTGCTGGAATGACGTTTGCTGTAGGAAAACCTATAGTGCGTCCTACCTGCTGTCCCGTCCCTACGGTGCCTTCAAGAGCGAATGGGCGTCCTAACATGTCGGCTGCTTCAGTTATATGGCCAGCAGCAACGGCACGCCGTATGACTGATGAACTGATGCCAGGTAGACATGGTGCTTCGATTACTTCTATACCTACCTCCTTACCTATGCGCACATAATCGGCATGTGAGAGCTTTCGACCATCGTGCCCGAAAGTATTGTCATAGCCTATGACGAGGAGGTCTACCTTATATTCATCATGCAAATGCTGTATCCATTCGCGAGCTGTCATTGCGGCCAACTGCGGTGTGAAGGGTATTTCGAGTGGTTCTGTATGATGTGAACGTATCAATAGGTCACGTTCCTTACGTGAAGTAAGCATACCTGGAGTCCGTTCAGGAGCTATGATACTGAGTGGATGACGGTCAAAAGTGATAGCTATAGGCTTCAGACCTCTTATAACGGCTTCGAAGCCAAGTGTGTCGAGTACTTCAGTATGTCCACGATGTACGCCGTCGAAAGTCCCTACGGTAGCGGCATAACGTTGTTTTTCGTTATTCATTACTCCTGTTCGAGCTTAGCAGCTACGGCTAACATGTCGTCATCGGGTGTCGAACCTATTTTTATGGCCTGTAGTCCTACTGAGCGGGCAGCCTCACAGTTTGCCTGGGAGTCGTCGAGCATCAGTGTTTCATCAGCTTTAAGACCATAACGGTGTAAGACAGTGCTGAAAATAGCAGGGTCAGGCTTGCATGTGCGTTCTTCAAATGACACTACTATACCATCGAAATAGTCATTGATTGATAGCGGTTCAATTTG
>CAYNUE010000004.1:0-88162 GCA_964400325.1 uncultured Sangeribacter sp. | reverse complement strand
TCGGCGTCAGCCATACCTAACTGTTCAAGGGCATGTACAGCATTTTCTCGGCGCAGATTTATCATAACTCCGCCGAGATCGAAAATTATATTTCTGATTTGATTCATCGTATGCTGATTGATTTATATATACCGGCAGTATATTAAGTATAGCCGGCCCTTCCGACTACAAAATTAACTAAAAAACACGACTTCGCATTTGCGGTCGTTAAAAGAAGAAAAAACAACAGTGTGAAAAAGTTGTGTAAAAGCGGATAAAACGTTAATTTTGCTGTTGTCTTGCCATCGGTAGCCTACAACAGCTTGGCATAACGGATTGCAAGCAGACAACAGGATAGAAAAACATATACAGAGACATATAAAAAAGTGTGTTATGAATAATATCAAATCCATAGGCATCTTGACTTCGGGCGGTGACGCACCGGGCATGAATGCTGCCATACGTGCGGTGACGCGCGCCGGTATATTCGCCGGCTTCAAGGTATACGGTATCTATCGTGGCTACAAAGGCATGATAACTGACGAAATCGAAGAGTTCTCAACCCAGAACGTATCAAATATCATACAGCGTGGTGGTACCATATTAAAGACTGCCCGTTGCAAGGAATTCCAGACTCCTGAAGGACGCCAGTGTGCATACGATGTACTGAGACGTCACGAAATCGACGCTGTCGTGGTGATAGGCGGTGACGGTTCACTAACTGGTGCCCGTATTTTTGCCAGTGAGTTCAATTTCCCGATGATTGGTCTTCCCGGTACTATTGACAATGACCTGTATGGTACTGACTCGACCATAGGCTACGATACTGCTCTCAACACAATTATGGAATGTGTCGACAAGATACGTGACACGGCTACTTCGCACGAACGTCTGTTCTTTATCGAAGTTATGGGTCGCGATGCTGGTTTCCTTGCCTTAAACGGTGCCATTGCTTCTGGCGCTGAGGCAGCTATCATACCGGAGATTTCAACTGAGGTTGACCAGCTTGACGAACTCATAGCACAAGGTTTCCGTAAATCTAAGAACTCTTCTATAGTGCTTGTAGCCGAATCGCCCGTAACAGGCGGTGCTATGGGCTTGGCTCAGCGTGTAAAGGAGGAATATCCGGATTATGACGTGCGTGTGACAATACTTGGTCACCTGCAGCGCGGTGGTTCGCCGACAGCATTCGACCGTATCCTTGCTTCGCGCATGGGTGCTGCCGCTATCGACGCTCTTCTCGATGACCAGCGCAGTGTGATGATTGGCATCAAGAACGACGAGATTGTCTACGTGCCTTTCACACGTGCTATCAAGAACGACAAACCTATCAACCGCGATCTTCTTGCCACTCTGCGTCGCCTCTCCATCTAACGAGAGTACTCCTAATAAGATAAGATGCGGCTCCGTAATCCTCAGGGCATTACGGAGCCGCATCTTATCTTATTAGGAGTACTGCTAACGCACCTAAATAAGCACAGGCCCTTTTTTATAGAGAGAGTTATCGAAGAAAAGAGAGAAATAGATGGGTACGTAACATATCTTGCCATTTATCTCGACTTCGTTACTATTCGACAATACGTAGCCACGGTGAATAGCATACTCATCGGTCGATACTAAACGGCTAATTGCAACGTGGCGTTTGTAATCTTTGCCAGACTTGACTTCAATAGGCACCACCGATAGGGAATCGAAATCATCATAGAGAAAATCTACCTCTCCACGTGTTCTGTTGTCATAATAAAACAGTGAATTGTCATTGGCCGCTAACTGGCAAGCTACTGCACATTCATATACAGAGCCCAAGTTGATACTCAACTCTGAATTTAATACCGGAATCGGATTATTACGGTATAGAACGGCAGTTAGCAATCCAGGATCATTATAATACAGTTTAATCAAATTCTTTTGTTCGGTTTCAATCAATGGAAATTTAGGATTAGAGATGGCATTAACCCCCAAGGCGATTCCTGAACTGATTAGATATTCTATCTCCTCTTCATAATCAGCCGCGCGTCTACCTTTTTCATTCTCGATATTTTTATAAATCACTCTTTTCTTCTTGTTTTCCATATTAGAAGGAATCAAAGAGTAAATTCTTCTGATTTTTAAGGAGTGTTCAAGGTCATACTTAGCAGCATCAACTTGGTACAGGTCTGAAATGGTTTGCTGTATGGCTCTTACCTGATTTAAGTCTCGTGTTTCAAGAAATTTGTTAACTGCTTCTGGAAGTCCACCAACCAAGAGGTAGCGTTTATAGAGCCCCATGATTCTGTTATGAATGCCATCGGGTACAGTTGTCAGTTCCTCAAAATGAGTCCGTAGAGCCTGAATTCCTTCATGGCCAAAGTTATTGGCCATGAGGAACTCCTCAAAGTCAAGTGGGTACATTTTAATGATGTCAATACTACCCAGAGGTACTGAAGCTGATTTCTTTAGTGTTACCCCAAGTAAGGAACCGCTTGCCACATACCTGTAACGCCCTTCTTCGCGAAGAAACTTCAGCATGGTAAGTAAATGTGGATAGACTTGTATCTCATCAAGAAAAATTAATGTGTCATTACTATCTCCTAACGATTTTGAGGTGAAAGCCGAAAGAGCAATGTAGAAATCATCAGTTGTCTTAATTTTCTCAAAGAGTTTATCTCCTTCAGAATCTGCGATAAGATTTATCTCAACAATATTTTTGAAATATTTTGTTCCACAATATCGTATGATATACGATTTGCCAATCTGACGTGCACCAGTAACTACCAGCACCTTGTCAGTTTTTGAAGCGAAGTATTCAGAGATTAAGGGTTCTATCTTTCTATATAACATATTATCAACGATTTAGTGATGGAGTTTGCACTTTTCAATCCATTTTGACCCTATAAAATTACACTTTTCAATCCCAAAACACAAGTATTTTTCACACTTTTCAATCCTGGCCCCAAATTTATTTGCACTGCCCCATGAAAAGTAGTCGGTATTAAAAGATACAAAAAAGAGGACATGTCCTCACGGATATGTCCTCTTTGAGAAGTTGTTATGTGCTATAATTGATTTACGTGGGCGAAGATGGATTCGAACCACCGAAGGTATCAACCAGCAGATTTACAGTCTGCCCCATTTGGCCACTCTGGTATTCGCCCTTGCTATTCGAAGTACATAAAGTACCCGTTTCCGAATTGCGTTGCAAAGTTAGTGCTTTTTTCCGAAAGTACAAAATCTTTTTTCAGAAAATATATAATAATTTTGTAGCTCTTATTGTGCCAATTTTCAATTGGCAATATAACTCGTGAACTTAGCAACATCATCTTCCTAAGGATTCTTGCTCAGCTGGGCGAATGTAGGGGTCGTATCAATATGATATTTAGCAAACGTACTCTTAAAATTCGTTTATAGGCTTGCTGAAAAACAGTAACTCGTCCGAATCCACGTTGGTTGGAGTGAAGGTTACTCTATAAGTTCAAGTCCAGTTACTCCTGACTTAGTATTCGGTTGACCTGTATTAAAGTCAAGTTTAAGCTCTATCTTGGTACCAAGATGGTTGCAATCAACCTCTAAATATGGGTCATAGGTCTGGGAATTGAACCATGCAACCTGTTCAGCTACAGTATATTTATAGGATTGAATCTCATGGTTAAACACATACTTACCACCTGCTGTGCCGCTGGAAGTAACAGCACTTGATGTACCAGCCCACTTATTATCTTTATTGAGATGATACTCATAATTTAGTACACAAGTTGTGGTAGCGTTTGCATCTTCAAGAAGCTGTACAACTGCTTTAACTGACTTTCCGTTGCCTTCGGACAAAGATAGACCTTTAGGGTATTGAAGTCATACTCGTGTTGATTTATGGCATCGTCTTTCCATGAGTATGAAAAGTTTTTTGACCACCGGCCGTTAGGCATAGGTTCAGTGTGTGTTTGATCGTTGTCTGTGTACTCGGCGTAAGCTTCTGCGATTTCTAATACAGGTTGTGGAACTTTAATATTGTACTCTATGGTGGATGTTAAGCTGGGAGGTGCAGGAATAGGAATACAAGGAGTTAATATTAAGTTTAATAAGCTAATAATTAATACATATAGAAAATATCAATTTTACTTTGTGTAACCTTAAACTATTTTTTAATGTTTACCACTTTTCCAGATAAGGATTCTGTATAAGACATTTCTTAATCTGACTTGTGGTGCCCATCTTCCAACCTTTAGTAGAAAAATCTCCGCTAATATCTATTATATCTTTGAAAAGAACATAGTTATCAGAATGATTTTGATGTATAAAAAAAGCGTTATAAGGTGCTCTTAATAGCTCATCTTCGTTTTCACTATGAAAACCGAGATAGAAAGCTTCATTAATTACATGTAACATAAATATAACAATTTGACCACTAGTAGTATTTTTACCTTCTCCCATAAAAAAAAGGTCATTATTGTCATTTATACGCGCTTCAGTGAGAGTACATACACAAGCAAATATAGGCTTTTGTGTATTTAATTCACTACAAGCTATAATCCATTTATCTGATTGAAAATTTATTAGCATGACTCCTGCTGCTATAGTTATTGAATCTTCATCAAGATTAGTTGGAAACGCATAAGTTTTTAATGCAATTGTCTCTGCTTTTTTAGCATAGTTATCGTCTGATGCTTCAAAATATAAAGCTGAAACATTAACAGTAGTAATAGTTAATATCAAAAAGACAATTAGGTAAGATAAAAATTTTTTAGTCATAGTTAGGTAAGAGTCCGTTAGTAGAAATTAAATTTATAAGCTAAAGAAATTATTGAGTAAGGTATTGCTATTTCCTATTAATGATTAATATTTTATGGCAGAATATATTAACATTAATATTAATAGTAGAACACAATTAAAGATAAGAAATCATGTATAACTACTTTTAATTAGTATAGAATTAAAGCTTATAGCTGATATAAGGCTGTATATAATTAATATAGTACTAAATATCAGTTCATTGCTTTAGTAGGTATTAAAAGAAAATCATTAAATACCTTACTCAATAATTTGGTTAGAAAGTTACTGTATAAGTTCAAGTCCAGTTACTCCTGACTTAGTATTCGGTTGACCTGTATTAAAGTCAAGTTTAAGCTCTATCTTGGTACCAAGATGGTTGCAATCAACCTCTAAATATGGGTCATAGGTCTGGGAATTGAACCATGCAACCTGTTCAGCTACAGTATATTTATAGGATTGAATCTCATGGTTAAACACATACTTACCACCTGCTGTGCCGCTGGAAGTAACAGCACTTGATGTACCAGCCCACTTATTATCTTTATTGAGATGATACTCATAATTTAGTACACAAGTTGTGGTAGCGTTTGCATCTTCAAGAAGCTGTACAACTGCTTTAACTGACTTTCCGTTGCCTTCGGACAAAGATAGACCTTTAGGGTATTGAAGTCATACTCGTGTTGATTTATGGCATCGTCTTTCCATGAGTATGAAAAGTTTTTTGACCACCGGCCGTTAGGCATAGGTTCAGTGTGTGTTTGACCGTTGTCTGTGTACTCGGCGTAAGCTTCTGCGATTTCTAATACCGGTTCAGGTATGCAGATGTCGTACTCTACGGTACAATTAAGCCATTCATCCTTTTTACAAGAGGTGAAGGCAAGCAGTAGCAACAGAACTGCAAATGAAAATTTATGCATAGGCATAGGTTTTATATCTGTCGGACTCTCGGACGTCAGATAGAAAAACATAAAACAACAGCGCGAGAGCCATTACCGTTGTTCATCCACTCGTTGAGGCCTTCGCATTGCCCGGATCAGTAAGACGAACAACCTGTAGAAGCCTCGCGCTGTGAATATGCCTGATGCACCGGATGACGGAGTGCGTATCACACTCCGTCCCCGGATCATACAAATATTTGCGCCGACATCTACCGGCTGCTACGTTCGTGACTGATCCTGAAAGTTGCGAAGTTTCAACGAGTCAGAACGAGCGTCGATAAACGCTGTTACATATTAGCTGTATAACAATGTGGCTTCTGTAGAGTCACACCTAACAGCTATTGTCACAAAATTACAAAGAAATTAACTATCTGCCAAATTTTTTTCAAATATTTTCAAAATTATCCACGACTTTTGTTGTGACAAAGCCATAAACTTTATGTTAGTTCTATGGAATAGAACTATGGTGATAAGGCCAACGTATGTTTTATAGAATAGTTTAGTAAGTAATTAAAGAATACTACAGATTTTAGTTAGCTGTTTTGCTGTTACTGTCTTGCAGTTCATACTTATATAATCTATCTTATGATTTAACATCTTTTCTTAATGATAAATAGCTCTTAAAATTAAACGATAGATTTTTCTGAATAGGGTTGATTTAAATTAGGAATATTATTTTGTCATTTTGTTGAAATAGTGTAATTTTGCGGCTATTAGAGATTAATCTTTGTTGCTTTAAGTTATCTCTCTATATTCAAAACTGCTTATTTTCTTTCCCTGTGTATAATCTTCGTAATCTTGGTTTATTTTTCGTTGTGAGCATAGTTACTATGCTTGTAGTCACTCTTATGTCCTCCTGTAGGGAAGAAAATAAGACCTTCAAAGTGGGTGTGTCGCAGTGCAGTGCTGAAAAATGGCGCTGGCAAACCAATGACGAGATTCTTCGTGAGCTAATGTTTCATCCTGATTTGGATGTGGAAATACGGTGTGCGGATGATGATAACAGTAAGCAGATAGCGGATATAGAGTATTTTATTGATAACGGTTTTGATATAATAATTGCTAATCCTAATGAGGAGCAGGCTCTTTCGGCTGTTCTTGGGCGAGCTTACGAGAAGGGTATACCGGTAATAACCTTTGACCGTCGCATAGCCTCAGACAATTATACTACTCATATTGAAGTCGACAACGCGAAAATTGGCCAGATGGCAGCCCGGTATGCTTTAGGGTTGATGCCTAACGGACCACGCACGGTTATTGAGCTGCAGGGCGACACGGCTATGTCGCCTGCACGACTGAGGCACGAAGGCTTTGTCAATGAGATGCAACATTACCCGGATGTTAAAATTCTCGCTTCCGAATATGCCCGCTGGAATCCTGACCTTGCACGGACTATAGCCGATTCGCTTTTACGTCTGTATCCTGAGGTCAAAGTGGTGTATGCCCATAGCGATGTCATGGCTATGGCTGCTTCTGAGGCGGCCCAGGCTCTTGGATTGAACGGAATCAGTTTCATCGGTATTGACGGCCTACCTGAAGTGGGTCTACAGGCAGTAGCTGATTCAACAATCAATGCTTCCTTTATTTATTCCACTTACGGTTACCGTCTTCTTCAGACAGCAGCTGATATTCTGCATGGGGTAGATGTGCCGCATGACATTTATATTTCTCCGCTCTCGGCAGCTGATAGGAGTAATATTGATATACTGCTACAGGAGAACGACATGATACGTGAGGATAGCGGCCGCTTACTGCGTTTGCATGATCAGCTCGAAGGTTACTGGAGTGTACATCGTTCCCAGACCTCAATTTTATACGCTACCGTAGCGATAGTATTTCTTCTATGTGTAGTTCTGTTTTTGGTATTGTGTACTTTCGTACAGCACCGCCGTCATAATAAGGTACTGACAGCAAAAAACAGTGAACTGGAAGAAGCTCGTGTACATCTGCAAGACCTGTATGACCAACTTGACCGTGCCACACGCGCCAAGCTGTTATTCTATACCAATGCCTCTCATGATTTACGTACACCTCTGACTCTGATTGCAGAACCGGTGGAACAGGTCATGTCATCGCCCTCTATGCCTGTAGGGAAGCGTGAACTGTTGTTGAAAATAGCCAGTCGTAACGTTAGAATACTACGTCGACTTATTGACCAGATTCTTGATTTCCACAAATATGAAAGTGGGAGTATGGAGCTACGCTTAACTGAGATTGACTTTCGCGAATTAGCGCAAGAATGGGCTGAATCATTCATCACTTTAGCTCATAAACGCCACATTAATCTTGTGATTGACCTGCCGGCTAAAGACACAGATATGATGATTGCTATGGACACGGAGAAAATGGAACGTGTGTTTTTCAACATGATGTCCAATGCCTTTAAGCATACTCCAGACCATGGTACCATCACCTTCAGAGCCTTTATTAAAGATGGTGAGTTATATTTCAGTGTAAGTGATAACGGTGAAGGCATAGCTGCCGAAGACCTTGAGAAAATCTTTGAACGTTTCTATCAGACTGACCGTATACACCCCGATGGAAGCGGTATAGGATTGGCTTTGACACGTGCTTTTGTTGAACTGCATGGAGGTAACATACATGCCGAAAGTGAAAACCACCAAGGTGCTACATTTATAGTGACTATGCCCGTACGTCATACTGACACTATAGAGGAGAAAACTGATACTGCGACAACCGTCTCTCCGCTTGTAGTACCCGAAGTTGGGGAAAGCTGTCAGGAAGAGGCTCTTACTCCAGCTAAAGAAATAGACCCTGATAAGCCGCTGATGCTTGTAATTGACGATAACAAAGATTTACGTACATTACTAAGCACTACTTTTGAAGACGAGTATAACGTAATAACCGCTTCTGATGGCTCACAAGGTTTACGCCTTGCCACGAAATATACTCCTGACATTATTGTATGCGATGTGATGATGCCAGTAATGGACGGCCTGGAATGTTGTCGCCGTCTGAAAACTGAAGTGTCTACGTCACATATTCCTGTGCTGATGCTGACCGCTTGTACTCTTGATGAACAACGGGTGCAAGGATACGAAAGTGGTGCTGACGGTTATCTGGCAAAACCTTTCGACGGTGTTATGTTCCGTACCAGATGTCGTAACCTAATAGAAAATAGACGTAGGATTAAGCATCTGTACCAACGGCCTGGAAAGACAGAAAACAGCACACAACAGACCAAACGTCCGCAAACTACCCCTAAGGGAGATATAGACAGCGAATTTTATACTCGTTTTCTTGAAATCGTCACTGCTCAGATGCACAATCCGGAGTTATCCATAGCTCAGTTGGCAGACATGATAGGCCTCAGCGGGTCGCAACTTGCCAAGAAGATAAAATCGTTGACAAATTTTACACCGGTAGAACTGCTCAGAAATATTCGTCTCAATGAGGCACGCCGTCTCATTATAGGCACTGACCGTAATATAAGGGAGATTGCTTTTTCCGTTGGATTTTCCCTGCCGGCGTATTTCACAAAATGTTTCCGCGAGACGTTCGGTGAGTCGCCATCCGACTGCCGTACGAAACATAGAGGAGCTTAAATTATCACACCAGTCATAAAAAATTTTCATTCTACGGGAGTCAGAATAATACAAAAGCCGCGTGATGTATGACAAAACACGTCTGGTATCATTTGTTGCATATGTTGGGAAATATATAGTATGCAACTGATTGATTTATACTCTAAATTTGCGCCATAAAAATTTTTAACCAACAAACGTCACCATTGACCATGAAACAATTTTTATCACCCCTCATGCTGATGAGTTCGGTCACACTGACCGCCCTGGCAGCCCAGGCAGACGTGATACACGTCAGCGGTACAGTGATTTCGGCCAACGACGGTGAACCTCTTATAGGAGCGACTGTCGTATCAGACTCGAACAAGTTGTTAGGAACATCTACCGACATTGACGGCAACTTTGAGTTAGATGTACCGGAAGGTTCTTCGCTCATTATATCCTATATAGGTTATACTACTGTTACCGAAAAAGTGGCTCCGAAAATGGAAATCCGTCTCCATGAAGATACCGAACTTCTCGATGAGGTGGTGGTAGTGGGATACTCTACTCAGAAGAAGGCTGATGTTACTGGTGCAATAAGTTCGGTCAGTGCTGATGAATTGGCAAAGCAGAATGAAAACAACCCAGTCAAAGCTCTTCAGGGTCGTGTGCCGGGCATGAATGTAACTGCCGATGGTAATCCCAGTGGTGCATCAACAGTCAGAATACGAGGTAACGGTACCCTCAATAATAATGACCCCCCTCTATATTATAGACGGTGTTCCTACCAAGGGCGGTATGCACGAGCTTAATCCTAATGACATCGAATCGATTCAGATTCTCAAAGATGCTGCTTCCGCTTCTATATACGGTTCACGTGCTGCCAATGGTGTTATCATCATCACCACGAAGAAAGGTAAGGACCTTAAGGTGACACTCGATGCCTCGCTTGCCGCCAGCTTCTATAACCACCGCATGAAAGTGCTTAATGCCGAACAGTATGGACAAGCCATGTGGCAGGCATACGTTAATGATGGCCAAGACCCTAATACAAACGCTTTAGGTTATAATTATAACTGGGGATACGATAAAGCCGGTGTTCCGGTACTCAACAGTGTGTCACTCTCCAAGTATCTTGATGCTGCCAATACCACACCAGCCGGAGATACTGATTGGGTAGATGAAACGACACGTACCGGTTTCATTCAGAATTACAATCTTGCGGTCAGCGGAAGCTCAGACAATATGTCAGCCTTCTTTTCGCTTGGCTACTATAAAAATCTCGGTATTATCAAGGATACGGACTTCGACCGTCTGTCGGCACGTATGAATACCGAATTCAAGCCATTTTCAAGCCGCTTTACAATTGGTGAGCATTTTACCCTCAATCGTACAACCGAAGTGCAGGCACCCGGCGGTTTCATGCAGAATGTATTGCAGTTCAACCCCTCACTTCCGGTTTATACTGAAGATGGTGGCTATGCTGGTCCCGTAGGTGGTTATCCTGACCGTGAGAATCCTGTGGCACGTCTGGAACGAAATAAAGATAACCGTTACACTTACTGGCGTCTTTTCGGTGATGCTTATGCCTCGCTTGACTTCGGCCGTGGTTTCAGCGCCCGCACCACATTCGGTCTTGATTATTCACAGAAAATGCAGCGTTTCTTCACCTATCCTATAACCGAAGGTACGATGGCTAATCCAACCAACGGTGTTGAAGCCAAGCAGGAACATTGGACCCGTTGGATGTGGAATGCGCTTGCAATGTATAATAAAGAAATAGACGTAAATCATATAGATGTACTCGCTGGTGTAGAGTTGATACGCGAAAGCTCCAATTGGATGTCCGCTTACAAGGAAGACTTCGCTATTTTGAATCCCGACTATATGTGGCCTAATGCTGGTGTTGGCACAGCTATGTCTTACGGTTCAGGTGAAGGTTATTCACTGGTTTCTTTCTTTGGAAAACTGAATTACTCTTACGATTCACGCTATCTTCTCGGTCTTACTCTGCGTCATGACGGTTCATCACGTTTCGGACGCAATAACCGTTATGCTACTTTCCCCGCAGTATCGCTCGGTTGGAGAATGAACAATGAATCATGGATGCGTGACCTTGTATGGATAAGTGAGCTTAAACCACGTGCCTCATGGGGTAAGACAGGTAACCAGGAAATCTCCAATTATGCTCGTTATGTCATCTACGTTCCTCAATACGCAGGCGATGACTGGGGTGGCGGCGGTTATGGAACATCATACGACATAGCCGGTACTAACGGTGGTGCTATCCTTGCATCGGGCTTCAAGCGTAATCAGATGGGCAATCCCGATATAAAATGGGAGACAACAACTCAGTGGAATGTCGGTCTTGATTTCTCTTTCCTCAATGCTCGTCTACATGGTTCGTTCGACTGGTACGACAAGAAGACCACAGACATTCTGGTACAGATGGTAGGTATAGCTGCTATGGGTGAAGGCACTTCGCAGTGGGTCAACGCCGGAGAAATGACTAACCGTGGTATAGAATTTAATCTCGGCTGGCGTAATACTACAAGCTATGACTTCACTTATGAAATCACCGGTAACATTTCGACTAACCGCAACCGTATAACAGCCTTGCCTGAAACTCTGGCAGCCAACGGAACTTTCGGTGGTAACGGTGTTGAAAGTGTTGTAGGTCACCCGATGGGTTCACAGGTAGGTTATGTAGCCCAAGGTATTTTCAAATCGCAAGATGAAATAGACAATCATGCAGTACAAGAAGGCGCTGGTATAGGACGTATACGTTGGGCTGACCTTGATGGCGACGGTTACATAACAGAGAAAGACCAACGTTGGATATACGACCCAACTCCTGATTTCAGCTACGGTCTGAATGTATATTTGCAATACAAGAGCTTTGACTTCACAATGTTCTGGCAGGGTGTACAGGGACTTGATGTTATCAGTGACCTCAAGAAAGAGACAGACCTCTGGAGCGGTCTTAATATCGGTTTCTTAAACAAAGGCCAGAGACTGCTTGACGCATGGACGCCTAATAATCCTGATTCGTCGATACCGGCTTTAAGTCGTTCTGACATAAATAATGAGAAACGTGTTTCGACCTACTTTGTTGAAGATGGCTCTTTCCTGAAACTGCGCAATATCCAGTTCGGATACAATTTCCCGAAGTCTATTACCGATAAACTGCGCATGAGTAAGCTGCGCCTTTATGTCAGCGCTCAGAACCTGCTGACCATAAAAAGTAAGAATTTCAGTGGTGTAGACCCCGAAAATCCCAACTTCGATTATCCTATTCCAATCACTCTCACTTTCGGTCTGAACGTGAATTTCTAAGTCGTATAACACTCAAAATCCGACATCAGCAATGAAAAAGATAATATACAGCGCCGCTCTGCTCCTTGCCATGATGACAGGAGGCTGCAATGACTTTCTGGATGCACAGAAACCTCAGGGCACAATTGATGAAGAGACTGCCATGCAGGCCGAGAACATTGATAATCTTATCATATCGGCTTACGCTATATGGATTTCAGCAGAAGATATAAATTCCTCGTTCTCTTTGTGGAACTACGATGTTCGTTCAGATGACGCCTACAAAGGTGGTAACGGTACCGAGGACGGTGATGTGTTCCATGCCCTTGAAATCTCACAGGGTGTAATGACTACCGCATGGAATCTGTCAAGCATCTGGGAGCGCCTCTACAACGCTATCTCGCGTGCCAATACCGCACTTGAGCTTCTCAACGATATTGATGCTTCCTCATATCCATTGCGCGACCAGCGTGTGGCTGAAATGAGATTTCTCCGTGGCCACGGTCACTTTCTGCTGAAGCAACTGTTCAAGCGCATTCCTTTTGCCAATCGTGAAGGTCTCAGCCCTGAAGAATATAATCAGTTGTCCAATACTTTATATACCAATGATGAGGGTTGGGCACAGATAGCCGAAGATTTCCAGTATGCTTTCGATAATCTTCCCGAGAGTCAGAGTGAAAAGGGTCGTCCCACCAGAGGAGCTGCCTCAGCTTATCTTGCCAAGACCTATCTCTACAAAGCCTATCATCAGGATAACGAAGATACTCATGCTGTAACTTCTATCTCTAAAGATGATCTACTGAAAGTCGTAGCATATACTGAACCCTCTGTAATCGGAATGTATGGATTGGAGAACGATTTTCATAACAACTTCCGTCCCGAACCGCAATATGAGAACGGCATCGAGTCAATGTGGGCTATGCAGTATTCTATGAATGATGGTACCAAATATGGTAACTGCAACTGGGCTTTCGGTCTTATAGTACCCAATATACCTGGAGTGACTGACGGTGGCTGCGATTTCTACAAACCAAGTCAGAATCTGGTGAATGCTTTCAAGACTGACGACAACGGTCTGCCGCTGCTCGACACGTTCAATAACTCCGACTTTGATGCCGAACGTGACTATGCTGACCCTCGTCTGTTCCTTACTGTCGGCATCCCCGGTCTACCTTATGAGTTTAATCCTACCTATATAATGGACCGCTCGGCCACATGGAGTCGTAGCAACGGTTTGTATGGCTATTATGTATCTCTTAAGCATAATGTTGACCCCGAGAGCGGCTATATGGTAAAGAATGGTCTTTGGGCTTCGCCTATGAATCATATCGTGCTGCGCTATGCTGATGTCCTGTTGATGCGTGCCGAGGCTCTTATCCAGCTTAATGACGGGCGTATATCAGAAGCTATTGATATCATCAACTCTCTGCGTAACCGTGCTGCTCAAAGCTTAGGTGTCATAGCCGATTATCCTTCACACTATGGTGTACGCTTCAACGTTCAGCCTTATCGCGGTTCATACAGTCATGACGAAGCATTCCGTATTCTCAAACATGAACGCCGTGTCGAGCTGGCTATGGAAAGCGACCGTTTCTTCGACCTTGTACGCTGGGGTGAGGCAGAGCAGACCCTCAACAGATATTACGCTGAAGAGGCATCTAAGTGTACTATCTATTCCTCAGCACACTTTACAGCCAACAAAAATGAGTATCTTCCGATACCTTTCGCACAGGTAAGCGCAAGTAATGGTAACTATCGTCAGAATATAGGCGGCTGGTAAACCGGAAAAATACGAGTTATAGCAAACACAGATTAAAAATACGATTGACAATGAAAACTTCCTATAAGTATATCACAGGAGTAGTATTATGTCTGCTATTTCTGCTTATCATGCCTGCTTGCAGTAATGATAATACCTCCGATTTGAAACTGGACGGCTTTACTAACCTCGAATACCTGAAGCTCGGTGATTATGAAGCTGTCATAGACCACAAGACAAAACAAGCCTCGATAGGTATCCCCATTGATGAAGACATAACATGTCTGACAGTAACTTCTGTCAGAGTAACCGAAGGCGCAAAAGCCGACTTGCGGGAAGGTGAAATCATAAACTGTTCAGTGCCACGCAATATCCGTGTTACCAACGGCAATGTATTCACCAATTATACTCTTACTGTGAAACATGACGACGTTCAGGTACTGACTGCATCGCTTGACAATGTATATTCGGCTACCATTGACAACGAAGCACGTACAATACGTTTCTTTGTACCTCTGATGCAAGACCTGTCGAATGTGATTATCTTCTATACTCTTAATGCAGGAGCTACCGGTGAACCCGCTTCAGGCACTACAGTCGACCTGACTGAACCCATTGAAATAACCATGACCTATCGCACAGCTGCCGTGAAATATACTGTCAGCGCAGTTCGTGAAGATATGTCACAAGCACCCAAAGCTTTCATAGGTAATGGTGCTTCAGTTGAGGAACTTGGTCCCGAAGCTGCCGCAGCTGCTCGCTGGATGCTTGAGAATGTAAGCAACACGCGCTTCGTCTCATTGAGTTCGTTGCTCGACGGCAGTGTCAAACTCTCTGACTTCAAGATGGTATGGTGTCACTTTGACTGGACCGATTGGCCAGGTATAATGTGGGATACACGCGACCTCTTTAATGATTACTATATCAAGGGAGGTAACATACTTGCCAGCCGTGACGGTGCCCGTTATATCAACGACGTATGGCGTATAGCACGTGACCAGCAAAGTCCCAACAATATGTTTGGCGGTGACAATTATGAAACTCTCGAATTCGATCTCGGTCTGAATGTCACCGGTCATGAAAATCACCCGCTTTATGCAGGCCTTCCTATTGAGACTGACGGTAGAATCCTTCTTATGTCGGCTGGCTGTGCCAACTCCAACCGTACGCTGCAGTGGGTGGCTGATTGGGACGCTTACGGTAGTGTAGAAATATGGCAGGAACGTACAGGTGCTACTGCACTTGGCAGCGGCAACGATTTTGACCCGAACCGTATCACGACTGCTGAATTTACTCCACGTGAAGTGCTTTCAGGCTATATGTCAGGCTATGTAATTACAATCGGTACACCGGCTTATGAATGGTATGTACCTACAGGTGAGAATCTCTATAAGGAGAATATACAGAAGTTAACCAAGAACGCAATCAACTATCTCTGTCAGTGATTTCTGATTCGGCAGTGTACTTTGGGCACACTGAGATACTATCTCTGACACAACACACATTCCATCTATGAAATCCAATATTATAATGATATCCGCACTTTTTGCTCTCTCGCTGGCCGCCTGCAGCAGCGATGACCATGTTGCTGACACAGTAAAGGACTGGGATAATACCTCGGCCTATTTCGAGAGCACCGATAACTCCGGTTACAGTACTTTCTACAAGCCATCGGTAGGTTATGTAGGCGACCCGATGCCTTTCTATGACCCCGTAGCCGGCAACTTCAAAATCATGTACCTTCAGGAGTTCCGTCCTAACTCAGCCACTTATCACCCATTCTGGTGCCTTGAGACTGAAGACGGTGCCACATATCGCTCGCTTGGCGAGGTTATTCCTACCGGTACACAGAGCGAGATGGACGGTGCGTTAGGCACTGGTTCAGTTATCTATGATGATGCTACTAAGACTTATCATACTTTCTATACAGCTCACTCGGTCAACAAGGCTCTTACCGGTATGAACGAAGCCATAATGGTAGCCACATCGACTGACTGCCTCAACTGGACCAAAGATCGTGGTTTCATGCTGACAGCCGGTGACGAATACAGCAGTGACGACTTCCGCGACCCATGTGTGATTAAAGGTGAAGACGGGCATTTCCATCTTCTTGTCTCTACTGTAAAAGGTGGAAAGGGTGTGATTGCTGAGTATACTTCTGACAATCTGCGAAACTGGACCAGTTCCGGTGTGTTCATGCCTATGATGTGGGACCGTTTCTATGAATGTCCTGACCTGTTCAAGATGGGCGACTGGTGGTATCTTGTCTACTCTGAGAAACATGCTGCCGTACGTCGTGTACAGTATTTCAAAGGGCGTACTCTTGAAGAACTGAAGAGTTGTACAGCAAATGATGCCGGTATATGGCCAGATGCTCACGAAGGCATACTTGACAGCCGTGCTTTCTATGCCGGTAAGACAGCCGGTAATGGTAACGAACGTTATATATGGGGGTGGTGTCCAACTCGTGCCGGTGAAGATAATCTCAATGTAGGTGCCTATCCAGCCGAACCCGAATGGGCTGGTGCTCTTGTGGCACATAAACTGGTACAACATTCTGACGGTACTCTCAGCCTGACAGCTGTAGACGGTATAAAGAACAAGTTCTCCACGCCTTATACTCTCAGTAAAATGGGTGGCGAGGCTACGGAAGCTAACGGTGGATATTCACTGGCTGCCGACCAACATGTGCTTTTCAATCGTCTGAAAAACACTAATCGCCTTGAATTTACTGTTACTCCCACTGATAAAAACGGTCGCTTCGGTATCTCCTTTGTGCGTGGCTCAGACTCTGACAGCTACTATACCTTAGTAGTCAATCCAGAAGGTGACGGCAAACGTAAGATTAATCTCGAACAGGAAGGCCCAACCGGTGTAGGTTTCATAGCTGGTGGCGATGGTTATCTTTTCGATGCTCCTGCCGATGGAGTCTACAATATCACTGTTCTGTCAGATAACTCAGTCTGCACAGTATATATCAATGACAATGTAGCCTATACCGCCCGTCTTTACGGTATGCATAAGAACTGCTGGTCAGTTAACAGTTACGATTCTCCTCTTGCCCTCAGCAACATCAAGGTCTACACCGAATAAGAATTTAATCCTATAGAAAACTCCTTAACCGTATGTAATGAAAAGGTCAACAGCTTTACGGGCTGTTGACCTTTTCATTACATACGGTTAAGGAGTCTATGAGAAGTATCTTATTTGAAGATTTGTTTGCTTACTGTGTTGCCCTGACGGACGATAACCGGTTGTCCAAGTACAGGAGCGCTCAGGCGTATACCCTGAAGATTGTAATATTCCGGTTCGCTTTTGTAATCTGAAGCGTTAATGCTATCAACTCCAGCCTCAGCAAGTACGTCAGCGATTGTGAAGCGTTCTTCAGCCGCTGGGGTCATAGGATAGGAAACAGCGTTGATTACAAAACCTGTCTTTTGGTCAACAAGGAATGCTACCATGACCACATTATCGGGATTTATAGCCGGAGCTATGGCTGTCGATGGGTCGCCTTCAGTAAGCTCGCGATAAGTATCAGGCATTTCAATCTCGTATTGGAATGTAACGTCCTGATTCATGGACAGCAAAGCCGGTAATGAATCGTCAATGCCATTATAACCCCAGATACCACGTGCTACGTCCTGATAGCGCATACCTTTGACATAAGCAGGTAGTTTGGTCCAACCACCCATATCACCTTCGATGTCATCTCCTGAAGCGTAATTGCTCTGATACCATGAAGGATGGTTGAAGGTTACGTTATTTTCGGTCATCACCAGACCTACAGCATATTGACCTTCCATATCAACGGCAGAACGTACTTTTACATCACATGTCAGACGAGGAGGGTATACAGCAGCATCAGAATAAACGGCAGACAGCGATATGTCGGCTGTCACTACACGGTCGGCGTAATTGCGCAGACGGCCTGCTGCAGTATTGGGATTGGAAGGGTCATAGATACGGTCGAGATTACCGAAGCCAAGAACTTTCTCTTCACGCTCGGTGCGGGTGAGAGGAGCAGCTGTAAGACCGAACTGAGCCACATAATCCTCATTGACCATATAGTCAGTTCCGGTACCTGGTATATGTATCGATACAGGCACAACACGGTCTTTCATCTCTGGGTCAGTCATCATAGACTCTATGGTATAGGAGCCCAGAGGACAGTTGCCGCACCACACACCGGTAGACTCTTCGTAGAATACACGGTGTGTAGGCAGGAATGCCAGACCAGTCAATGAACCAGAAGCAGGAATAGCAGGAATGCCCTCAGAAGCCAGACTTACAGAGTAAGTTGAAACCTTACCAGCCTCGGCAACACCGGTAAACTCGAAGCTGAATTCTTCACCAACAGCAAGTGCATCGCCCGTACGGACTTCGGTGTTTCCGTTACCATCGTCAAATGTAAGAGTCCATGCTCCGAGCCCTGGAGCTTCGGTGCCACGTATGGTAGAGCTGACATTGTATTCACCTTGTACCACATATTCACCAGGACCTTGAATAGTAACTTCAGCTATATCGTGACGTCGTATCAGTATATTGTCGATAGCTAAAATATCACGGCCCTCGTTTAGGTTTGCAAAGTTGATATAGATTGTTTTGCCAACCCATGGGTCAAGATTAAGTTCGTATGGAATGAAATCACCTTCCATTACTTCTGGATCTGAGCCAAGGCCTACTTGTTCGATATGCATAGTGGCTTCTGTCGGAAGATTGTCGGCATTCAGAGGTTCTTCAGTGATAAAGAGCCAAAGGTCGCTAAGACGGTCACCATTACGCAAGACGTATGATTGGGCTCCGAACGATAGTACAAATCCCTCAGAAGGGACAGTTATGGCACGGCTACCTATCCAATCGTTAGAAGCACCTTCATATTGGTAAGCGGAGTGTGAGCATAGAAAACGGTCGTCTGAACTCGAAGAGTCCTTTAGCGGCCACCATGGTTGAGCTACACCGGCCTCATTCTGGAACAATGGACTTACATTAGCTAAAGGCGGCAGGTGATCAAGTTCAAGAATGATAGGAAAATCGACGTTGTAGTCACCGTCGAAGTTTTGATTAAGCAGGTCGGTATGCGCAGCAGCTGTGAAGGCTAAAGGAAGCGCAAGCGACAAAGTAAGAAAATGTTTCATTTGAGTATATATGTTTCATGAAGTCAGTTGATGACTTTTATTGATTTGCAACTGTCTGAAGTACGAAGTGTCACTATCATTATGCCTCTGCATGACGGAAGACGTAAAGTGCAGTTTCCCTTATCATGACCTTCATAACGAGCCAATGTACTACCGGTAGCATCGGTGATAGTCACATTGTAATGACTGTAACTTTGAGGTAATGTAAAGTGTAATTCTCCGTTCGCTATACGTAGATTTGGTTCAGTGCTGACAGTAATGGGATTTATGCCTGAATGTTTATCGAATTCCTGTTGAAGCGGATAGATAGTAGCATTGAGAACAGTGCCGTCTGTATTATCCATAACGTACGCTACCAGATTTACATCATCAGGCACTGTAGCTGGATCATACGACTCATCGGTAGGGTAGGTGAATAGTTCACCGAAGTCGAGAGTCACATATCCCGGAGTGTAAGCAGGTACAATCGCTGGATTCCCTTCCCAATTAACTTCGACTGAGTCGAAAGCATGTGTGGAACTTAGCGATACATGCTTGTAGAACGATAGACTCGCCGGTATAACGGAAGGAAGAAAGTAATATTGTTCATAAGCTGCTATAGTACAATTATTCTGTTGCATCCAACGCCCATCTCCATTTGGACGATAATAAGGTGAGGTGAGTACATAGCCTACTCCATAGCGTCCCGGCTCATCTATATCGCGGTCAAACATCACTTCTGCTGTGGCTGTCACCTGTTCCCAATCACCTGTTGGGCCTTCCACTATCTTTATTGAGGCTATGGTAGGGTCGTTGAGTGAATCGGCAAATTTCTTGGTGTTACCTCCGGTTGTCGATTTTTTACGGTTGAGCAGATAGTAGGGTACAGCATAGAAGTTAAGATGTTTCCAGTACTCTTCATTGGCTATTATGTCGTTCGTGTGAGTACACACAGTAGCCATCTGACCAGGATACTGACGTTCCAAACGCGCCAGTTCAAGTACACCTTGCGGACAGTTATTGCACCATATACCTGTGCCTTCGTCTACAAGAAGAGTACGTGCGAAGCCTGAACGTGTAACATCAGACTCCATGACGGGGTATTCGTTGCCATCGGGAGTAGCAAGTATTACTGCGTATGCTGTCGTCGTGTTGTCCGGAGCTTCAAACGGTATATCAAAATCGAGAGTCCCTCCTGTGATTACTGTCTGACTTATCGGGAGGGTAGCCATATCTGAGTCTTCAGAACGTATTATCAATTCAGAACCTTCAGATATCTCGGCACCACAATTAAGCAGCGAGCCTAAGACACTGAAGTTCACACCGCGTGGATTAGTATTCTCAGCGAAGCGTGGTGTCAGATTCTGGGCTGTCAGCAGTGGTGCAGCAGGAATACCTACATATATCTCACCGATAGCTAACATATAGCGGTCTACACTGACACAGGCGAATTGTAACTCTATCTCCTTTCCGGCATACTCGTCAATGCGTGCTACGTGTGTGGTAAGTACATCTTTTTCTTCATCGACACGGCATAACATCTGCCATGTGTCATTGCCTACTATGCGCACACGTACCTCGTAGGCTTCTGGCATACCTGGGAGTACTGAACGTGCGCTCCAACGTACAATGGCACCCTCAGCTTCGTCAGGAAGTGTGACAGCAGGAATAGTAAGGAGACTCTCCATAGGTATGTCTACACCTGTTGAGGTTGGTGACAGCGCACAGTAGGCATTGCCTAACACTTTAACAATCCAGCCATCTTCGGTATAGCCATTTTTATATCTCTCCTTTATGGGTTGTGCTTCACTCAGCGCGGCTGTTGTAGTACCGGCCGGTAAACGGCCATTTTTAAAGTTAGTCTGCCACAAATCTATTGGCGCCGATGTGGAAGCCCACACCGGCGCAGATAGAATAAGCAGCGACGCTACGGTCAGTTGCTTCATTATACGGTTAAATTTTTACTTTACCATTACTTTACGTGACATATCACCGGCTTTTACAACATAGATGCCTGCGGGTACATTTACTGATGTTCCGCGACCCATGATACGGCCATCAAGGTCATATACTTCACCTTGAGCACCGGCAAAATCTATGCGACCTTTAGAGATGATAAGAGCATTGTTATCTTTTCCAGCGATAACCTCAACGCCTACTCCGGGAGTAGTTGCCAGAGGTTCATCAAGCACTACAACAAAGGGGTAGTACAGGTACTCACCTGTTGCAGGGTGCATTTCCTGACGTGTGCCAGCAAGAATACGGCCGTCTGCTGAAGTTGAAGTTACAGCGGTCATGCTTGAAGCGTTGGTAAATCCGAATGTCTCACTGATGCTCTTTACCTCTTCGACACTTTCGTTATTTACGAGCATACGGTTGCCATTGCAGAATACATACTGGCTGTTCTCACCTACACCAGTACTGAAAGCGGTGATACCACCTTCGGCTGGATAATCGAGCATGGTGTCATTAGCAAGGTTGTAAATTATAGCGTATTTGCTCAACTGGTAATCCTCTCCGTCTTCGCTTACCCAGTCTACTAATGTGCGATAGCCATAGAAGTTGCCCCATGCGTCGGCACCAAGGAACTCACCGGAAAGATAGTCACCCTTGCAACCATCTTTCATGCCATCTATATAATAATTCTCGTAATAACCGAGTATTTCACCCTTGTAGTAGAAAGGTTCGATTTTGGTTTCAAGTTCGTTCCAGAACACCATTTCACCATCTTTGTACAGAGCAGGTACTTCTGAACCTGCAGCACAGTATAGACGACCACCAAGTATAGTACCCTCAGGATTCATACATGTGGGTATGAAGCCCTGATGTTCAGGAAGCTCTACACCAGGATCAAGTTCCAGATCATACTCCCAGTCATCATTGAGACGCCAGAAGCATGGACGATAACGCAGGCCTATTTCTGACTCCGGATCTGAGTAGGCTATCTGACCACCGATAACGCTGCCGTCGGCAGTGACACACTTGGCAAAGTTGTTGTTCATAGCCATAGGTGAGTTCGGTAGGTCAACTATCAGACCCTCTACCACGAAACAAGGCTGATAGCTGCCGCCTTCTACATAATAGCCGCCTACAGCTATACCATCGTTGGTGATGTCGTAGAGCTCGATTTTATTATTATAGTCGGCAAAGACCTGTTGGAATTGTTCGGGGTTTCTTTGGCTCCATATATAGCTGTAACTGTCGTCAGTAGCTGTAGTCACTACATATTGACCGTTAGCTGATACTGCTACATGGTCACTGAGTTCGTCAGTGGTGTAGTACTTGGTCTCTGCAACGGCTGTAACAGCCATACTGAGCAGAGCTGTGGAGATGAGAATTTGTCTGATCATTTTATGTGTTGGTTGAGTTAGTGTAATTATTATTTGCGTATGACTTTTTTACCGTTTACGATAAACATGCCTTTACCTGCCTCAGACAGTGAGTTGGCTACACGTATACCTTGTGTATTATACACAGGACCGCTCAGTGTATCGTTCTCTATAATTTCAACGCTTACAGGTCGACCTCCTGTAAGAGTCCATTGTAAGGTGATTTCGACATTAGAGTGACCTGACTGGTGATCGGCTATCCATTCAGCATCACCGAACATGCCCTGTGGAATAACGAGAGTATAGACACCATTATATACAGGTTCGTTGAAGTAGGCAATTACTCCACTCCATGACGAAGTGAATTCGAGAGTTATGTCACCCTGCTCCTCAGGAGCCTCCATAACGAGAGTAAAGACATCTTTAGCGAAAGCGCAATCAGCCGGTAAGGTAAGGCTAATGCTGTCGAAAGTATCCATAGTCAGATCGCGTTCGCCTTCAGCGGGTCTTACTGAAGCAAGTGTAAGGTCATAAACTACAGGTTCGCCGGCAAGCGTACCGTTGGTTACATTATAAACGACTGTAGTCTCAGCATTTGCGCGTCCGCTCTGACCAGCTGTTTCCATGTACTCAGCATCGACAACAGTAGCGGCTGGTATAGTCACGGTGTAGATACCGTTAACTGTAACCATGTTTGGAAGAGTACCCCAGTAATAGTTGGCGTATGGACTCTTTAGAGTTACGGTTTCGTTATAGCCATTGGTGGCAGTGATAGTTATTGTAGCACCGTCAGCAAGGCTCAGACCTTCTCCCTCAGTCCACATTGCAAAACTATCGAACTGTACTTCTTCAAGATCAATATCACCTTCAGCTGGACGGAACTTAGTAAATTCTACGTCGTAAGCTAACACGCCTGTACCACCACCTTTAATTGTATAAGTAAAGCTTTCAGGAGTATTGTTGAAAGTGCAGTCTGAATAATCCTCATTCCAATAGGTTATACCACCTTCTTCGATTACTACCTCGTATGTGCCGGCTTCAGTAGCGGGAGTTTCGAGAGTACATGTGAACTCGAAGCCGTAGCCCTTCTTGGTGATACCAGAGAAGAACTGTCCGTCTTTAAGCACCTGTACAGAACCGGATTCAAGTTCTACTTCAGCAAGGTCTGTGTTATCAAAAGTGATGGTAAACTGTGTGAGCTCATCTACTACACCGGGAGCTGGATCGACTGTGTAGGGATTGTCTGCTACCTGACCACCTTCTACAATATATGTAAATGTTACAGGTTGTTTATTTAAACTGCAGTTTGAATAATCCTCACTCCAATAGTAGATACCGTCTTTTTCGATTACTACCTCGTATGTTCCGGCTTCAGTAGCGGGAGTTTCGAGAGTACATGTGAACTCGAAGCCATAGCCCTTCTTGGTGATACCAGAGAAGAACTGTCCGTCTTTAAGCACTTTCACATAACCGGACTCAAGCTCTACTTCAGCAAGGTCTGTGTCATCAAAAGTGATAACGAACTGTGTCAGCTCTTCGACTACACCGGGGGCTGGAGCTACCGTATAGTCAGTTGCCGAAGCTATTGCCGGCAACATCATAGCTGAAGCTGTAACAAATAAGTTAAGATGCTTCATGTTGGTATAGATTAATAAGTTGTGTATGGTTGATTGTTTGGTCGGTACGTGATAATATTCTATCCTCCGCTATGGCTTATAAACATTTAGTGGGAATACGAATGCAAATCTACATAAAATCGGTGATATTTTAGCGTTTTACAGTAAAAAATTTTTGATGATTGGTCACGCCCCTTTATTTACAAGACTATTTATCTATGCAATATCCTACTCCGATTCTCATCAGTCGGGCACATATTGAAGATTTACTTAATTCCTTATCTGTGGGAATGGGAACAACAATAAGCCTGTTCGTCACCTTAATTATTCCTGTTCTGTGTTTCAAATAGTTTTTAAGTTCACTTTTTAAGAGAAAGCGCCGTGATGATTGGTAAATTCTATTTATTCATCTGTTGTAAGACTTCTTCCATAGTTTCCTCATCTTTAAGATTTAGTTTTTGACGCAGCCTCCAGCGGCTTTGTCTTACAGATTCGGGTTTAATATTCATAAGACGTGCTATTTTCTTATTATCAAGCCCTATTAAAATATAGCTGGCAAGTTTTATATAACTGTCGGCCAGTTCTCCACAACGCTCTTGAAGGCGTGTGGCAAAATCCGGTTTTATGACTCCGTATATATCAGTAAATAATGCATCCGATTCCTTCTCTGAGAGATGTGCTTTAATTGTGGATTCAAGGCGTAAAGCATTTGTGTCATTAATTGTTCCATTCTTACGCATTTCTGACAATTCCTCTTTCAATATACCTAAGAAATTATCTTTTTCCTGAAGATTAACCGATGTAGCTGTAATCTGGCGACGGCTTTTTTCAAGTGCTATCTCGGATTCCATAGCATTTATTTTCTGATGTAGAATCCTACGATTGAGAAATACAAATATTCCCGCACCTATCATGATGAATATCACACATATTATAGCAATAATCATATTGCGGTAATAAAGGTCGGCCATATATCTTGATTGTGCTATGTCGGCTTCTGTAAGAGCGCTGAGTTTAAGAATCTCAAGATTCTGTTGGTTGTATTGAAAAGAATCTATCAGATTATCTACTTTTAAACGATATATATACGCACTGTCAGGCATTCCCTGCTTGAGAAAAGCCTGACTTTTGGCATGGAGAATTTCTATACGCTCACTCCCTTCAGTAATTATCGGTAAATCCTGAAAGGCTAAATCAGCGTAATAAACAGTTGAATCCGGTAAAGAGGAATGGTTAAAACAGTAATCTGATTTAAGTGCATTATAATATCCTCTGCGAAGTCTTAATTTTGTACTTTTATCAGCTTGTGCCGAAGCCCGATAAAGATAAACAGGATTTTTGGTCAGTTTGTATAGATTACTGAGAATAAGATTATAAGTAAGTGTGTCTTCAATTATGACGGGATGAAGCAACAGACTCTGTAAAATAGAATCAGCTTCTTTAATATTTCCGGTATTCTTTAGGAGTAAGGCTTGATTAATCTTATTCTTAACGGTGAATTTATTGAATCCTAAGAGATTATTCAGGCTATCAGCATTATTGAGATAATATAGGCCTTTCCTTGCATCTAATTGTCGCAGAAGGTTACCAAGCATTATAGAGGCCATAGCCTCTGTAGCTATATCCTTATTTTCTTTAGCGAAGTTAAGGCAATCATTGTATGCTTTGTATTCCTCTGCACCGTCTATAGTTGGGTCGATGGAGACAAGAAGCATTTTTATTCTTAGAAAATCATATTTGTAAGCTATCGAATCATTTTCTCGTAGAGCTTGCTGCAACTGTGCGATACAGGAATCAGTGGCTCCTATTCGAGAGAAGTACTTTGCATGCCAATAATGGGTACGCGAGTTTCTTAGTATCTCTTTTTTTGGTTCTGCCTTAGTAAGAATATAAAGTGAGTCAATGGCAGATTTAATACTGTCAAGGGGCATATATTCATTAAACATCCATTCCAGTCTTATGCATATAGAATCAAATTCTCTTCCGGCGGAACGCCATTTAAAGGGTTCTAAAGTCTCCTCTTTATGACAAGCTACGCATAAGAGAAGTGAAAGCAGGAGGATTTGCAGATATTTCATTGAGTGTTGACACTTGCAGGTTATTAATTGCAAATTTAGTTAAATTTCTCAGTTTTTTATTAAAGATAACCCTCAGTAGATGCTCAGTAGACGCTAAAAAGTTGTAGAAACGTTTGGTCTTATGATAAATTTGCAACCGGAAATTTTATGAAATATACTCCACATGTACTCCTTAATATGAAATATGACTACTATTATGTTTGGAACAAAGTGTAAATCTTTACTGCTGGCAATGGCTTTTACTGCGATAATGGTTATTCCTGCAAAAGCTGATACAATGTGGTATGGATATTATGATGGTGAGGCACCCTTGTCAGAATTCGGTACCGGAATTTCCGAAGATTATTCCTGTGCCATATATTTGCCTGGTGATATAGGAACAGCCAGTGGGAAGAGCATTAAGGAAATCAGGTGTACTCTACAAGGTATTTCTGACATGTCTAACCTTAAAGTATGGCTTTCGACTACTCTACCTAAATCTCCGGATAAAGCCGATTTAGGCTATTATGATGTAGAACTTTCCAATATTTCTGATGGGAAACCTTTTGAGACTATCCTTACCGAACCTTGCTGGGTGCCGGAAACGGGCCTCTACGTCGGTTATTCATTCTCTACTGAGGATCCCTTCCCTGTGCTGACTACAGCCGGAAATACGACCGTACAGCACGGATTCTATATAAATACTTCTTCCACTTATCCGGGTTGGCGTGACTTCTCAACCTATAAATATGGTAATTTGGCTATTGAGGTACTTCTGGAAGGGGAAGTGTATGAAAATGCAGTGAGTGTCACATA
The DNA here is from genome assembly GCA_964400325.1 of uncultured Sangeribacter sp. Classification (GTDB taxonomy): domain Bacteria; phylum Bacteroidota; class Bacteroidia; order Bacteroidales; family Muribaculaceae; genus Lepagella. Next base: position 60,969 of record CAYNUE010000004.1, on the reverse strand, counting down.
CGTCCCGGAAATAGTTTGTCTGCCTGGTGAAAGGGTAACTGTGCCTGTGACCATGACTAATTACGGAATAGCCGGTGTGACTTCGATAGAATATAGCCTTAGAGAAGATAATTGGGAAGGTGAAGTATTTGTGTACAACTTGCCTGTACCTGTGACACGTCCTAAAGAGCAGTTTGTGATGAATCTCGAGTTTACCGCTTCTGCTGCAAAAGGCATTTCATATAAAGAGATAAATGTGACAGGTGTAAATGGCCAACCTAACGGAATTGACTATACAACCATAGGCCGTGGCGCAGTCATTACTGTTGAGGAAAGCGCACCACGTGTAACTGTTATGGAAGAATTTACAGGCACATGGTGTGGCTGGTGTCCACGAGGAATGGTCGGCATCGAAAATCTTTCGAAAGATTTCGGTGACAGTTTTATCGGTATTGCTGTGCACGGTGGCAGTGATCCTATGGTGATAGACGCTTACAGTGATATACTGAAAAATGTACACGGTTTCCCAAGTTGTACACTTGACCGTGAGGTTTCCGGTGACCCATTCTTTGGTTCGACATACGGAGTTGGTTCTGAACCAAGCTATGGTATAAAGGAAGATGTTGAGCATCAGCTCTCCAAGCTTACTCCGGCGGCTTTAGCTCTAACTACAGAGTGGAACGATAACAAGACTCAGATAAATGTCACTTCATTGCTGAAACTTATGTATCCTCGTACAGATGCTCCGGCTTACAGTATCGCCTACGTTTTATGTGCTGACGGTCTGGAAGGCCCTGACGCTTCATGGATGCAAAATAATGATTTTGCTTTGCCGGTAGCCCAAGGTTTTAAGAATGACCCATATCTTGGCTGGCTGACAGAGGCAGGAGGAAGAATCCGTGATATAGCATATAACGATGTTGCTGTCGAAGCTTACGATATAGACCATGGAATGTCGTTGGAGTCAGTCGATGAAGAATGGAGTGGTGATAACTGGGTGGAAATAGATGCCCGAGTTCTCAGTATTGAAGGAAATCAGCTTATACAGGATAAGGATAAGCTTAGTCTCGTAGCCATGATTATTGATAATGCTGATGGTCATATTGTCAATGCTGCTAAGGTGGCGATAGGAGAGAGCAGTCTGAGCATGAGAGAGGAAATAATCGGAGATTATACACCGGAAGTCTCAGCTATCTTTGATATATGTGGTTTGCGCCGTGATAAATTAGGTAATGGTATCAATATTGTGCGTTATTCCGATGGATCGTCAAAAAAGATTATACTAAACCAATAATATGAGTGTAATGAAGAAATTTTTACCTGTTATGATGGCTACAGCAGCTTTAGGCTGTGTAGTCTATGGCAATGCTGCGGAGGTTGGGACACAACCGAGACTGTCAGCACCTGCGGGTTCTGTAGCAGCTGTAAATGAGGCCTCACTGGAAGTAGGTCCCAACCAGATTTGGTATGGTTACTACAAAGGTGACGAACCGATTGCAGGCTTTGGAGTCGGTATGCCCAATACAGTACAGACTGTAAATAACGCTATCTTTATCGATGGTAAAGATCCTGTGTACAGCGGTAAGACTATCAAGGGTCTGCGCTTCCGTATTCAGGGTAAAGGCGACATTGAGGATGTAAAAGGCTGGCTGTCGGCAGAGCTCAACGTGCCTGCTGATGAGGACCTGTTGGTGTCAGTGGCTGTAGATAATGAAGCGATAAGAGATACAGTCTGGACTGAGGTAGCACTTCCCGAGGGTTTCCTTATTCCTGAAGAGGGTGTCTATGCCGGTTATTCGCTTCATACAAATTCAGCTATACGTACTTCTCAATTCCCCGGTTTTACGACTTCTGACCGTATCGCGCCTCCGGGAGCTCTTTATAACTTTGAGACAGGCTTTATGAGTGGTTGGCAGTCATACGGAGACCGTATGGGAAAACTGTGCTATCAAGTGCTGCTCGAAGGCGATTTTTATGAGAATGCGGTTTCTGTAAGTGATTTCGGCAAATATTATACTGTTTCCGGTTCAGATGTCACAGTAAGCGTTCCGGTTGTCAACATGGGTACAAAGGGTGTTAGCAATATTGATTACGTTGTCGAATCGGCTGGCGTAAAAGGCGAGGAGAAACATCTTGTGCTCGACACTCCATACGATATCTATGGTGGTTCTTTTAACCTCAATATTCCTCTGAGCGCTGATAGCGAGCCATGTCTCGTCGATAAGAAAATTATCATTACTAAAGTCAATGGTGTGGATAATCAAGCAGCGGATAATGTTGCCAGCGGTGAACTTGTCACTCTCTTGTCAAAAGTGGAGAGAAAGGCTATAGCTGAGACTTACACAGGTACTTGGTGTGGCTGGTGTCCTCGTGCTATCGTCGGTAATGAGCGTCTCAAAGAAGTGTTCGGAGATAAGTTTATCTACATTGAGGCTCATGTGTGTATGTATGACGATATAGACCCTATGGAGATACCTGCTTACGCTGAACTGGCTGATCCAAGGATTGGCTATCCTACCTCATTCTTTAATAGAGAGGTTTACGGTGATCCATACGCTGGTTCAAGCCGAGAGGAAGCTTTCATGTCGCCCGAACTCGTAGAGATGGTTCTTGAAGGCGTTGCAGAAGGTGAAGTTAAGGTAACTGCAAATTGGACTAACGATGATAAGACACGCATAAGCGTTAAGTCAGATGTTACGCTTATGTACAATACAGATGACATTCATTATGCTATCGCATACGTGGTTAAGGCTAACGGTCTGAGTGGCGATACACCTGAATGGTTACAGACCAACTACTTCACCTACTTTGCTGAAGATCCTGAATATGCTGCTAACACAGAACTTGGTAGAGATTTCGCATTCTATCTTGAAAGTCCGGAATTTATATCGGATATGAAATATGATGATGTTGCTGTAGCTGCTTACGGTCTTGCAGAAGGTCTGCCTAATTCAGTTACAGGGCCTTTTAGCGCTGGTGAAGTTAAGACATCGGAATACACCATCTCGGTTGCCAATAACACTCTGATTCAAGATAAAGCTAATCTGAAGGTAGTAGCTATGCTGATAGACACTGAGTCAGGCCGCATTGTCAATGTAGATGAATGTAGCGTTTCGTCACTGACCGGTATTGACAAGGTATCAACTGCCGCTTCAGCTGTAGAGACTGGTCGTTATGATTTGACGGGTGCCCCTGTTAATGACGGTTATCGCGGTGTGGTGATTGTTACTTATTCTGACGGCACTGCCAGCAAGGTGATAGTTAAGTAATAAGTAGCTTAAAGATTTACACGATATACATTACTTTATAGCCACAGTGCCTTCTCGACGTTGAGAAAGCACTGTGGCTATAAAGTTTCTATAGTAATAGGATAAGTACACTGACCATATTAGGCTCAGTGCATATTTTTGAAAAATTCAGTGGGAGAAAAATCGTCCGGATATACGAATTCTATATTAAGAACCGTCATATCTGTAGTTTCGGTCACAGGTATAGCTATGACTTTGTCGTTGTCGCGGTCTAATCCGCCCATAAACCATTGCCCTCCGATGAATCCCAGACAGTAGGGATCGAACATGATGCGTTTACCCTGCCGATTGAAGGTGACAGAGTGATTGGTAGCGATAGCCTCGACAGCTGACAGCAGTCCCGATTCACGTGCTGGTGCGTCGTCAAGCACTATGCGTCGTTCAAGCGAAGCGTGGTCACCTGGCCACGGTGAACTGGCCAAGGCTTCAAGCATCAATACACGCAGACTGCCTGGCAGACCATCGTCCCAGTCGGCCAGGGCATAAGTGTTACCACGTCTGCGCTGACACAATATACGTATGCCAAATAAGCTTTCAATAGCCCATCTATGGTTGTGGAAAGTACGTAACGGCAGGGGCACCTTGTCGGTGTTCAACGGACTCTCGGCCCAACGTGCCGCAATCTCGTCATAGGTCAGATGAGGTGTGTGGCGCAGAAGCTTCACGAGCCACACATATCTTTGAAACAGGTCGTGGTTCATATACTTGCAGGTCATAAAGAGCGAATGGGCTGCAAATATAGAAAATAATACCCCTTTTAACAAATAGTAGTAACTAAAAAAAGAAAAATAAGTAATATTTGGACTATAAAGTAGTTATAGTATGCAAAAATGTTGCATTTATGCCACGTTTGTCATCACAAAATCTACTTTATGGGCTTTACATATTGTAAACTCAAATGGATAAACTGAATACTCTACCAAGGCCGTGCGCATTGATAGCTGCGGTGGGCCGACACGGTGAACTGGGCCGTGATGGCAAGTTGCTTTGGCCTATACGTGCCGATTTAAGACGCTTCCGTCGACTGACTATGGGGCACCCTGTCATCATGGGACGCAAGACATGGGAGTCACTTCCCAATGGTGCTCTACCGGGACGTCGTAATATAGTGGTGAGTCGTCAGCCTGATTACAGTGCTGAGGGGGCTGAGACTGCTTTGAGCTTCGAAGAGGCATTGGCACTATGTGACGGTGGTCCGATGCCATTCGTGATAGGTGGTGGTGAACTCTATCGTCGTGCCTATGATATGGTCACACATCTTTACCTTACACACATTGATGCTGAGTGTGCCGATGCTGATACGTGGCTTCCGTTGCCTGATGAAGCAGAGTGGAAAGTGACTGCCTGTGAAACTTCCGACGAGAGTGAAACTCCGTCTTACCGTTTTATAGATTATGAAAGGGTGACACAACTATGAAGGTTGTGCTTATAAATAAGAGCGATGCCACTGGTGGGGCTGCCATAGTGACTACGCGCCTTATGGAGGCTTTGCGTGGTGAAGGCATCGATGCGCGTATGTTGGTAGCTGAGAAGTTACGTCCTTCTCCTTACGTAGAACTTGCTGCTTCACGTGCGGCTTTGCGTCGCAGCTTTATGACAGAACGGCTACGTATATTCACTGCAAATGGCTTTGACCGCTCTACTCTGTTCAAGATAGATACGGCTTCTGATGGTGTGCCGCTGTGGCGTCACCGCTGGGTGGCTGAAGCTGATATAGTATGCCTCAACTGGATAAATCAAGGTCTGTTGTCGTTACACGGTATACGTGAGTTAGGCCGTCTTGGTAAACCCATAATCTGGACCATGCATGATATGTGGTGCGCTACTGGTGTGTGTCACCATGCATACGATTGTATTCGTTATGAGGGTGAGTGCGGCGACTGTCCTTTGTTAGGTTCTCGTCGTTCTGCTGATGATATTTCACACACTTTATGGCAACGTAAACGTCAGCTTTACAGCGACGTTCCGATGCACTGGGTTGCGGTTAGCAATTGGCTTGCCGGTTGCTGTCGGCGTTCATCTCTTATGAATGGTTTGCCGGTCAGTGTCATACCTAATGCCTTTCCTACAGATTCTTTACCTCCTCTGCGCCAGCGTAGTGGCGACCAACTGCGTATTGTAATAGGGGCGGCACGTCTTGACGACCCTGTGAAAGGACTCCCGATATTAATAGAAACCACGAAAGTACTTGCACGTGATTATCCGCAACTTGCCGAACGTCTTGAACTGGTGACATTCGGTGCCGTACGTGATGCTTCTGCCCTTGACGGAATAGCTATAGCTCATAGTCATTTGGGTATGTTGCATGGGGAAGAAAGAATACGTGAGGTGTATGAAGATGCCGATGTGGTGATATCTTCATCGCTTTACGAAACCTTGCCTGGTACTCTTGTTGAAGGTCAGGCTTACGGCTGTATACCTGTAGCCTTTGACCGTGGTGGACAGTCGGATATAATTGAGCATGAACGCACAGGTTGGCTTGCTCCGTTCACTGGTAATATTGAAACTGATGCTGCTGCGCTTGCTGCTGGAGTAGCTTGGGCGGTCGCTCAAGGTCACGATTGTCGGTTAGCTGCTCGCCGCAGTGTCAATGAACGCTTCTCGGCACCAACAGTCGCGAATGCTTACCTTACTCTCTTCAACAACCTGTTGAACTCCTGAGACTCGTAGTAGAAAACTAAACAGACGGCTCACACCGCTACAGACTAAGAACGGATTAAAGAAGTCTGCGTTAGTCCGGTGTGAGCCGTCTGTCAAATAGGAAGGTGTTTTTACAGCTGCTGAACCTGCGTGTCGTTCCCATTACCGCGACGATAAGCATATTTCGCACTTTATTGTCCATGTGTAGACCAGTGCGAGGTGGCAGCGAGCAAAGTGAGCTCAACACCCCTCTTCTATAGGCAAGATGAAAATCTTATTGGCTTATCAGGGTCTTTGTTATGGTGTTGCCTTGACGTACCATGTAGATGCCTGGGGTGAGTCCGTCGGTAGCCTTCTCACCGCGTGCCACCTCACGACCAGTCAGGTCATAGACAATCTTCATGGCGTCGGAATCAGCAACCGGTGTCGATACGCCCACAATAGGAGTCATCTGGTTGGTACCCTCGAATATGACGTTGCCTTCAAGATCATAGACATAATTCAGCCAGTTACCTATGCCCCCTCCGGTGTCCCATATTATAGGTTCAAATCCCAATACGGTACCTCCTCCCTCCGACAGGCCGTAAGGCCCTACTCCGACAACAAACATTGGAGCCGGATCATAGTAATAGGTATCAAAGCACTCATAGGGCCCAAAAGGATCGTCGGGATATTCGATATCCGCTTTGTCAACCATATATGCTTGCCATACACGGCCGGAATTGGTTAAAGACTGGGCTTCTGAAAGCTCTATTTTTGCAGGTTCCACCTCATCCCAGGCATAAATTCCTATTTTCCACCTCATTCCACAGTCGACAAGGCTTCCCGGTGAAGTAATGTCAAACATAAGATGCTCTTCCTCACCGACATAAGAGTAGACTTTCCCGTCTTCCTCCCGGACATATCCCAGGGTTCTTCTCTCGATGCTTTCTGAAGAATAATCATGTGACTCTACAATTTCCAAATCCCAGCGCTGATATTCCACCGACGACAGGATACAGAAACGTGCATATTCCTTGTCCTCAATCACGGCAGTGCCTTCAAAGCGGGCTTTTATAGTCCTGAAACGGTGGTTACCGGTTGTACCGCAAGTGTACTCCCATACACGGTCTTCGTATACCACCAGGTTCTGTCTCTCCTGTGCCCACATACCGCAGGCAACACTGGATAACATACAGTAAAGTAGAAATTTCTTCATAAATTCTGATTGTTAGGGTTATTAATATTGACTATGTAGTCCTGACTGTTTTTTCTGCTTTTAATAGCAGAAAAAGAAAAGTAAGGAAAACCAATAGGGGTGTATTTGGCCTTAATAATTAAGTGTTTGAAAAATTTTACAAATATAGGCTAATTAATGTAGCCAACCTAAAAAGTGAGTACGGTTTTTGTACGGTTTTTGTGCGGTTTTAAAAAACTATAACAAACCTATTGATTTATCCATCACTTTCCGATTTCAATGACTCTTATAAGAGGGACACTAAACATGCTTGTTGCCGTGGTAATGGGAACAACACAGAACTGGGCTCGCTTTGCTCGCTGGAACGTCGCACGAGCGGGACACAGAACGACACAGGAACTGAAACACAGAATAACACAGATTTTGAATTTATTGCAGTGTTATGACCTGCGTGGTATGTGATAGCCTAATTTTGGTTGACTGTATTTTAAGTCTTATCCCTGAACATAGTTGACTCTGGCTATACTTATCCCTTACAGGGATTGACTTATGTGTTATCCCTGAACAGGGTTAACTGAAAGCGGTAAGACCAAAGGAAGTTCTGCCTATCCCTTACGGAAGTTTGTCTATCCCTTACGCAGGTTGACTTTTAAGTTCTGTGCAGTTCTGTGTTTCAGTTCCTGTGTCGTTCTGTGTCCCGCTCGTGCGACGTTCCAGCGAGCAAAGCGAGCAGCCCAGCACCCCTCTTCTATAGGCAAGCTGAAAATCTTATTGGCTTATCAGGGTCTTTGTTGTGGTGTTGCCTTGACGCACCATGTAGATGCTTGGAGTCAGTCCGTCGGTAGCCTTCTCGCCGCGTGCTACCTCACGACCATTCAGGTCATAGACAATCTTCATGGCATCGGAATCAGCAATCGGTGTCGATACGCCCACAATAGGAGTCATCTGATTGGTAACCTCGAATATGACGTTGCTTTCTAGCTCATAGACATTATTGAGTGAATAACTGAAACCTCCTTCAGTGCTCCTTGTCTTCGTAATTATCCTCCTTGATCCTTCGAATTTTACTTTATTTCGATACACTCTATAAAGAATGGTGTTCCAAAGGGGTCTTGAATCCATTCATCTTCAGATAGAAATTTTGACCAGGTCTTCCTACCTATTAAATTGCTCTTGAACCAGAACCTCTTCTCATTCAGATTCTCGAGCATCTCAATCTCAACCATGGCGTGTTCTGGAAGCACAATCTGTTGCGGTAGTTCATATTCGAATTTTCCTTCCCTATTGTCTATGAGCATGTAATCAAAATATATCGGTTTGTCGAGGACACTGACAAAGTCTTTCGAAGGAGATTTCTTCACACTTTTCATATCATAAACATTAATCCGAAATTTCATTTCCGTCATACGATTGAGGCCATCACAGCAGAAAAATCCTACCTTATCCAGAACAAGAGTCCTATCTTTCTTTGTATGGAATTCATAACCGAAACACTCTCCGGCTGTCAGGCCATCAATATATGATCTTAACAAGGCCCAGCTGTGTTTCTTCCCTTTTTTCTTAGTTTTCGTTTTGATTTTCTTATTGGGATATACGTAAACTCCATTTAACATTTTTGGAGCTGGAGTCAACTTGAAATTGACTGGGCTGTTCCCCTTTAGCTGTATCATAGGTACTTTCTGCGTCTTATAGCCTAGATAAGATATCAACAGTGTATCATTTTCATTGCTATTTTTTTTCAGTGAAAGTCTAAACCTACCGGCACTATCAGTTAGACAGGCAATTCTTTTTCCCATGAGCCGGACTGTAGAGTATGGTAACGGTTGTTTAGCCTCATCTGTTACGACACCTATAATATCCTCCGCCCATGCATTTACCTGCAGCAACATGACTATAATAGTCAGTGCTATAAATCTCTTCATATTGCTCTGTAATTTAATTAGATAGCCTCTAAAAATTAATAACCAGATAAAACTTGTTATTTTGGGATCGTGCAAATTTGTCATTAAGTCGAATACTAACGTATTCACTTCGTTCTATATTTGCACGATCCCAAAATAACAAGTTTTATCTTTCAGGATTTACAGGATATAGCTGAAAAATACATATCCTAATCTTTAAGAGAGGTCTATATACTTATCTATTAAGTTAATATATTAGGACTTATATTCTTTATAAAATTTATAAAGGGTCAACTTATATGTATATAGAGTTAATCCAAAATATCGTCAATCTCTTGCCAAAGTTGATGGCTGGCAGGAGCGATTGAGATATTTGATCTTAAGGTTTTCTTTGATGGATGAGAAATTTTAGACTGATTGATTATATTTATGTATTCCTGCGAGAATTCAATTATGTCTTCAATATTGGTAAGAGTTTCAATAGTTGAAAGATAGTGATTCAATATCTGAAACTCTTCCTTTCTTTCTGGATATTTTGTTGTAAGACGTTCATACATGACCGAGATATTAGTATCATATATGGTGGCAAAGAAATTATCAATCTCTCTTGTGGTAGTCTTAACATCAAAATTAGATGTTTCAAAGCCAAGCTTCTGCAAGGCATTTCTTACAGATTTTACAAGTTCTTCTGTATTATCAAAATACAAATCCTTATCAAGTAAGGATTGGAGAATCGTTGCATTATGAATAGCACCGAGATTTGTAGTATCTGTAAGATAGACTAGCTTAAGACTATCTATCTGATGTTTAACTGTGGCCTGTTGTTGAGGAGACATAAAACAATTTTTTAGTTTTTCCTCCTTTTGAGCCCGTTTTAACTCCTTCCATTTTTTTCTAGACGCTCCTATACTTATACCTGCTCTACCGTCGCTGCCACTAACATAATCCGCTTTTACAGCTTCCTTAAAGTCACTCCATCCTGCGTCTGCACGAGATAGTGATGGATGACTTATAGAAAATTGTAATGAATACTCTTCGAGAGTCTGCATTAACTCTGTATATTCTGTATTACGCTTGTTCTCTGCACATAAATCATACTGATTTTCCGTAGAAGAACACCCGGTCAGAAATATAACATAGGTGAGTATTATCATATGCCACGATAATATCCACTGAAATGGAAATTTAGCTGATTGCATAATGTTAAAAGTTAATAAAGTTTATCTTATCAAGGTTTTTGTTGTGGTGTTGCCTTTACGTACCATGTAGATACCTGGGGTCAGTCCCTCGGTAGCCTTCTCGCCACGTGCTACCTCACGACCCGCCAGGTCATAGACAATCTTCATGGCGTCAGAATCAGCAACCGGTGTCGTTACACCAACCATTGGAATATAGTCGTTAATGCCCTCAAATATGATGTTACCATCAAGGTCATAGACATTATTCAGCCAATACCCTATGCCGGCTCCATTATCGTAAGTGTGGGGTTCAAAACCTAAAACGGTACCTCCGCCTCCAGACATACCACAAGGGCCGACTCCGACAACAAACATTGGAGCCGGATTATAGTAATTCGTATCGAAGAAGCTATACTGTTCAACAGTATCGTCGTATACATATTCGAAATACGCTTTGTCAACCATATAGGTCTTCCACAGTCCGTACTTATCGTCTTGTCCATTCCATACTCCTCTTGGAGTCGAAAGGACAAATATAGCTTTATTTGATTCCTCAGGAATATATTCTATCTTCCACCTTATAGCACATTGGATAGGTACTGCTGGGGAAGCAAGGTCAAATGTCAGATGTTCCCTATTATTACACCATGTATAAACCTTGTCATTTTCCTCACGGACATACCCAATCACTGTCGGCTGTGAACCTTCTTCAGTATAATCACGATATTCCACTATCTCCTTGTCATGCCGAGTCCATTCTACCGATGACAGCAGACAGAGACAGGCATACTCCTGACCTCCTATTGTCTCCGTACCATCAAACTTCACTCTGATTGTAAGATTTCGGAATGTCCCTGTTGTACCGCATGTATACTCCCATATACGATCCTCATATATGACAGCATTCTGTTTCTCCTCCGGATAACACTTATCCTGCCAAAGTATATCACCTACGTCTGAATACAGGCGTCCGAGAAAAGAATAACTACCTGCTGTCGGGACATCTGTTGGCACATAGGGCAGTATACCGTCTCCACAGAGTCCCAAGCCTTCGGTAAAATAACAGGGAATATTACCCATTGAAGGTTTCTCTTCTGTGTCTCCGTACGGAGCCTGATAGAAAGTATAGCTGCGGCACGGTTCAGTGCCTACCATAACATCCGGAAGGCTTACCGTATACAGCTTACTGCCGTCGGAAAATACCATGTCCGATGTCACCTCACCCTGTGTCAAAGTGAAATCAAAAATCAGACCTTCCCCGAAACTGTCGTTCTCAACAACCGGGTCAAGCTTAGCCTGAACTGGCCATCCGTCTTTAGTAAGAACATATACACGCTCGCCTTCCTCACGGTAGTAGGAAGTGGAATAGTTTTCTGTAAGTTCGGCACTCTCAGGATACTGAAGCCCCTGGGGATAACGGGTGCTGGTGTAGTTCACAAAATTGTGGTAGACTTTACCGTTAACTTCGACAGTACCATCGAAACGCATCTGACGGGCAGTCATCCAACCTCCGTATATCTCCGAGCAGGTAATATACTCCCACACGCGGTCCTCTCTGATGAAAGGTTCGTATGCTGAGGCTTGGGCAATCCCAGCTGCCAACAAGATTAAAGCAAAGATTTTCTTCATATCAGGAATTATTATATCGACTATGCTGAGACATGAAATCAATCCTGGCGATAAATTATATTTAATGTACCACCTTTCTCTACGCATGTTCCTGGCTTTAGAGTTACTGTATTTCCTTCTATCTTAATCTTACCTCCTGTGGCCACTTTAAGACCACTAAGGTCTATATTACCATCACACTGAAGATTAATTACTCCTTTATCCAGGATATTAAGGTTACCCAAACATTTAATTTCATCGGTAGCTGAGATATCCAACACACATTGTGAAGGTACATTTACTTCATTTGTAGTGTTACCATCATCTCCAAAACATGCATTCCGAACCATGAAATTATAATGACCAGAAGAAAGAGTGGCTTTTTGTCCAATCAAATCGATTATAGGTAGGAAACCCTGTTTCCATATACTGTAAGCAAACAATCCATCTGTCATTCCTAAATCAGACAAACCTACGTTTACCTCATTACTGTAAACATGTCCCTTTACAACCTTATCACGCCCATCAAATGCTGTTACTAAAGCACCGTTAAGTTCAGGCGAGATTATTTTAATTCCATCATTCAGGCGAAGAATGTTCAGATCATATTCCTCTGGTTTACCAAGCCATATTTTGAATTCAGGATCGCCTATCAGATTATGAGTAGCAAGTACATTACCGAAAGAAGTTCCAGAGGAATAGGGAACATTCATTTTTGAATGAGCCTCCGCTATACCTGCAGACGGAGTCTTCTGGACTTCGACCATAAACTGGGCATGGAGATTAGGTGAGGTACCTGCAGAGCTACTATTTGTCTGATTTATTCTAAACCAGCCCTCACGTGTATTACCTAAAAAAGCTGGACCACCATATTTATTGTGAGTAGTAAAATACTGAGCAAGATTCTCATCAATGAATATTGTGTCGTCTCTCTCATATCTATCGTATGGCATGTTCTCACAAGATATAGAATATACTATTGAGGGATAATCCTGATTAGCCAATTCATCTAAACCGGTGGAATTCTCACGTCGGGAAGCCGACACATGTTCATAAGGCTTATGACCAAGAACTGATATGGTCGTAGGGAGTACGTAGTTATACTGTGAGACTGAGACACCGTATGGGGAACCATGGCCATACCAGTTGTTAAATCCGTGCTGTCTCATAGCTTCAATGATCTCTCCGCTGGTAGGGCCATCATTACGACTCTCACTGTAAAGTCTATCCTGAAGCAGAGTAATATCAAGGAAAGTACACTTGTCGCGTGCAGGCCGTGAAGCATGAATAAGACTTTTACCCCATTTATCTTCTGGTTCAGGTATCTCTCCCCATTTATCATAAGTGACCTCATGTTGCTCAAAGAAAAAGGCTTTGCTAAGATAAGAGTTGTTCCCTCGTCCGGGATTAGATTCATATAAACGTAGTTTGTTCAAATAATTATCCAGTTCGGCCGCAGTATGACATAGAAGCCTTCCTACATATATATTAGGTGAAAAGGCTGTAGTATACTTCATACAGTAGTTGCCTGACCATTTGGTACTTTCTATAGAAAAGGAGGTGGTAAGGTCCGAGAAATAGTTATCAGTAGGTATGTAGCTATTAGTATTGAAACCTTTATCCTCACCAGGTTGTGGTGTATACATTTTTCTTATAGGCATGGTAGTATGGTAATCTCCTACCAACAGGCAGAAAAAAGCACCTTTCTGTTTGAACTCATCCTTAAGATAAGCACGTAAACTTGCCGCTGTGTCTACAAGTTCTGGGGTACTTTTAGGACGATATGAAGAGTTACTGCATATATCCTCAATAGTAATTACCTGAACCTGATATCCCTTCTGACGTTTCCACAGGGCTAGTTTCTCCACATCTGATTTTAAACTTTTAGGTACAATTATGTAATACCATTCAAGAGTCGAATTAGATGATGGAGTTAATGCTAAGGCAGGTAAATATTCAGGATTATCTATTAACGAGGTGATATCTAAAAAAGGATTTGCTACAGCTGGAAAAAACGGTTTAACCTTCATAGCTTCCTCATCACACTCATTATAGTTTATAATAAGATCTACATTACTGTATATTGACAGATTCCTTGTTTCTGTATCATATTTAACTGGATGTACTTTTACAGTTATAATATGATAGCGGCCATCAAGAAATTTTTCATCAATAATTTCTGCTATAGAATCTTTATTATACTGGTTGCTGATTCCTGTCTCGTTAAAGTTACTGCTGTTAAGATCTGTAGAACAGAGTAGGGTGGTAGGAAGGGGATAATCCAGTACTTTGTTACTTTCTATAGTAGCATTCTGTACGTCAAGCGTAATGTTGTTACAAAAAGTCGGTACAAGAAGTCTAAGGTATTTTACAGGGACTTTCTGTTTGCCAGTTTCTTCATAATTGGAAAGTCCAGTCCAGTTAAGTACTATGCAGGTATCACCGGTAGAAGTTGTAACAACCTGCTCCATAAGATACCTACTATCGAAATTTAAATTATGCTTGATACTATTGGCTTTAGTATGCATGGGAATAAAGACTATTCCCAATATAGTACATAAAAGCAAACAATATCTATAAAGGATATGGTTGTGAGTATATTTCATAATATTACTTAATCAGTTAGAATCATTCTCTTGCTGCCTATCTCCACACCATCGGCTATGAGAGTGTAGATGTACATGCCTGGTGTGAGCGTGGAGCCTTCTATGACGATTTCGCTTCCACCACGTTCTGTGACAGGAATGTGTAGACGCTGCTGTCCCTGGAGGTCATAGACAAACAGTACGGCCTCGCTTACCGATATCGGTACATTGCAGGCTATGCGTGTTGAGGCACTGAAGGGATTAGGAGTGTTCTGAGCCACTTCAGCGCCAGCCTCTATAAGCAGGTCACGGACTCCTGCTGACGGGGCGAGTTGGCGTCCCTGTCCTGAGCTTGAAAGAGCGTCTATGATTTCCTGCTGTTCTTCCACGCGACGTTGCAGAGTACCCAAGGCATCGACAAGAAGAGGTATGAAACCTGTATAGTCTATGCCTAAGGTGCCGTCAGCATCCTCAATTACCAGTTCGGGAAAGATTTCCTGTACTTCTTGGGCTATAAACCCAAAACGAGTACGCGGGTCCGGAGCAAGAGGACTCTCTTCGACCACCTCATCAGCCTCATCGGTAGAGTCAGTACTGAAAGTACGAGGTGTATCTACAGCCTCAGCATTTTGAGCTGTCAGACTGTATCTTACAGGTGACAACAGAGAGAGTCCCTCAGCACTGCCTTCCAATGTCTTCACATCCTCTTTGAAGCGTCCATCAGACACAACTACAAAACTATTTGCCTTGACATCCGAATAGAAACGGAAAGCCGGTGAGATATATATCGTACTCCCAAGACGGCTTATAAATTCGAATATGCGATTACTTCCCACATTGCCTACAATACCGTATTGGCCTTTGAGCTGAAGGTGACCGGTAAGACCTCCAGATGCATCGGGAACCTCTCCTACATTTATGCGGTTAGGTGGACCAAAAGTAATGTGTGTAGCAAGCTTTTGTCCTTTCGGATTACAGAAGAATGCAACTGATTCTGAATCAGGAGTACTCTGCAAGGAGGACGTACTCTTAGAATCATAGGCTCCAAATACTGTCTGCCCAGACTCTACTACTGTTACCTGCGCTGTGGCGGCAAATGAGATGCCTGCCACCATGGAAGTCATAAGAATTGTTTTTAGTTTCATAATTGTATGATTAAAGAAGTTTATGGTGGAGATATTAGATAGGCTTTATTAGAAATCAATTATGCCCTTGAAGATACGTCCGTCGTTGGTTGTGCATTGAATAGTATATTCACCTTCGAAGACTGGTGTTTCGATAATAGGAGTTTCGACTGTTACAAAACCTGCCCAACTGTCTGTATCATTATAAAGCTCTACAGTCAGAGAGGAAATGTTATTAGAGAATCCAAATTCCAAATATCCTGCTCCATAATGACACTCAATGAAATCTCTTGCTGGGGCATTAGGTCTTTTAGTGGCGGAACTACTTTTTGAAAGAATAATTGTGTTTGATGAAGATGGTTGATTATCTCCATTTGAGTCTGCTACTATCCTAATAGGAAGGCAGCACAGAAAAAGAATAATAAAAATTTTGAGTTGTCTCATGGGGTATAAATTTTAATTTTTTCGGTGGCAAAGATAAGATATGCCTACGGTTCCGACACAATTTCGGAACCGTTTTCGTTAGTCTTTTTAAGAAATTACCATACTGGTTATTAGTAAGTTATATTAAAAGACTAATAAAATTTTAGTCATGTTAGTGATTAAGGGGTTATAGTATTGATTTTTAGTTAATTACATAAATATTAAAAGACTAAGGCTTAAATATATAATTATAAAATAATTATATGAAATATTCGAGATAGCGATTGCTTTTGGCCGTATCAAGCTGTTTAATTTTTTCTTTCAGGCGTTTTCTGCGGTTATATACGGCCATCATCTTATCCTCTTTTAAGAGCAGTTGGATTGTGGCATTTGAGAGACGTAAGACAGAAAATAAGTATATACGGTAATCAGCTTCTTTGAGGGCAGGCATGTCAGTTCGGAAATCGGTGAAGAGATTATTGTACATTGAGTCGACATAGTTCTCCAGCTCCTTGATACGCTCACTTCGTATGGATAGCTCATCGATAAGATTCGTGACCGCATCTGCTATCTTACGTCGCGCTGTCTTCGTGTCGGTGTTTGTCAGCACTATGCCGCACAGATTTTCGAGCAGTTCATATCTTGTGGCCAGAAGACTCTTTATTACAGACACGGAATTCATGTTCTCTCCACGACTCTGAGTCAGTTCCTGCTGGAGCTGTGAAGCAAACTGTACTTTTTCCTCCGTCAGTCTTTTCTGACGTCGGTATAAGGTTAAGGTCGCAGCAATCGTAATACTGACTACAATGATGGAGGACAGTATTATAATCCATAGAGTAAGCTGTGAATTCCTAAGCTTGATTTCCACCAATTCTTTATCTGTTTTAAAATAATCGGTAAGTGGTGCCGCGAGATTTTGACTAGCTGATACTCTAAATATACTGTCATTCATATTATATGTATAGGTTAGTTCATGAAGAGCCTTCTTGTATTGACCTTGCTTTGTGTAAAGTTGGTATCTTATTATATTCTTAAAGGGCAAAGATGAATTATCTGAAATTTTATCTAAAAGACACATACTTTTGTTCTCTTGCCCAATATTTGCTAAAATCTCACTTAATCTTAAGGAATCTAATGACTCAGCAAAAACACTGTTGCATATCTCTTCAAAAATAGAATGTGCATCTTTATAGTTGTGTTGGCCCATAAAAGATAGGCCCTTTAGTTGTAGAGCTATATAATATAGATAGCCATCATTGGTCTTTTCAGCCGAATCAATCAACTGTTCTGAAATGGTTATAGCCTTGTCAAATTCCCTATTATTATATAAGGCCCGTCCTAAATCATTGAGACTGTAATTCAGATATGGTTGCCTTCCACTGGCACGGATATACTCGTATTCCTTGCGAGCGAACGTGAGTTCGTCGGCTGAGTTGAAACACTCCATGTATATGTCAGATATTCCACGGCAGGCCATTCCTGCACGAAAAAGGTCTCCATCTTCCTCGGCCATCTGTTTAGCTTTGAAGAAACTAACTATCGCCTGAGGATAGTTACGGTTATGCTGACGGACACGGCCTTGGTAATGGTGACAGAGTATCTGCCGCGCACGGTCGCCACACTGCTCATAGTAGGTAAGGGCCACAGTCATCAGTGAATCATCTGTTGGGTCAAGATAATTCTTGTCGAGTGCCTGTGTGTACAGCAGGGCATAAGCAGCGCGGTCAGCACGGCTACGTAGACTGTCGGTGTTGACAGTCTGCAGTATGGTTAAGGCCGAATCCGGACATTCTTCCATAAGACGTTCGGCAGCTGCCAACCTCGCATCGGGTGTGTGATGATGGCACGCCACAGTCACTGACAGCAGAGCAAGGAATATAAAGAGGGGTAGGTGTGAAGTCAGCTTCATAAATTCAGTACGGTTGACTCCGACAAAGTTACACAAATTCCTACATTCCGGTGTGCTTATTGTGAGGCCTAGCCCTATTATTTTTGATATTAGGAAATATTTTGAATCGGCTTGTTATTGTGGTAATGGGAACGACACAGAAAAAATTCATCTTATAGAAATAAAATTTCCAATCCCTTTCAGAACTTTTTACTTTGGTATGATGTTATAAAGACAGAAAACAGATTGATAGAACAGTCAACAGTTTTCTTCGTTTCATGATGTTAGGTTAGTTAGAAGTATTATGGAAAACACAAAGGCGCCAATCCGTGAGGACAGGCGCCTTAGCTATTTTAAGGGGGTTAATCTGCTGTATTAGGCATCGATGTTGGCATAGGTGGCGTGGCTTTCGATGAAGTCACGGCGTGGGCCTACCTCTTCGCCCATAAGGACGGAGAAGATATGATCTGCCTCGGCAGCGTTTGTCAGTGTTACCTGTTTAAGCATACGGTTTTCGGGGTCCATGGTAGTTTCCCAAAGCTGTTCGGGGTTCATCTCACCCAGACCTTTATAACGCTGGAGCACCATACGGTTGCGATCACCACCGCAGTGAGTATCAACGAAACGCTGTACCTGAAGGTCATCCCACGCATATTCTTGTACCTTGGTCTTACCCTTGGTAGAACATTTGTAGAGCGGTGGAGTTGCGATATAGAGGTAGCCATTCTCGATGATGGGGCGTATGCGACGAAAGAAGAAGGTCATCAGCAACGTAGCTATATGGGCACCGTCAACATCAGCATCGGTCATGATGATAATCTTGTGATAGCGCAGTTTAGACATGTTAGGTTCTTTCGGGTCCTCTTCAGTACCGATGGTTACACCGAGTGCCTTGAACATGTTGACGATTTCTTCCGACTCATAGACCTTGTGGTCCATAGCTTTCTCAACATTAAGAATCTTGCCTCGCAAGGGAAGAATGGCCTGATAGTTGGGATTACGTCCCTGTTTGGCTGAACCGCCTGCCGAGTCACCCTCGACCAGGAATATCTCGCACTCCACAGCATCACGACTCTTGCAGTCAGCCAATTTACCAGGCAGTCCGGCACCTGACAACGGCGACTTGCGCTGCACCTTCATACGAGCATTATAAGCAGCATGACGAGCAGTAGCGGCCAACACTACCTTATCCACGATAGCACGAGCCTGTTTGGGGTGTTCTTCCAGATAATTGCGCAGTGCCTCGCTAACAGCAGTCTGTACCACACCCATAACCTCATTGTTGCCGAGTTTGGTTTTGGTCTGACCCTCAAACTGCGGTTCAGCTACTTTTACGGATACAACAGCTGTGAGACCGTCACGGAAGTCCTCTTTAGACAATTCGACCTTCACCTTCTCAAGCAGCTTATTGTCTTCAGCATACTTCTTGAGGGTAGAGGTAAGACCACGACGGAAACCAGTCAGATGCGTACCACCTTCTATAGTGTTGATGTTATTGACATAGGAGAAGATATTCTCGTTGAAAGAGGTATTGTAGGTCATGGCAACTTCTACCGGGACACCGTTACGCTCAGTGGTGAGATGTATGATGTCGTTGATGAGTGGTTCCTTGCCTTGGTCGAGATATTTCACAAATTCCTCCAGACCTTTTGAACTATAGAAATCCTCTGTACGCGGTTCCCCCTTATCGTCGCGTTCGCGCATGTCGGTAAGGGTAAGCGTTATGCCAGCATTGAGGAAGGCCAGGTCACGCAAACGGTTGGCTAAAGTCTCGTAATCATAAACCGTCTCAGTGAAAATTGAGGCGTCGGGATGGAATTGTATGGTTGTACCTGTATGGTCAGACTCACCTATCACCTGAAGGTCACAAGTGGGTTTGCCATAAGCATATTCCTGCATATAAACTTTGCCGTCGCGGTTGATTTCGGCGCGTAGATAGTCACTCAGAGCATTAACGCAGCTTACACCGACACCGTGCAGACCGCCTGAAACTTTATAGGAGCCTTTGTCGAACTTGCCACCGGCGTGCAACACAGTCAGTACTACTTCGAGAGCCGGTTTGTGCATCTTTTCGTGCATGTCCACAGGTATGCCTCGACCGTTATCGACTACACGTATTGAGTTATCTTCAAGTATTGTTACTTCAATGTGGGTAGCGAAGCCGGCAAGGGCCTCATCAATAGAATTGTCGACCACTTCATACACCAGATGGTGCAGACCGCGGACCGAGATGTCGCCGATATACATAGCCGGGCGTTTACGTACGGCTTCGAGGCCTTCAAGCACCTGAATGTTGTCGGCTTGATACTGTTGAGCTTGTTCGTTGACTTGTTCGCTTGACATATAGGGTTGATTGTTTATCGAATTGAGCCATGCGTGTCACCTCGCGGCGACACGAGCTTTAACATGCAAATTTACAAAAAAAATCGGAAATTCCGGCATATTTTACCTTAAAACCTAACACCTGAACATGGTTCTTCTGTGGGAATGGGAACGACAATAAGCACGAAATGCCAAGGTGAGATGAGGCGGGAGAGGTAAAAGAGGCGAACTTCTACATGGAATTGTGTGTTACTGAAAAAAAGTGTTAATTTTGCGACTGTTTATATAGGGCGCGGAGTTAAGACGCTCCGGCGCCACAGCTTGCCGACCCGGACTTCCGGGTAGTACCGTACCTGTCAGGGCGGCTGTAGTGTCGCCCCTAATGTTTACACAGTATGAAAAATCTTGTAATCGTAGAGTCACCCGCGAAAGCAAAAACCATAGAGAAATTTCTCGGCCCCGACTATACAGTCATGTCGAGTTACGGACATATACGCGATCTCAAAAAGCATGGCTTCAGTATTGAAGTCGACAATAATTTCAAGCCTGTATACGAAATTCCCGCAGAAAAGAAGGAACTTGTACACCGTCTCCGTGAAGCCGCCGCTAAAGCTGATACTATCTGGCTTGCCTCTGATGAAGACCGCGAGGGTGAAGCTATAGCGTGGCATCTTGCTGAAGTACTTGGCCTTGACCCTGCCAAGGCACGTCGTATAGTGTTTCATGAAATCACCAAACCGGCTATACTGCATGCCATATCCAATCCACGTGGCATCGACTTAGACCGTGTCAATGCTCAGCAGGCACGTCGTGTGCTTGACCGTATAGTGGGCTTTGAGTTGAGTCCGGTGCTTTGGAAGAAAATCAAGCCCGCTCTTTCTGCAGGGCGTGTGCAGAGTGTGGCTGTACGTCTTATATGTGAACGTGAACTGGAAATAGAAGCCTTTAAGCCTGAAACCTACTATCGTGTCACTGCCGTTATGGATGCCGCTGGTGTAGGTTTCAAAGCTGAGCTGAGCCGACGCCTTTCAGACCGTACAGAGGCCGAACATCTGTTGCAGATGTGTAATGGGGCACGTTTCATGGTAAGTGACGTAGCTGTAAAGCCGCTGAAGCGTTCTCCGCAGCCACCGTTCACTACCTCTACACTTCAGCAGGAGGCATCGCGCAAGCTTGGTTTCTCGGTCAACCAGACTATGGTAACAGCACAGAAACTGTACGAGGAAGGTCTGATAACTTATATGCGAACCGACTCAGTCAATCTTTCAGATTTGGCTATGGAGGATATATCGCGTCAGATTACCGAACAGCTCGGCCAACGATACTTGCAGCCGCGTCATTACCATACCAGTTCCAAAGGAGCCCAGGAGGCGCACGAAGCTATCCGTCCTACCTCGATGGCACGTCGAACCATTGACGGCACGGCTGCTGAACGACGTCTGTATGACCTTGTCTGGAAACGTGCTGTCGCCTCACAGATGGCTGATGCCGAGCTTGAGAAAACAAATGTAGAGATTACCATACAACCGAACGATAAACACTCTAAGAGCCTGTCGTCAGATGTACTGCCTGACACTTTTCATGCTGAAGGCGAAGTGGTGAAGTTTGATGGTTTTATGCATGTATATCAAGCTTCTCCTGAAGAGGGAACAGAGATAGGCAATGAGAAATATATGGCACCTCGTGTGGAAGGTATGCTACCGGCCATGACTCCGGGTATGGAAGTCACCGGCGATGAAATAACCGCCACACAGAGGTTTACTCTTCCACCGGCACGTTACAGTGAGGCATCTCTTGTGAAAAAGATGGAGGACCTCGGTATCGGGCGTCCTTCAACATACGCTCCAACTATCTCGACAATACAGGCACGTGACTATGTACGCCGTGGAGAGAAAGAGGGTGAAAAACGTCACTATGAAGTGTTGCGTCTTGAAGACGGTCACATCACTGAACGTAAACTTACCGAAACCTCCGGTAGCGAGAAGGGACGTCTTATACCTACTGATGTGGGCATGGTGGTAAATCAGTTCCTTACCGAGTATTTCCCCAATATTCTCGATTATAATTTCACTGCTAAAGTTGAGGAGAAATTTGATGATATTGCCGAAGGTAAATTAGGTTGGCAAGATGAGATAGGAGAATTTTATGGTGATTTTCACCCGGATATAGAGCGGATTGACTCCATGCGTCTGGAGCATAAAATCGGTGAGCGTATTTTAGGCACCGACCCGGCGAGTGGTCGTCCGGTATCTGTCAAGATAGGTCGTTATGGTCCTGTGGTCCAGATAGGAGATGCCGCTGACGAGGAAAAACCACTTTTTGCCAGCTTGCTCGAAGGACAGAGTGTAGCTACCCTTACACTTGAAGAGGCTCTAAAGCTCTTCGAACTTCCGAGAGTATTAGGTACTGTAGAGGGTCAGCCAGTTAAGGCTGCTATAGGACGTTATGGTCCGTATGTACAGTTAGGCAAGACTTATGCCTCGATACCTAAGGATATGACTCCGCAGACAATCACCCTTGATGAAGCCCTGGTGCTTATAGAACATAAGCAACTCGAAGCAGCCAATAAACAGATAAAGGAATTTGCTGAAATGCCAGGTTTGCAGGTATTGAATGGTCGTTACGGCCCATATTTGGGCTATAAAGCGGAAGGTGCTAAAAAGACTGTCAACTACAAAATACCTAAAGGAACTGATCCTGCTTCCTTGACCTTCGAAGAGGCTAAAGCACTTATGGAAGCACAAGATGCGGCACCTAAGGCTACAGCGCGTCGTGGAAGTGTAAAGAAAACAGCTGCGAAGAAAACCAGTACGAAAGGCGAAGCGACGTCAAAGAAGAAAGGTTGACACAGGTTTGTAGAAGTGTTCCGACGAAAGGATACTTTATAGATACAGGTATAAGAAAGAATAAACGATCTTAAGAATTTTGATTCGAGTGACCTGTACGCCAAGGCACAAGGAACGGAGGTTCAAAGGCACTATCTTTAACTGTTGAAGCACGTATTTTCAGACGTAAATCTATAACATGATGCTGCGGGGCCATATCGGGCGAATCGATTTGGTCAAGCAGCATTTGTGCTGCTTGACGGCCCATATCGAGCAAGGGTGTCTCCATAGTAGTAAGCTGTGGAGTAATCCAGCGTGACATGGGGGTGCCGTAGAGGGTGGCCATAGCTACTTGTTCAGGTACCTTAAAGTTAAGTTCACGCAGACGCATAAGTATACCTACGGCCATATAATCAGCGTAGGTTACGATACAGTCGAACTTTATGTTTTCTTTGACGAGATGATTTACCACAGCAATACCGTCGGCCGGAGTCGGAAATGACGTACTTGTGAGGCGTGGGTCAAAATCGAGATGATACTTATTGAGCGCATCGCGATAAGCTTCCACAAGCTGTCCCGGCGTACCTATATTGGGAGGCATGTCGATTACGGCTATACGGCGGTATCCATTATAAAGCAGATGATCAAAGAGGAAAAAAGCACGGTCGCGTACGTCGGCTGTGATATGCGAGACGGGCAGGCCGTCAGGGTAACTGCCGATAAACACCATCGGAAATCTTGATTCTGACAGGCGCTTGAACTCATTGTAGTTAGTCACCGGGTCAGAGAACAGGAATATTATGCCGTCTACCATACTTTGTTCCATCATCTGAAGATGCGATAGCTCGCGTTGAGGATCATAGTAGGAACTTGCCGACATGACGCGTACGCCACGCTGGTACATATATTGTAGTATGCCCTCGGCTACTACACAGGTGAATGGTGAGGTAAACTCGCTAAGCACAAGGCCTACCGATTGTGTACGGCCACGTCGCAGGGAAGAGGCAAGAGAATTACGGCGGTATCCGAGACGGCGTGCTGTCTCGGACACACGGCGGCGCGTATCTGAATTGATACTGGGGTCGTCGGCCAAAGCTCTTGAGACAGTCGATGGGGAAAGTGTAAGAGCATTGGCAATGTCTTTTATGGTAGCTCGTGGCATAATGGATGAAAATGAGGGGTGAGGGGTGAGGTCTTAGATAAAAGGTATTTCAGATAATCGTGAACATAGCGAAAAATATGAAGGAGAAGACTCACCGGAGATAATAGAGTGCAAATATAATGCTAAAAAATGGCATGTACAATAAAAAATAGGATTATTATGCTCCTACTGTACAATTTGTTTGTATTAAATTATCCGGTTTAGAGAGTTTTTATATTTTTGCTTATTTTTTGTTAACAGTTATTGTCGCTTAAAAATAGTAGAATTGGGGTGAGTGAGAAGGAGTTTTAAAACGTTTGCGTAAATTTAAAACGATTTAAAATATGATAATAATAAAGAGTTAGTAAAAAATTTTGCGGACGCTTTAAAGAAGTATTAACTTTGCAGCATAGAACAGTTGGGTAGCGACTCAGTCCGCAGAGTAGCGGAGGGTCAGCTTTCCCTTAAGCAAGACACAAGAACGGATAATTAGGTGTAAATTAATTATTAGGGAACTGATTTACTCAGTTATTCAAAGTGCAACAGCCGTGACGTCGTGAGACGTTGCGGTTGTTTTTTAGATTAAACTGAAACGGTGCCGTGCAGCGCAGGATGTGGATTGTAACCTTCAAGATGAAAGTGTTCGGGACGGAAGGCAAAGATGTCTGTGACAGTAGGTTCAAGCACCATCTTTGGAAGTGGACGAGGCTCACGAGTGAGTTGAGTGCGGACCTGTTCGAGATGGTTGGTGTAAATGTGCGCATCTCCCAGAGTGTGTATAAATTCACCTGGTCGCAATCCTGTTACTTGAGCCATCATCATGGTGAGAAGGGCGTATGAGGCGATGTTGAAGGGTACACCGAGAAAACAGTCGGCACTGCGTTGATAGAGTTGGCACGATAGACGTCCTTGTGCAACGTAGAATTGGAACAGTGCATGACATGGTGGTAAATTCATGTTATCCAGATCAGCTACGTTCCATGCACTGACGATAATACGTCGTGAATCAGGATTGTGGCGTATGGTCTCTACAGCCTGTGTAATCTGGTCAATGGAACCGCCCTTGTAATCAGGCCATGAACGCCATTGATAGCCGTAAATATGTCCTAAATCTCCTGTGTCAGGATCTGCCCATTCGTTCCAGATTCGTACTCCTTCACGTTGAAGTGTGTGCACGTTGGTGTCACCGGCAAGAAACCATAGAAGTTCGTGTATTATACTCTTCAGATGCACCTTCTTTGTAGTGAGCAATGGGAAGCCTTGCTCCAAATCAAAACGCATCTGGTAGCCGAAAGTGGATATGGTACCTGTACCGGTACGGTCATCTTTACGGACACCATGTTCAAGAATATGGTTGAGAAGGTCGAGATATTGATGCATATAAATCAGGATTTGGAATAATGTAATTTTCAGGAGGAGGGCGTAGAACTAACGTGACGTATGAATAGCGGGGTGGCGGGACGCTTACGATTGAGCTGTAGACGTATGGCGTCGTTAGGACAGCGAGACGTACATTCCATACAGCGTATGCATCGCGTATCGTCGACAAAACGGCTAACTACCTTTATACATGAAGCTGGACAGTTATGCTCACATTCAAAGCAATTGATGCAACGGTCAGGGTCAATTTCTATGTGATAAAATGAGTAGTTTGTAGCGGCCGCCAAGGCTGTGCCGATAGGACATATAACAGTGCAGAACTCGCGGCCCCAGAACAGACCTGAAAGTAGTACTCCGAGAGCTGTTATACCACCAGCCAACAAACCGGTAACACCTGATATGCCTAACTGTAGCCATGGAGCTGCTGCTTCAGAGGGGTGAGTGAGCTCAGCAATGTTACAGAATATGTGCCAGGGTTCGATAAGCAAGGGCACCACACCGATTCCAAGCACCAGGCATACGATATAGGCTAACAGAATTTCCCAGCGTGCGCGCCGTGCCGGACGGTACCTGAATGGAGGACCGGCACCCATGCGTCGACGTTTACCGTTAGGCTTCACACGGCGGCGCAGCCATAAGGCACAGTCGAGCAGGGTGCCGATTGGACAGGCGGTAGCGCAATAGACGCGACCGAATATAAACGTAAGGGTAAACCACAGTAGCGTGGCTCCAAGTGTGACCCCGAATGCTGAGGGCACAATTTGTACCTCTACAGCGACTGGAGCTAATACAGCAGCCTTCGGACCGACGCAAACATAGCCTATGGCGGCGCCTAAGAATAGGGTCGCCAGAATGATGCGAATAATTTTCAGGCGTTTCATCGGTCGAGAGGGAGACCTTTATGCCTCAGCGTTTACGCTGTTGTTGGCGCATCATCTCCTGCTGCTGACGCTGTGCCTCTTCGAGACGAGCCATAAATCCAGATTTCTTTTTAGGCTTCTTGGCATTTTCAGCCATTTTTGCTCTCACATCTTCATCTTTAACCATCATACGTATGGCGTATGTCTGAAGTATTGTGATAAGCAGTGACAGGAAATAATAATAGCTGAGGCCTGCGGCATAGTTGTTGAAGAATATCATGAAGAAGATAGGCATGATATACATCATGGCCTTCATACCAGGCATCTGACCCGGTGAATTCTGCATGTTGATGCGAGTGTAAAGAATATTGGTGATAGTCATCAACAGACAGAACAGAGATATGTGATTACCGAAGTATTCTGTAACCAGAGGTATATTGCCACTCCATGATATTATGGCATCAGGCGCTGAAAGGTCATGTGCCCAAAGGAAACTCTGTCCGCGTAACTCTATGGCAGAAGGGAAGAAAGAGAACATCGCGAACAGGATAGGCATCTGCAGCAGCATCGGCAGACAGCCTGACATAGGATTGGCACCAGCTTGTGAATAGAGAGCCATGGTCTTTTGTTGGCGCTTCATGGCATTTTCCTGACCTGGATATTTTTCATTTATAGCTTTTATATCTGGTGCAAGAATACGCATTACAGCTGACGAACGATAGCTCTTATAGGTGAGCGGAAAAAGAATAACCTTGATGAAGATAGTGAGCAGAAGGATAATGATACCGTAGTTGCTGATAAAAGAACCGAGGAAATTGAATACCGGTATAACAATACCAGTATTTATCCAGCGGAAAATACTCCAACCAAGCGGTATGAGACGTGTCATCTTTAAGTTCTCGCCCGAGTCAATAGTCTTGTCAAGTGATGACAAGAGTGGATAGAGATTAGGACCGATGAAAAGGCTGAATGAGGCAGGCGATTCCACATTCCAGTCATAATCGTTTACTATTGCTTCGGTACTGAGAGTTTTGAGATAATCGCTTCCTTTAAGTATCTGTGACTCGAAATCAGCAGTATTGAACGGACGGTCAGATACAAGTACAGATGAGAAGAATTGGTTTTTGAAACCTATCCATTTCACTTTTGCCTTACGTTGTTCTGAATCGTTCTTGCTTTCCGACAGGTGTTCTACTGAACCACCGGCATACTTGTAATACAGACCTGAATTGCGTTCCTCGAACATACGACCTTTTTCCTGACGGTGCATATCCTGAGTCCATGTGATGCCGAGATTACGGTTGTTAGACTGCGCTATGGCCGCCATATTCTTTTGTACGACACGCATACGCACCACGTATGAATCGCCTTTGGGCAGAGTGTACGCTATGCCCCAATAAGAAGAAGGCGACATCTCGAGAGCCATGAGCACTGTCGAATCGTTGAGTACACGGGGTGTGAAATAAAGGTCGCTGGAACTTACAGGCTGAGGTAACGGTAACTGAAAATCGAATGAATTGGAGTTATTCTCAAATATTACAACTTTGTGACGGTCATGCTTTGTCTCGTCAGCATTGTATTCGGTATCGTACTTTTTCAGCTCTGCGCGGGTTATTGAACCGCTCTTGGCACTCAACTCCAAAGCAAGCACATCGTTCTCAAGTGATAGCACTGAATCAGTACCGTTGAGGAATTGGGCAAAAGAACCATAACGGCCGATATTAGTCGTAGCATCTCGCAAGGCGGCTATGGCAGCAGCTTGTTCCTTAACTCCGAAGCCGTCAAGATTCCCGGCAAGAGCCTGTTCAAGTGGGATGATACGACCATCTACAGTAAATGTACCGGTCACTTCGTTACCGTCGACAATGACATGCAGTGCGCCCTGATTAAGCACAGAAACACGGCGACCGTCACTGAGAGTCATTGACTCGCCGTACTGCTGTACGTTCTTGACGAGCCATTCCCTTTCGTTGACGGAAAGGGAATCTATCGACGTTGGAACCGGTATGGAGGCCTGTTCGGTTTTGTTAGTATCGGCAGTCTCCGCCGATGAATTGTCTTTGGGCGATAGCCACATGAAGGCAAAAAAGACTACGGCCATTAGCAGGAGGCCGGAGATGGTGTTCTTATCCATAAGTTGTCAGGCTGTTGTAGCGTGATGGGCCAGAGTATTATGTTTAGAGATGTTGGTATTGTTGTTTCAAACTGCAAAGGTAAGAAATATTTTTAAGAACTACTAATCTCCAATCTTTTCAGGTTTTTCCAAACTGTAGACCATCTCACGCAAGTCGGCAGCAAGACGCAGCGGAGTCCGTGAACTGTCGCGTAAAGATTGCCAGGTTACAGGACGACCGAATATTATCCGAAACTTAGCTCCCTGTGCCTTACAGACCTCCGATGGCAGAAGAGCTTGTTCGAGATTGACTTTAATACCGAGTTTCTTACGGCGTCGTGCCATACGGTAGAAGCGCGGTGTGTTAAGTGCTACAAAACGTACTGGCACAATATCACGTTCGTACTCGATAGCCTTGGCTACAAAAGCTTTCTGCCACATAAGGTCGGCTATAGAACCGTCATCATGCAGGCGTGATACAAGGCCGGCCGGAAACACGGCTATCTGCATATCGGAAGCATAGGCGGCATTGATAGCTTTTGCTGCTTCACGACCCTGTGAACCGTATTTGTTGATGGGAAGAAATACATTCTGTAGCGGCTCTACATTCATCAGCATATCGTTGACAAGAAATCTGATGTTAGCATCACCATACATATCTCCGAGCACTTTTATAAGAGTAATGCCATCGAGTCCACCTAAAGGATGATTGGAGGCGAATATAAGTCTTTTGTGCTCTGGTATATTTTCAGCTCCTTCTACTGCCACGGTTATGTCGAGCTCCTTGAGTATAGCTGCTGAAAAAGCTGACCCTTCGGCTGGATAAGCTACCTCAAGAAGTTCATTAAGTCTTTCCTGTCTTACGAGCCGTTCCAAAGCTGAAATAAGGGCGCCGGGTATGAGACGGCCTTTCCAGCCACCCACACGCCGGCGTAGTATATCGTGAAGATCAAGCTTCAGCAGCTCACGCTGTTTTTTTTCTTCCAAATTTATAAATCTACTTGGTTATTTATTGTCAGGTCCGTTAACGCTATCCTCCTCGTCCCAGAATTCTTCATTCCAGTCCTCGTCGGTGATAAGTTCTTGCTCATCATAGTTGTCATCAACCTCAGGTTGATCGAATATAAATTCGTCTTCTTCTTCCACACGATGGCGACGGTCAAGAGGACGGTGAGTTATAGTTGAAGCAGCCATATTGGCTTCCGAATTGATTTCACGCCACAACTGGTCTTTGAGTTCGTTCAGTCCCATACCTGTTACAGCCGAAATAAAAACTACCGGTACACCTTCAGGCAGGTCTACAGTAATTCCTTCCCGAAGTTCATCGTCGAGCATATCCGATTTGGAGATAGCAAGCACCTTGCATTTATCGTCAAGCTCGGGATTGAATTCATGTAACTCCTTAAGCAGTATTTCGTAGTCGCGTTTTATATTGTCTGAATCAGCAGGTATCATGAACAGGAGCACGGCGTTACGCTCGATATGACGCAGGAAACGCAGTCCAAGACCTTTGCCTTCGCTGGCACCTTCGATGATACCAGGAATATCGGCCATTACGAATGATTTGCCGTCACGATAACTGACTATACCAAGACTTGGTTCCATAGTCGTGAAAGGATAATCAGCTATTTTCGGTTTGGCTGCTGAGAGGGCTGACAACAAAGTTGACTTTCCGGCATTTGGGAAACCTACCAGACCTACGTCACCCAGAAGTTTGAGTTCGAGTACAACAGCTTTTTCTATAGCCGGTTGGCCAGGCTGGGCATAACGAGGAGCACGATTGGTAGAAGTGGCGAAATGCCAGTTGCCCATACCGCCTTTACCGCCACGCAGCAGATATACTTCCTGTCCGTCTTCCGTGACTTCACAAAGAAATTCTCCGGTGTCGGCATCAAATACTGTAGTGCCTACGGGTACTTCTATAATACGGTCTTCACCATCACGACCGGAAGAACGGCTTTCACCACCTCGTTGACCATCGGTAGCGAAAATATGACGCTGGTAACGGAGATGCAGAAGTGTCCACATGTTACGGTTGCCACGCAGTATGATGTGACCACCACGGCCACCATCGCCGCCGTCCGGACCACCTTTGGGTACGTATTTTGCACGATGAAAATGACGGCTACCGGCGCCACCTTTACCGGAGCGGCAGAGTATCTTTACGTAATCTATAAAATTGGAGTCAGCCATAAGAGTCAAAATTCAGGTTTAAAGCAGTCGCGCACGACGGCTCATAAGTTCATTAGCATAGCGGAAATCATCAGGACTGCCTATGTCTATCCATGTGCCTTCGACTGGAAAATAACTTACCTTGGCACCATCGGTGATAAGAGCTTCGATAAAGTCGGGTGCGTCAAGAGGAACGCCCGGCGTTATACGTGCGATACATTCCCGCTGCATCATATAAACGCCCGCGTTGGCGAAATAGTTGAAAGTCGGCTTCTCAGCCAGCCCCGTAATACGGTCACCTTCAGTCTGCATTATAGCGTATGGAACCGACACTGTATAAGGTACTGCCGCCACTGTCAGCATAGCACCGGATTTTCGGTGGTGAGCAAACATTTTTTCAAAATCAAGAGTTGTCAGCAGGTCAGAATTCATCACCAGCACGTCGTTATGCACGAAGTCATTTATAAGCGCAAGACTACCCATTGTGCCTAATCGACTCGGCTCGGCAACACACTGTACTTTCACACCTGCCACAGGGTGAGCAAAATGCTCCTCAATTTGTGTGCGCAGATAATTTACGGTTACAAAAATATTCTTGACTCCGCAAGCGGCTAATTCCTCTATATTATAATCTATGATGGGTTTCCCTCCTACCTCAAGCAGCGGTTTTGGGGTTTCAAGGGTCAGTGGCCGTAATCTTTCTCCTCGACCTCCAGCCATAAGAACTGCATCTATTGGCAGACGTGTACGTGCTGTACGCAGGTCAATAATGTCCTTTATACGTTCTTTCTCGTCAAGTACAGGTACAAGTATGATACCTCGGTTACGTAATTGCGGTAACAGAGTGAATGCATCATCGCCCGGACGGAGGGCGTGAAAGTCACGGTGCATAACTCTTTCTACCGTGTCATCGAGCGAGGCACCAGCAATCAATGCACGGCGTATATCACCGTCTGTCACGGTACCGCAAAGTATATCGTGACTATCAAGAGTAAAGAGTGTCATTGTCTCGCCCGAAAGGTTGTTGAGAGCCTTTAGGGCCTGTCTGACCGAAGCCGTTACCGGTATGGCATGTATTGAGATAGAAGATTCCATCAATTGTAGTTTTCCAATGTCTTGCGAAGCTCTTCGTTTACCATGATACAGAGTTCGCGAGGGGCAAGGACAGTAAGCGATGACCCGTAGGAGAGTATTTCATGCACAAGCTCGTAGTTGAGTTTGAGACGGTATGTGAAAATAGAGTAATCTTCATGTATCTCTTCTTCCTGTGTAGGGTGGAGTGGGAGAGCACGGAGATACTTGGCCTGTTGATAAGTAGCACGTAGGCGAACGGTACGTATGGCTCCTTTCGATTGTGTGACACCGATTATATGTTCGAAATAGTCGGTAGGATTGAAGCCATCAGGCATTTTGAAAGTATCTGTAGTTACTTTCATCTCACTTACACGGTCAAGAGCATAAGTGCGAATATTGTCGTTGTTATCATGAAGACCTTCTTTCAGACCAATCATATACCAACGTTGTTTATAACGTTTTACGAAATACGGACAGAAAGATATACCGCGTTCCGGTCGTGAACGGGTGAAACCGGCGTAAGTAAATATCAGTTTATGTCCATTACCGATTGCTTCAAGCACTGTCGGCAGAAATTCGCGCGCTGAAGGTACATCTTCTACTTCGACACGTCCTTCTGTATGACGTGCGTCTTTGAGAGCGTTGTTGACAGCACATGAGTCGAGCAACCAATTGGTAAACGTACGGTTGCGTCGTGTAGTATCTTGGTCAATATAATATAGACCTTCACGTGTGCATTTTATGTCGATATGGAAGTTTTCCTCTATTGCACGGCGGTAGTGGAAAAATGTACGTTCCGGTATTGGTTCTCCGTCACTGAGTGACGAACGTGTCCATAGATTGCTGAGTTGCTGCCGTGACAGTTTGCCATAGCGGTTAAGCGTATCAACTATCCATACATATCGACTGATGAGATCGCGAGGCATAAGTGGCAGGTACGGTTAATCAGATGAATTAAATTAGAGAAGTCGGTGAGAGATTGGGCAAATTTAACAATTAAAACTCGTATGGCAATTAATTTTAACACAAAATCGTATATTAACCTTAAAAATCTGTATTCTTCAGATGATTTTTACCTTGTGTATATATAAAGCTGATTGGATTATAAAAGAAAAAGGCCGAATCACTTCGGCCTTGTTTCTTCAATTAAAACAACAATAACAACTTTTTTCAGAACGCTTATAGCAGTTTATATTTTTAGCCCCCTTAAGGGTTTTATCAGCTTTGTTACGTTATTATAACATAGGGAAAGATTAAAAAGTTTTAAGGGAGCAAAAAAATTGGAAATTTTTTATCAGAATTATAATCCCAGAAGGTCACGTGTGATGTCAAGAGCTGCTTCAATATCGGCTGGACTGACCTCTATATCAATGACTGGGTGTCCTGGCGCTTCAAGTAATACGAAACGCGGCTTACCTGCCACAGCATTTTTTTTGTCGTGTCCCATTAATTCAAGCAGACGCGGATAGTCATTACAACTGAATGAGAGTGGAGAGTAACCATTCTTTTGCGCCATTGCGTGGTAGTAAGGGCGAAGTACGTTGTTAGCGTAATCATAAAGTGTGTCAGTT
The DNA here is from genome assembly GCA_964400325.1 of uncultured Sangeribacter sp. GTDB lineage: Bacteria > Bacteroidota > Bacteroidia > Bacteroidales > Muribaculaceae > Lepagella. Next base: position 27,700 of record CAYNUE010000004.1, on the reverse strand, counting down.
GGCATACCTTTAAGTATATGGCTGAGTACCAGAGCTGTCAGCATTCCGTAGGCTACGGCTACTCCGTGTGGCAGGGCTTTGCCTTGCTCACGTGTCAGAGCTTCGAAAGCATGTCCGGCTGTATGACCGAAGTTAAGTATTTTGCGTCTGCCATTTTCATGGAGGTCACCAGAAGTTACTTCCGATTTGAAGTCCATGCATTGACGCATCAGTTTTTCCAAATGTTGAGAATCTGTCAGAACCCTATCAACCTCACGCAACTCTTTGTATAGTTCTGGTGAGGATATAAGACCTGTTTTGAGCATTTCGGCATATCCTGACATAAGTTCGCCAGCTGAGAGTGTAGCTAACGGAGCAGCACTGACAACAACTGCTGACGGCTCGGCAAATGCTCCCACTTCATTTTTGAGTACGCCAAGATTGACTGCTGTCTTGCCGCCTACAGCTGCATCAACAGCTCCAAGCAGAGTCGTAGGTACATTTATATATGGGATACCTCGTTTGAACGTAGCTGCTGCAAATCCTCCTATGTCTGTCACAAGTCCTCCGCCTACGTTTATCACGCCTGACTGACGTGTGGCACCATTATCTGAGAGCCATTGCCATATCTTAATCAGAGTTTCAGGAGTTTTGTTTGTCTCACCAGGTGATACTATAAAACGTGGTGCGGAAGCAAGGACTCTCGATTTTTCAAATAAGTCTGCCAATACAGTTTCAACGTTGGCATCTGTAATGACGAACCAACTCTTTTTATCAGCCTTACCACATACAGTGTCTATATCTGTCGCCAAGGCCGATATAGACGAAGTTTTTTCTTCAGTGGTTGTATCACTTTCTCCAAACAACTTAATAAGAGTTGGTAATGCTTCAGCAAATGCTGGCATTGAAGGAAAAATCAAGTCAGCTTTTTCTTTTTCAAATTCCTTATACGGAATCGGACCGGTAGTTACAGCTACTGTAAAACATCCGGCCGCTACCCCGGCGTGTACACCAAGTGGAGCATTTTCTATGACTATAGCCTCACAGGGGCAAGCATTGAGTTTATGTAATCCTTGCAGGTAAGGTTCAGGGTCAGGTTTACCGTGTTTCACATCAAGGGCAGTTACGCGTCGTGAATGTGTGAAAGCACCGGGGTAATCTTCGTCCAGACGTTCAAGCAGTGAGTTTTGTGCCGAGCCTGTGACCAAAACACGGTCCCAGCCTGCTTCCATAAGGGCTTGCAACATACGGTCAGCCCCAGGCATAGCTTCTTTGCGTCCCATTTCGACAAAATAGCGAGCTTTGATAGCATAAAGACGCTTTACTTCATCGTCACTGACACTGACACCACGTTCGCGACGCCATATAAGGTCAATGGTGGCTTTACCGGTCATGCCTTCGTAGAGATAAAACTCATTTCGGTCACATTCTATGCCCTGTTCAGATACCATACGTTGCCAAGCCAGAGTATGATATTTCATAGAGTCATAGAGCACGCCATCCATATCTATTAGAGCTGCGTGTTGTGAACCAGAGGGGCAGCCTGTACGCAGACGGTAAGCCCTGATGGCACGGCGCATATCAGCTACTGTAGGAGTAGATTGTATTTTATCAGTCATTATTTATCAGTCTTTAGTTACGTTGGGCTGAGAGCTTTCGGAGAAATCGGCTGACTCTGCGGCCTTTCGGATGAACTCATGTATATAATACTTGGCTTCCTTGACAACATTGAAACTCTTGGGAGTCACTATATGCGAAGTTATATCAGTTGCTTGATTGACCTTGAAATGTGCGCCCCCAAAACGTAACTCAGGGTGACCATAATTCCCTACTATATTGATACCGAATGGTATGTGGAGTGGGGACTTGTCGACTCCGAGATGATAATACATTTTGCCTTGAAAATTATTCAGTCCAGCCATAGAAAGACTGTAGCTGTCAAACTGGAAAGTAAAAGGATATAGTTCCAGCAGGTTGTCATGTATTACAGCACGTATATCTATGTCGGCAATATGAAGGTCTTCGTCCGTATGTATGAGCAACATGCGAGTTATACGGCGTATAAAATCACTCTGATGCACCTTGAGTTGGCGACCTTCTAAAGTTACATTAGCCTGCACAGAAGGTACATTGGCGTACATGTCGGGGAAAATATTGAAACTTCCTTCCATACCAGCTGTGATATAACCTGACAAATTTTCCATCTGTGGCATCATTAACAACAGAGTATGGAAATTCTGAAAGAAGCTGACTACATTTATATTGTTGAGGCCCAATGAAGCCTTTAGCCCTATATCTTGTATATTATCCGTAGCATAACATAATTTCATGGTTGCATCACCAAAAGCAGCTGAGATGTGAAGTGGGTCTACATTAGCTATACCGTCACGTACATTTACATCTGTTTTCAAGTCGTACAGGTGTAGGTCAGTGTAAACAGTCTCCATAGCTGAAGCTTTTATATGGGCATTGATATTGCGCGGAATCATCATTGCTATTGAGTCTGTGCTTTTTGGAGCTTCCTGAACGGCTGGCTTGCTAACGGTAGTATCACCAGCCAGAATCATGCTGCGTTCATATAAGCGTGCCAGACGATTGATATTAACTGTATCAAGTGCTATATTCATGTCTATGTCAAGTGGCACAGGACGTTTGGACAACATAAAATCACGCAATCCGGATACTGTACCCTGTAGAGCCATACCGGTATCTCCGGCACGTAGGCGCAGACTCTGAATATCAAAGCTGTTATTATTCAGTCTAAGGTCAAGATTATATAGATAATTTGGCTCAGGTATAGCTCGGGTTATAAATTTTCCTTCATCTGCTTTAAGGGAAGCCTTGAAAGCAGTGTTTTTCAGAAATTTAGTTATAGATTTGGATAGCGATGGCGTGAGATAAAGAGGTGTATGGCGTGTACCCATCAATCCTTCATTATCAGAGTAAGATTTCAACGCTACTTTTCGAGGGGTATATGGGCTTGTATGGTGTATATCAAAGCCCAATGTCATATCGTGTAGATGGCTTTGTGTGTTCGGTGTGATAACTTTAAGATGATTGAGAGTGGCTGTACTTTTAATGCCGGTAACGGGATTGCGCAAATCATTAGTAGACGCTGTTAATGAAAACCCACTTAATCCAAAATTCATTGAATCGGTAGATAGGTTTACATCAGCGTTATGCATCCATACATTTAGGCGTGTTGGTAACGGTGCATCTGTCAGAGTAGGGTGGGGTTCTGTTATAGCTTTTATATCAATGTGTTTCACATTGGCTTGTACTGAAGCTGTGCGCATAGTTACTCCGTTCAGAGCTATATCAGCCATAGTGTTACAGACATCGCTTTCTCCTTCGCGTTCTGTTTGAAAAACCAATTTAGCTTCGTCTGCCTTTACTATAAATCCTGGAAGTGCAGTAGGCCTTATTTGTAAGTCGGTTAACGATGCCTCACCATCAGCACGCAATGCCAGCAGCGGGTTAACCATAAGGGCATCAAGATTACATTCTACTTTGGTATTCACACTCAACGCACCGTCTAAATTGTATGGCCGTAGTATAGGGAGCTGTCCGGCTACTTCCATATCAGTGGTGCATTGTAGGTCGACTTGTAGATTTGGAGAAGTTGTTATGTCGTTAACACGGCCTGACATATTGGCACTTAGGCCTTCTCCTTGCAGGTGCATCGATGGGACGATGACGTAGGTGGCTTCTGGATTATTACCATCAAAGATAAGTTTGGCCTGCATTTCTATTTCATCAAGAGTATATGTGCCTTCGTCTTGTACGGTATAGGAGGCTGTGCCAGAAGGTATATTGACCTCTATCTCCAGTGAGGGTAATGGTTGGACTGACGGATGCCAAGGCGCAGTGAGTTTTGCCTGTGCCATAACGTCTACATTGGCTGACATAGCATCAAGCTGAGTCGACAGTGTTGGCATCAGATAATGCAGTACTTCGAGAGGATGAAAACTTGCTATGGCATACGACATACTTGACACTTTTACATTGCCGTCAAGTTGGGCATTCAGTGATAAATGACCCTTGACATCAGCTAATGATACAGCATAATCTGTCATTTTGACACGCAATGGGTCGAAGTCAAGATTGACTAGTCCGGAAAGATTGAATGGGAACTGTCGGAGCAAGCGAAGTTGTCCTACAGTCATATTGGCTTTACCGTCTATAGTAAGACGATATGTATCATGTTTATCTTCCTGACGGTGAAGTGAAGCGCTTTTAAGTTGTGTATCAACGGTAGTAGCAGCTTCGGCATTGAAATATGTAAGTGGTTGCGGATGGGTGAGTTGTATTATATTGGCAGTGATATATGGTACCTTGTCAGGCATCGAAGCTTCGTCAGGCACAATATTATAATTGTTGATGCTGTCGTTGAAGGCCACAAGATTGACCCTTAGACTGTCTACAGTTACATTGCGTAGCGAAATACGACCTGCGACGAGGTCAGCCAGATTAATACTTCCATGCAAACTCCGTGTAGAACCAAGAAAAGCTCTATCAGGTGGTAGAAGTGCAGCTATCGAATCTGGAATATTATCCAAAGTATGAGAAGTGACACGTATCGAATCTGCTGAAATCCAGAAATGCGGAAAAGATGACCAGATTGTAAACCGCATGTTGTGTACAGCCACGTCAGCATTAAGATATTTTCCAGCTTGCTGACTCACAATACGTGACAAGCGTTCTGGAGTAAGATAGAATGTAATTGCTCCAAGCGAGACTGTTGCCAGACCTACAAGGCCTGCAACGCACCAGCCGGCAGCACGTAGCACTTTTCGTGAACGTGACATTGGCTGACGCGAAGAGGTGTCTTTGTTATCTGATGAATCGTTGGAGTTAGTTTTCATAAAATAATGGAATTTGATGCAGACATATAACCGCTATAGTATGATGGTAGTTCCATAATAGGTTTGAGAATGATGCGGTTTAGCGTGTTACCGTTACATGAAAGCATGGTGAGGTTTTCTCATACTTTACAAGGCAGCAACTGTCTCGTCGTAAGTCAGCGAGTACTTCACCTAAAAGATTCTTGAGGTCTTCCTGTTCCACTACCGGAGTGGTAGGGTCATGAGGAAAATCGGAATAGGATATATCGAATGTAGTGCCATACTGATGTGTCGATTCTTCGGTAGCATTTACATTGACTTTGCGTAGTTCTTTGACTGAAGCAACCGTACGTAGTACACTTGTGACTTTGATACGGTAGCCACTGGCTCCGCGCGATTTGAGTGAATCGATAAAGTTCTTTCCTATTCGTTGCAAAAGATGTTCGGCTTCTGGTACGAGATAAGGTAAAGAATGAGTTAATGAATCAACCACGTATGCTTCGTTATTGTATAGACGTACGATAGGACGTTTGGTAAAATATGTCTTATTTAAATCAGTGATAGGGTCGATTCCCAGCTTTGTGGCATAACGCATCTGTTCAGGATTAATATCATTAAATACCTGATTCAAAGGTCCTATATTGTTGATACGGATACGAAGTCCTAACAGTTCTGGCCCACTGTATCCACCGTTATCTGTGACAGGAATTTCAGCAGCTGCCGAAGTTTGCACACTATCAAGAGGATTCTCCTCTTTAGAACCGGAACAAGCCGAAACAGTGCAGAGCATTAACAGAGAAAAGCATCCTTGAACGAAGTGCCTGAGAGTCGGGACAGACTTTAATATGCTGCGATTTGTTATAATCATGTGTGGCTGCAATGAAAGTAATACGCAAAATTAGAAAATATCGTAAAAAAATCGCTAAATTTGACCCTCAAAACGAAAATATGATGAATAGAAAATCACAGGAAGACAAAACAGATAGTATCGGCAACTCTGAAAAGCCACGTAAGATTCTGTTTGTGTGTTTGGGTAATATCTGCCGTTCGCCGGCTGCCGAAGAGGTTATGCGTAGCATTTTGCATGAACGCGGCCAGGATGCAGAATATATACTCGATTCAGCCGGTCTCTATGGTGGCCATGCCGGACAGTTGCCCGACAGTCGAATGCGTGCCCATGCTCAACGTCGTGGGTATAAGTTAACTCATCGCAGCCGACCGGTAAGAGAGTCTGATTTCTATGATTTTGACCTTATAGTGGCTATGGACGATAGTAACTACGACCGTCTGCGTAGTCTGGCTCCTACTCTTGAGGCACGTAATAAAGTGGTACGTATGATGGATTATGCTCGTCTTCATCCTTATTATGACAATGTCCCTGATCCTTATTACGAAGGTGCCTCAGGCTTTGAGCTTGTGCTTGATTTGCTCGAAGATGCCTGTGCCGGTCTTATTGACCGCTATGAAGAGTAATTATGTAAGTAATCCCAAAATTCACAATCCAATTGTATTATGAAAAAAATCGCAACCTTGCTTTTAGGCCTCGGTATGGCAGTAGGGGCTATAGCTGCTACTCCAGCCAGTTATCCAGGTGGAGCCGAAGCAATGCAGAAATTTATAACTGACAATATGGTTTATCCTACCCCAGCTCTTAATAATGGTATTGAAGGTGTGGTAACGGTATCATTCAGTGTAGCTGCCGATGGTACTATCGGTACTATCAAGATAGTACGTATGGTAGACCCTGACCTTGAACAAGAAGCTATTCGCCTTGTAAAGAAGATGCCGGCCTGGACTCCGGCTACAGACGACGCTGGTAACAACGTCGCTTCAACCGCTACGGCCGACATCCCCTTTAATCTTCCGGGTGAATAAGTGGTCAGTGTTGAGGCAATGAGAGAGTTACTATCGACTTGGCAGGCAAGGTAAGGGTAAGCATATCCTTATTGAGCTTGGCCTTGTCGAAAGGCTCCGGACGTACTGAGACAGGATGTCCGAAATCATTGAAAGCATGTACATCGGAAGCTGTCAGTATCTCTCCTGATACTGATACTTTGCCAGCTTTTATTCCAATATTGGTAAGTGGTATTTCTATTTCTTGTGGCTCGGTCAAGTCGGTGTTTACTAACGAAATAGTCAAAACACCATCTTTTTCTGAAGCTGTAGCACTTACTATGGGTACCGGTCGTCCATCGCGTGCCTTGCGTATAGGACTATTGACAGATAGGGGCACAAGGCGTGCATCCTGATGAGGTGTGTACATGCGGAATACATGATAAGTCGGAGTGAGTACCATACTGTCTCCACGTGTCAGTACCATAGACTGAAGTACATTGGCTATCTGAGCTATATTTGTCATCTTAACACGTTCGGTAAGATTATGGAAAGTATTTAGGGAGAGGGCTGCTACCATAGCGTCACGCAGTGTATTCTGTTGATAGAGGTGTCCCGGTGTGGTTCCCGGTTCTTCGTCCCACCATGTGCCCCATTCATCGACCAGAAGTGCTACCCTACGTTTAGGGTCATATTTATCCATGATTTTTATATGACGGCGTACTACGGTGTCGATTTCCAGACATTTACCAAGTGTCCAGTAATAATCGTCATCTGTGAAGTCTGTAGCAGAGCCTTTGCTGCCATCCCAACCTTTGACAGTGTAATAGTGCAGAGAAATACCGTCCATCTTATCGCCGGCATTCTTCATAAGCACATCTGTCCAGTTATAGTCATAATCCGTAGCTCCCGAAGCTATCTTGAACAAGCGATTTCCATTGAAGTCGCGGCAATAAGTCTGATAACGACGATATTCATCAGCATAATATTCCGGACGGAATGAGCCACCACATCCCCAGCTTTCGTTACCGACACCTAAATATTTGAGGTGCCAAGGTTTTTCACGTCCGTTCTCTTTGCGCTGATTGGCCATAGGGCCGTCTTCGGCAGTTATATACTCTATCCATTTTGCCAGTTCCTCCACTGAACCACTGCCTACGTTGCCACTTAGGTAAGGCTCACACCCTATGAGCTCACACAAGTTAAAAAACTCGTGGGTACCGAAGCTGTTATCTTCCACTGTACCACCCCAGTTATTGTTGACCATTCGCGGACGCTGTGAGCGTGGGCCTATGCCATCAGTCCAGTGATATTCGTCGGCAAAGCAGCCTCCCGGCCAGCGTAATACAGGCACTTTCAGGTCACGGAAGGCCTGAAGTACGTCGTTGCGATAACCGTTTGTGTTAGGAATAGCTGAATCTTCACCTACCCATATACCTCCATAGATGCATGAGCCGAGATGCTCTGCAAATTGGCCATATATCTCTTTGTTGATTATCGGAGCATTTTCTGTAGGATTCAGTGAGACAGTTATCTTATCAGCTGCCGATAAAGTCAGGGTAGCCGACGCTATGAGAGTCGGCATTAGAAGTTTGATAAAGGAATTAGACATTGTGTCAGGTTTATAAGTAAGGTTATTTCATGAAATGATACACGGCAAATGTTCCTGCCGGTATAGTTGTAGACCATGTATTAGGTTGAGTAGTCGTAAATTCTTCAGTGACGGGGTGTACACGGTCGGGGTTTTGTAGTGAGTTTTCTGCATCGCTGTCATCAGAATGTAGCATCTCGACACGTACTTTTTTAATGCCGTCTTTTTTCTTTAATCCTTTTAAATCAAAAGACAGTTCCTGTGGCTCATTGGAAGTATTGGCTACTTTTACAATATATGAATCAGTAGCTTTATCAAGTACTGCTGAAGCAAATAAACCATTCTGATTTGCTCCGCCTGTAACAGGACGACCGTCCATAGTAAGCGGAAGGACATTAGACCCTTTATTTAAACTGAAAAGCTGTTGTACATAATAGCTCGATGTGCGGAAAGAGTCATTATTGTCAAACCATATCATATCTGGACGCCACTGCCAACCTTCGACATGTGCGAAGAGCGGTGCGTAAGTTGCCATGTGTACTATATCTGCATTACGTTCAAGGCCAGTCATAAAAGCAGCTTCGAGTAGCGCAGCATTGAAATGATTAAATTTCTTGCCGTGACCGTGACATGCGTATTCTCCCGCAAAGACTTTCGGCCCTTTACGGTCATAGTTGTCATAGCGTGCGCCTTGGCTAAGAAACCACTCTTCCGGACGATAGAAATGCTCGTCTACAAGGTCAGCTCCTACCCGACGCATTTCCGGCCAGAGATAGTCGAATTTGTCACCTTCAGAGTCTGGTCCTGAGGAACCCACAATCTTAATTTCCGGGTGAGCTTTGCGCATGGCGGTGATGAATGGTTCCAGACGCTCGACATACTCCGGACCCCATTGTTCGTTGCCGATACCGATAAATTTCAGACCGAAAGGTTCCGGGTGTCCCATTTCAGCACGTAAGGCTCCCCATTGGGTTGATGTGTCACCATTAGCAAATTCTACAAGGTCAAGTGCGTCTTGAATATATGGCCCTAATTCATCAACCGGTACGTGTGCCTCCGGATTATCATTCTGATATTGACAGGCAAGCCCTACATTGACAATAGGCAGAGGCTCAGCTCCGATGTCTTCGGAAAGCTGGAAAAATTCAAAAAATCCTAAGCCTCCGGTTTGGTAATAATCAGGATAAAAACGGTTGGTAAAAGTATAATGCCAACGATTCTCATTAAGGGGACGGTTTTCTACCGGTCCTACGGTATTTTTCCATTGATAACGCGTATCAAGATCAGTGCCTTCTACGATACAGCCTCCCGGGAAGCGGAATACTCCTGGTTTTAGGTCAGCAAGAGCTTGGGCAAGGTCATTACGCAGACCGTTTTCACGTCCTTTCCACGTGTCAGCAGGGAAGAGTGAGATATGTTCGAGGTCAACAGTCTGTTCGGGACGATTGAGAAATATACGAAGCTTACCTCGTTCTACATCGCGTCGTGGAGTTAGTTCAAGAGTATATTTTTCCCATTTCGTTGAGTTGATTTCGAGTTGCTGTGAAGCTATTACCTGGCTGCTTGTTGTTGAGCCTGGTTCCACTATCTGTATCTGTAGTGAGGCCGGCTTGCCATCGGGTACACGTGCCCATACAGAGAAACGATAGGGTTTGTCTTTGCGTACTGATATGCCAAAGAATCCTTCGTTTTCGAGGCCGGTATGTTTATGAGCATGAGGGGCAGCTCCAAGACGTACGTAGTGTGGATTACGCTCGAAAGGGCCATCATCGAGTAGGGTTACATTACCGAAGGTTGTCCATGCAGCAAGATTCTGAGGAAACTCAAATGAACGGTTTTTAATCATTTCAGCATATAGACCGCCGTCGGCAGCATAGTTTATATCTTCGAAGAATAAACCGTACATAGTAGGCTGGACGGTTGCTCCAGGCTTATCCGTCTGAATTATCAGATGGTTGGTGTCGGTGGCTCTGGCTGTGATAGTCACTCCGAGAGCAAAAAGTGAAAGAAGGATAGTTGAGTGTTTCATGTGAGGTTATTATTAGACCTATTTATGATAAAAGCCCCGGTAGTTTGATTTTGAACTGCCGGTGCCTTTGTCATAAATATCTGGAAGATATTGAGGAGAAGAATTGATTTAGTTAGCGATAGGGAGCGTAGTGACAGTAAAGCGGACAGGTTGGGTAGGCTCAAGATTGAGTTGGTGGCTACGCTGTCCCATAAGCACCACTGCTGTAGTAAGGAACTCCTTAACTTCGCCAGGACTCATGGTCGATACTGCCTGTGAGATTGGCACAGCTACATAACGGTCTCCGACAGTTACTTCCTGTGGCATACGCATCTTTATATCCTTACCATTTAGGTCAGTCAGCACAATCTGTACTCTTGCTTTCTCACCCTGTTTGAAATTTTCGCCTTCTGCTGGTTTGAGAGTCTTGCCATAGAGTGTGCTGTCTATTTTTGACATGCCTAAAGCGGGTGCTTCTTTTGCCAATATCTTTGCTGACTCGACAGACAGACGTGCTTCACGCTCTGTATTGAGACGATTCATTAATTTACTGAATTCTCGCTGACTGGTAGCCATATCAGCAGCCGAATCATTTTTCAGACCAGCAGCCAGACTCTGCATCATTATGTTAGTATTGGGTCGGACATTGTACATGTCGCCGAATTCATTTAGATTCATAGCCATCTGCATACCCATCAGTAAGCCTTGGTTATAGGCTTCATCACCTGTACGCACAGCTTCCATGCCTGCACGCAGACCACGCAGATAAGCCTGACGTGATGCTTCAGTAGTCAGTGTGGTGTCATTATTTGCCTGACGCCAATAATCGCCTGCACGCATCTGGCCGAAATAGTACATGACTGAGTCTACCGTTGAAGCATTGGCCGGCATTGCGCTCTTGTCTGAAGTTGTCTCAGAGCTGCAAGCGGCCATGATGAGAGCTATGGCAGCGGTAGGGATAAGGATTTTTAATTTCATATTTTTACTTTAGTTTTTAGTTTTTTTCAGTACGGATAGCAATTAAATTGGTATCCAAGGATTATTCTTGCACTGTAGCAATAGTATCAGCTGGTGCAGTTTCCGCTACAGGGTTAACCTCTACAGTGACACCTTTGGGTGTCATATTAGTGGCTGTACGTCCGGCACAGCCACACAGCGCCAGCAACACGACGGCCGAAGCCGCCAGTATTACCGGCGCTGTACGTATAAATGAATTATATCTCACTTTCTAAACGATTGATTCGGTAGTAAGTGTATTTATCAGTTAACCTGAATTAGCTGTACTTCAAAAATCAGTGGAGCGTTAGGTGGAATCATACCACCAGCACCACGCTCGCCGTATGCAAGGTCACTGGGAATATAGAAGACAGTTGTACCGCCCTCTTTCATAAGCTGCAAACCTTCTGTCCAGCCAGGGATAACCTGTCCTAAGGGGAAAGTAGCAGGTTCACCACGGCTTATAGAGCTATCAAATACAGTACCGTTAGTCAATACACCAGTATAGTGTACAGTTACTGTATCGGAAGCCTTAGGACTTTTTCCTGTTCCCGGAGTGACTACAGCATACTTCAGACCTGAAGCTGTCACGGCATAAGTTGAATCAGTTGCGACATCGGCCTTTTTAGCAGTGTTTGCAAAAAATTCAGCATTATACTTTTCAACTGCTGAAGCTGGAGCTACGGGCTGTTCGACAGCCTCAACTTCAGCGGTCTGTTCGGCTGCTGCGTCGGCTTTCTTCTCTGACTGACAGCCACTCAGAACTGCGGTGGCACCGACAGCAACAACAGCTGCCATAGCCACATAAGAAATTTTTTTCATTGTTTTTTATTACTGTGATGTTAGAATCTCATAGAGAGGCAGGAAGGCAAATTATCAGATTATGATATTTGACTTTCTGCTAACCTTGATGAGCTCAACCTCGAAAATAAGTGTCGAGTGGGGTGGTATTACCTGAGGTACACCCTGGGCACCGTATGCAAGTTCACTTGGAATAAAGAATACATACTTGCCACCTTCTTTCATAAGCTGTACACCTTCGGTCCAACCCGGAATAACACGGTTGAGGGGGAATGTAGCAGGCTCACCACGACTTACAGAGCTATCGAATACAGTACCATCAAGCAGACGACCTGTGTAATGTACTGTAACTTCGTCCTCAGCACCTGGCTGTTGGCCTGAACCTTCTTTCTCGACTACATACTGCAGACCACTGGGAGTAACTTTAACGCCATCTTTGGTCTTATTCTCTTCAAGGAACTTAGAGCCTGCTTCTTTAGCGGCTGCTATAGCTTTTTCCTGCAGGTCGCTTAGGTAATCCTGAATGATTTTCTGGGCTTCTTCCGGCTCCATCTCAGGCTTACCACCGTCAAAAGCGACTTTTACACCGTCTTTGAAGCTGTCAAGACTGATTTCCTTCATGCCCATACCTTTGAGCTGCTGGCCCATTGCAAGGCCCCATGCATAACTAAGCTTATCCATAATTGTCTTGGGATTTTTATATTGATTATTTAATGTTCTATTATTAAAACGCTCGATAATGACAAGACGTCGAAAGAGCAGGTTTTTTTAAGTTTATTTAGCATAAGAGGTGTCTGTGTGTCGAGATGGCCACGACTTGCGAAGATAGTCAAAAAAGCCGACATAGAGAGTATCGGAGGCCTGAAATCGAACTTAAAACTTAAAAATGCATTTTTACGGTAATATTTATGGCTTAGAAATTGGTGGAATAGAAAAAAAGTTGTAATTTTGCACCTGCTTTTAGGGCCGTATAAATGGTAATGACGTTTATTACATAAGGTCTTGAAGCGTTGTGATTGGCTTATGGTGTAATGGCAGCACAACAGGTTTTGGTTCTGTTTGTCCAGGTTCGAATCCTGGTAAGCCAACAACGGCGTCGCAGTTTGCGGCGCCGTTTTCCTTTTTATGTCATTAAATAGTCACACCGAGACCAAGCATTAGGTTACTTTGACGGTGGAAGTCGCGTAACTGATAACCGACATTGAGGAATAGAAAACGTGTAAGATAAGTTTTCAGAGTTAAATTCTGATAGGTGCCTCGGTTCTCTTCGGGAGCAAACAAATTTACACCTATACCTACGTTGACTGCGAATATAGGCATATCTAACTCGGCATGAGCCGACAGTCCTACTGAAATCTGACGGAAGAAATCAGGACGATAGAATTGTGGATTATCTGGTGGGGAATCAGGAGCAAGGTAATGCCGTAGCGAAGAACTTTCGTCCCATTGTAGGTCAACAGCGCCGCCGACTCGATACCAACGCCCTAATTCACGCATAGGAGCAAAAGACAGTCCTGCACAGGAATAGCGTCCCTTCAATAGCACTGGTTCTTCACCTCCACGATATACACGTTTTCGTACGCTTCCCCACATTGTGACATCGTATGTGATTCGTCGTCGAGTCGTTGTATCGGGTAGACATGGGACAGGTGTAGGTGAGCCACCGATGCAGTAATTCAACCCTATTCTCAGGCCGACTGTGTTTATACCGGGATTAGGCCATGAGGTATTGCCGTTAGAAAAATGATTGATTTCTATACCTGCTGTGACAGCAAAGAAATCAATCGGCTGCCAGCGTATCATACAGGCTGCATTAAGATAGGCATTGACACGGCTACCTGTAATAAGATTGAAATCGCGATTAGCATCTGAATATTTGTGCCAGCCAAAAGTGGCACCGAAGTTCCATTCGTAATCTAAGGATATGTTAGGAGTTATATGCCAGAAGGGCGCTCCTTGTAGTACGAAAATTCCAAAGGGTGTACCTATATAGTCGCTTGGGGCAACTTCATCTTTACTCCTGTATTTTAGACCGTCAAAAGACAGTATATTTAAACCGATACCTTGATAACCACCGGGACAATACCGGCGTGTCTTAGGATTATTAAATGAAAAGGCATATCTTAGCTGTGAGGCCAATGCTGTGTGTGACGATGGAGTATCGGTATTGTCAAAATCAGTGAAGAGGTCGTCACGTATTGAAGAGAATACATAGTCTCCCGAGGCTCTAAGTTCCACATAGTGCGTGAGCCCCGAGCGAGACGCTCTATCATCAGGTAGTGTTCTACCTGTCTGTGCCCATAATTCGGTTTGTAACAGACAAGAGAACACTGCCGTGATGAGTATATAACGCATTGTGTATAAATTTATATGCGTCATTGAAGTTTGTAAATTACTTAACTACTATTTTCTTTGTTTCAGATGTGCCATCAGAAAAATTGGTAACACGAATCGCAATTCCTTTATAGCCGGTTGTTACTTTTCGCCCTGTAAGGTCATAAAGCCTACTGGTTACCGTTTTTTTATCTGATGTAAATTTGTTTATACCGTTTGCTTCGTTGAAGCTTCTTGTAGTATTAAACACAGTGCCTGTAGTACCGTCAAGTACCATTGCCACTACGCTTAGATGTGCTTTATCCTGTACCAGATTTTCACCGCTCAGATTACATGCGTTAGTAAGAGAAAGAGTGAAGGTATGGTACAGTGGTTCGTCAGCCTTGATATCTACTGGCAAGCTGTCTTCGATGCCATGAGGAAATGGAGCAAGAATAACCACATCATCAAAAGTTACATTAAAAATGTATTGAGGTGCTTCTACAAGAAAATCAAATTCTTCTGGAAACTCTCCTCTACGTCCGGTATAGTAATTGCCCTGATACCAACTTTCTTTGTTAAGGCCATCAGCTACCACCATGTAAGCGATACGGAAGTCAACATTTTCAAACGACTTAACAAAATTAACCGTAGCTTTAGCTTCGATAATTTCCTTTGTTTCGTCAGTCCATTCCCATTCGAGTTCAATCTCGGCAGGCGTAAACTTATCAGCTACTTCTTGCCATACTTTATCAATACCGAACGTTACGGTAGTATTGTCTCCATTATAAGGATCTGTTTCACGCCAGCGGTCAAGCCATGCCGCTGGTTGACCTGGAGCGTAATTTGGACGTGAGTTTTCATCAAATATTGCCAGTTCGTCATCACAATGATGAGCTACGGCTATAAAATTGTTACCATATAATTCACGCATTTTCTCTATTCCTATAGTACCACGCGGACACCATCCACACCCCATACCGGTATATTCTTCCATTAAAGGACGATGTACTGGTACATGTGAACATACATTCAAGGTAGTGACAGCAGAATTCTCCTTACATGAATTTTCAGTACCATTTACTGCAATAGCAGTGAGGGTAAGTTCACCTGAACTGATAGTTTCGACGGCAGGAAGGTCTATGGTTATGTTAGATGAACGGTTGAATCCGGCTTTTATTGGATTATTCAGTTCAGTGATTATCGAGCCTTCGATACCATTAGTTGTTGTGTAATCGAAAGTCAGAGTATTGATATCGTTAGCACCTCGGTTTACTATACTACTCACTATGCGACTTGGGATACCGACACCTGTATTAACTTCTTTAGGCAGGACCAGGGTAGCTGCATTTTCAGCTACACCACCAAGTGTAAGAGTTACTGGAATAGAGTAGGGAATATTTTCTGAGCGTTCAGCCCAACGTGTATAGGTACGTGAGGTATGTAGATAGAAACCATAATTGTCAATACCAGTTAGACAGGCAATCGGATTTTTCTGTTTTTCTGTTTCACGTGCGGTTACGTTGAAAGATATACCTACGTATACACCTTCTTCAGTAATACGATAAGGTGTGTCAAGAGAGATAGCTGCTGTTTCACCTTCGATAATTGCAGGCGCTGACGCAATATCAGCAACGTTAACCTTATCTTCCAGATTTAATTCTTTAGAAAGCCATATAGTGTAGTCTGTTATTGCTTCATCAGTCACTACCGGAAAACTTATGGCTGTAATATCAAGACCGATAAATTCAGGAGTCGCTATGTATAAGGCTATATCGTATGTTTCCGATTTGCCTGTGCCCCACCATGATAGATTTTTTTCGTCAGGATTGTTAACAAAATCTACAGTGGCTGCCGACAGAGTGGAAAGTGCAGAAAGCACTGTCAGACTTGTAAAAATATGTTTATAGAAGTAGCGCATAACCATTATTAAATTATGTATGTAGGTTAATAAAGAGTTGGGTGTGTCTTAACTGCTTGAAAGGGCAGTTAGGACACACCCTTTGCGGGTTTACTTAACCGTATTTGTATGATTTAGGGGTTAACTTTCTTGATACTCTTAACAGTACCGTCAGTGTAGTGTACCACCTCAATTACCATGCCCTTGTGAGAAGCACTTACTTTATTGCCTAAGAGATCATAAACACTTATTCCGGCTACTTGAGCGTTATCAGTCTCTATAGTTTCGATACCGGTTTCAACATCAACATAGCGTACTTCCTTTGTACTTGGGTTGTAATAAGTTATTCTTGAATAGCTATTCATACCTGTGTCAGGATTCTTGTAGATGCTTACTACACCGATTTCGTCAAAATCAAGGTGGAAGAACTGTAAATAGCGACCTGACATCGAAGCTGATTTAGTGATGCCGTTACCGTTATCAAAGTTGAAAGGTATCTCAGTCATAGGAGTTTCGATATCTTTATACTGCTCAGGGTAGTTAGCATCTTCCGGATCGATTACAAGTACTTCATCATCAAGATAGATGGAGTAATAAAGACTTTCTGTATCAAGTGCATTGCCCTTTACGTCAAGATTGGGAACATTGAAGCGAATATACCCCCAGTTATAATCGGGATAAAGCCCGAAGCAACCTTCGCTGAACTGGAAAGAGGGATCTTCAGGTGCACCTATCTCGCTTTGCTGTTTGAAACTCATATTGTCAAGAGTTACAAGAGTGTTGGTACTCAAGACACCGACGGTTTTACCATAACGTACTACGGGTACTATGTCTGCGTCGAACAGGGGAGTGAACGACATATCCTCTTTGTCAAAGGCAAACTCCAGATGGTCAGGTACAGTGGTATACCGAGGTATCCACGATGATACACGGTCTACTGAAGTTACCATGAAGTAGGTGTAATAAGAATCTTGCATAAAGCCGACATACTGGGATGTAGGAAGAATCATTTTATCGCCTTCAATTTTTCCCTTGATACATGCAGCGGGCTGTTCAGGCCAGAAACCACGGATAAACACATCGTCGTTATCTATAGCTATCTGCATTTTCTGAGCATAAGTGGTCTTATAACGCATGGTCCAATCTTCAGCGAGTTCCTCTGGCATCATAGCAACCTGTTCTTTGACAGCTGTGTAAACTACGTTTACGTCACCATAGAACTGATGTTCGCCATCGGATACAAGACCGAACATTATGTCTTCTTCAGTCTGAATGATACAGTCATTCTCATATTTATAGGTGATAACAGTGTTTTCCTCATCTATCACCCATTTGATACGTGTATCACCTCTGTTGTCCACGTAAGTCTCTGGTTTAAGACGCTGTGCAAACCATTCGGTTTCGACACCATCTTTTTCGGTAACCTCAAGAAGCTGAGGAGTCTCTACAGTAATGATGCCGTCATTAAGAGTACCCTTAATCCAGACGTTCTTAGTCAGTTTTGAGAAGGGGTCTTTAAAATAGACATCGACACCATTGTCTGCGAATACCACCTGACGCGCATAACCATCATGATCTTCATACACTGAATAACCCCATGATGATACATAGGAGGCATAAGAATAGCCATGGAAGGTACGGAGCTCCCCAGCAGGTTGCTCCGTAATAATTTCTCCCGCTGCAAAGGCTGAGCCAGTAATCATGATACTGGCTAAAGCGAGTA
This sequence comes from uncultured Sangeribacter sp., assembly GCA_964400325.1. Taxonomy (GTDB): domain Bacteria; phylum Bacteroidota; class Bacteroidia; order Bacteroidales; family Muribaculaceae; genus Lepagella. Next base: position 9,712 of record CAYNUE010000004.1, on the reverse strand, counting down.
AAGACTTTTTCATAATTAAATCGTTAAGTTTGTAGAAGAATATAAGTAGCTCTTAAAAATTAATCTATATTTACTTACATTCAATAATTTCTAAAAGCTATGAATAAAAATATTTTCGCGACAAAATTAATAATTAGTATTTAATCTAACAATATTTAAAATACTTTTTAGAGAAATTTTTTATTTAACTTAAAAATACAGAATAAATATTATTTATACAATTTTAAGTTAAAAATAGAAGCGGAGATGTCGTACGTACGACATCTCCGCTTCTATTTTAGGAATCAGTTATAGAGCTGATTCAGTAATTATTTATTTTACAACTACTTTGGCAACAGTCTTACCGGCCTTCACTACGTATACGCCAGCTTCAACATTGATACGGCTCATAGCATCGGTATTACCGGTAGCTACCACCTTACCGTCGAGAGTTGATACGCTTACAGGTTCAGCGTCGAAGCCACTCAGAACTATCTCACCCTTACCACCAGCGATAAGTTTAGCGTTCTTAACAGAACCTACACCAACCTGATTACCTACAACAACCTTGTTCGAAGGTTCACCCTTAGCGCCATTGTTAAGTACAGGAACAACATAGAATTCATTGCGATCCTCGCTGTTGATTGTAGCGGTGTACTTAGTTTCTGAAGTTGTACCGATCATTTCAGCCTCACCACCGTTAACTGACTTGTAAACCTCGTAGCTGGTTACAGAACCAGTATTGGCAAGTTCAAAGGTTATAGCATCAATCATGATACCGAAGATGTCTTCGCTGACATAGTGGATAGCGAAGCGAGTAGCATCGGCAGGAAGTGTAAACTCGTAATCAACCCAATCCTCCTGGTCAACATAGATTACTTCAAGTACCTCGAAGTCGTCAGGATTAACTGAGCCTGTTGAGTAAGCTATTTCGAGAACCTCTGCACCATACTGAGTAGTAATCGGCTTAGCAGAGAAGCCGAACTTGCTACCTGCAGCTACAGCGGGAGAAATCAACCAGTCGTCAGCTTTGTCAACGTCACCGTTAGGTACAGGACAGAATGCAATCAGCATCTGTTCGCCATCTTTAGCAGTGATTGTACCCTCGCTACCAAACAGTTCATCAACCTGAGGAGCATTGATTACGCTGAATGCACCAGCCTTGAAGGCTATGTTACCTATACCTGGATCGGACTGACTTATACCATTCCAGCAGTAAACATCTGCACCGTCACGGTCTATGTTAGTAAACTCACCGATAGAGCTTGGGCTGAGTTCGAATGGAGTTTCATCCTCGAATGACTGATAGCCTGTCGGTACAGAAGGCTCTGTCCATGACAGATCAACAAGACTATTGTTCTGAGGATCAACCTCGGCTACAAGGTCAGTAACTACAACTGCAGCGCCCTTCTTAACGGTCATTTCAGCAGAAGCTGAGTCATTAGCACCATTCATATCGCTGCTTGCGAGCTGGAATTTAACTGTCAGATTGCCAAGCATATCGGCATTTGCGTCAAATGAGAAAGATGCCTGAACTTTCTTCTCAGGATCTACCATCTCATCAGCCTCAACTGTAGCTTCGGCAACAACCTTACCGTCAGCAGTAGTAACAGTGAACTTACCACCCTTGTAAGCCATAGCCTCAAGACCATAGTTTTCAACATCAGCAGCATATTCTACCTTTTCACCTACAGCAGCGCTCGTAGGACCTACGAGTTGAGTTACAGCAAGGTCGTAATCAATCATGTTGCGGAGTGAGTAACCAGCCAGGACGAATTCACCACCTTCTTCACCGCTTGTAACGGTCATCTCATAGTATACCCATGAGTTGTTCTGGCAATCTGCCGGGAGATCAACTGTGAATGTGTTGTAGGTTCCAGGATTGTGATTAACTGAAGAGAGACGGAATACTTCCTTAGGCTCAACGTTATAACCACCAACTGAAACTGTCAGGTCGCTCATTGTATTCAGGACTGTAAATTTAAGCTGTGCATTTTCACAGTGTGCAGTCGAGAACTTAGGCATACGCAATACTGATTCACCGGCAGCATTGGAAGTAGCTATGACAGCGAATTCATTTTCGCTAGCGAACTCTTCACCCAACAAGAGTGCAGGATTATATACACCCCAGTTATAGCTTGTGCCATAAGTGTTAGAGATTAAAACAGGACCGTAAGTAAGCTGACCATCATCATACTTTTCGATAGCGGGAAGTTCGTAAGGCTGACCAAGCGCTATATCAAGGAATGTAATAACTGCTACACCTACTTCATTCTCAGCTGCGATAGCTACAGTCTGAGTAGCCTGCGGAGCACCTGCAGGTACAGATACTTCATATTCGTATACATCTACACCAATTTCCTCTGAGAGAGTCCAGCCAAAGAATCCAGCTTGACAGAGCCAGTAGGTTATACCAGTAGGTGCTACATAACCACCGTTGGCACCTACGCTAGGAGCTTGCCAGGTTACTTTTGCTGAGAGGTTATCCTCGCTTACTTCAGCAGTCATATCAGTGAGCTCGCCGGGAACATCTATACCAGTGTATACATTTACATATACGATTTCACCAAAGCTGCCGTCACATTCGGTTTGAACTTTGAGACGGTTGTCACCCTGAACAGTAGCTACTTCTACTGAAACAGTTTCACCGGGCTGACCTGATACCTGAGCTTTTGCAGCGTCAGAAGTAACAATACCAGTTACCTCACCAGAAAGAGTGTTTCCGTTGATAGCCTTGGTCGGTAATGTCATGGTTACAGTAGCACTGAGAGCACCCTGAGGAGCAGCCTTGACAGTTACATTCTCAGCCTTTTCCGGACCGTCGTTTGTGATACCTGTGTTCTCAACTTCAAAGTCGTAAGCATAGAGGAAATATTTGTCTGCATCAGAAATACAGTGTATACCGATATAATAAACCCCTGCTTCAGGAACACGAGTATAGGCAGAAACTATAGTCGGTTCAGTCCAGTCGCAGTCAGTAGGTTCGATAAGGGTTGTGGTCATGGCCTTAGCTGTTGGAGCTGTACCCATCTTCACCTCATAACGCTCAGGATAATTGGCGCTTTCAGCCATAACCTTCATCTGGAAACCGATGAGTTCCTCAGTACTGTTGATTTCTACTGGAGGCAGCATCAACCAGTCGTCAGCGTCATTGAGACTGTTGTAACTGTAATAGAAGGCATACTGATTGTCATCTATCTCTCCGAGTTGCCATGAAGAGGAATCATCATTGTTGTTAAGGATAGTGAACAGTTTAGCCTGTGATGGAGTAGGAGCAAGTTTAACGGGCATCTGAAGAGCTTCACCGTAAACGAGATCGTTTGATGTGGTGGCAGCAGAAGTCATACCGTTGCAAGAAGCAGTTACTTCAGCTACATAAGCCTCAAGGGGAGCGTCAGCACTCAGACCTGTGGGACAACTTGTCTCAGAGATGTTTTCTGCTATAACTTTGCCGTTGAGTTTTACTGTGTAAGTAACGGCTGCTGCCTCTACATAACCGCTATGTATACCGGTAGTTACAGGGCTCCACTCTACTGTTGTAGCAGTAAGTGTTACCTCAGCAGGAGCTACAGGTGTGTCATTGCCGACATACAGAGTCAGTTTAGCAGCACGACCTTCAAGACCGTTAACTGACGGTACGAGACTGAATACATGCTGACCCTGAGCTACAGTCATATCTACAGTTACTTCTGCACCCGGTTGAGCAGTACCCTCGCTCATAACCTGGCTGTCACAGTAAACAGTATAATTAACCTCGCCACTCAATGCGTTACCGTCCACAGACTCAGTAGGCATGGTCCAGGTAACACTACCACTCAGTGAACCATCTTTGAAATCAGCTGCTACTAAAGTGGCAGGCTGAGGAGTAGCTGGATCGAGAGCAGCAGTCTCAGTACATACAAGAGCTGTGAACTGTGGTATACCTTCAAGATAACAGAGAGCTTCTGTGCTGCCATCTTCAGCAATGGCTACAAGAGCACTCCAATCATCAGAGTTGGGGTTCCAGATATAGGCATTGTCACTGGGGCTATAGCAGAGACCGCCAGGATAATCAGTAGTGAAGTTCTCTATTTCACAGATAGGCTCTGTCTCACCGGTTGAACGGTTAACTTCGAAAAGCATCGAGCTGCCATCATCAGCCATTTCTACACCTACAAGGGCACCAGTCGTCTGGTTGATAGTCATTGCCGTAAAGTCATCGGTATCCCCTAGGTAAGTCCAGCTGCCATTTGTTACATCATACTTTGTGAGTATGCATCCGGTCTGTGAAGCATTGAATGTTGTACCGTAGAAAGCCATCTCCTCTGTATCAAATGCAGCTGACAGGAAGAGTTCGCTTAGTCCGCTCTCCAAATCTACTTCATAATAATCTTCTATGCTACCGGTTTCAGCATCGTAAGTCACGATGTAAGCACCTAATAACATACCCCAGAATGTGCTGTAACCAGTAGCATAGACTTTGCCGTCTACCATACCGGCACCCATAGCCATGTAAGTTTGTTCTGGGAAGACGTTTGTATAGGAGCCATTTTCAGCATTGATTGAGCAATAGCCAATCATACTGCTCCAATCGCCTTCAGCGTATGCCAGGAAGCCATAGAGTGAGTCCTCTGCAGGAGCAAACATTGAGGGTTTGGCATAACGCTTGTTCAATACACCTGTGTTCAGACGTGTTGTTGAGCGTTCTCTCGTCAGACCGTTAGTAGTTGTCGGACGCATACGTGATGTTAGGGCCGAAGGTGCTTTGACGCCCTTAGCGGCTGTTTTTTTGGGAGCTTCTGTCCTCGTCTTCTTAGCTGTCTTCTCAGTAGCCTTCAGGGGCGTCACCTGAGCTGCTACAGTGGTAAAACAAACCAAAGAAGAAAGACATAAAGATGTAAATTTCTTCATGCTCTTTGTTGTTAAGTTATACTTATGGTTATTTGTTCTCTGTTATATTGGTGTAATATAAAGTTATGCCTTCGTAATATAAAAGTTATGCCTTCTAACAATTTGATTAAGTTTTAAAGCTGAAGTATATCTCTCATATTAGAATGTTAAAATCTTATAATTGCAGAGGGGAGTGCGGAAAGAAAAATGTCACAATTAGGTGTTTAGTAACATTTTTTAATCAAGAGCTGAAGAGAAAGACAGCTTGCTGAAGAGAGGACTTTGTTTAAAAATTGTTACAAAGGTAAGGATATAAAATGTAATGTGCAAATAAAATCTAATAAAAATATATCTAAGGGATAATTTTTAATTTTTGTTTATGACTAACATTTGTTTAGTTTTTTCGATTATAGTTAGTCTTGGCGATAAGAAGTCAGACACATTAAAGGTTCGGAAAAAATGGTTAACTTTGCACTGTAAAGCAATATACCTACTTCGCGGACAGTAAGACACTATCCTGTCAAGATAATAATCCATCATCATGACGAAACGAGACATAAGACGCGGCACGACTCTGACAATGTTGTTCAGTGTATGTGTCTGTGCAGTAATAATCATAACTTTATGGCATCACTCCGGTGCAGTGCAAGCTCAGCCGTCTGTACAAGCGGCTGTATCTTCGGGGATAGTGTGGTCAGATACCCTCACTAATACCTCTTCTATCTACGCTCCTCTACAGTCTATGGACCGTGAATTAGAACGTTTTCTCGATAAATGGAAAATTAAGGGTGTTTCTTTAGCCGTGACACGTAACGATTCGCTGCTCTATGCCAAAGGTTATGGTTGGGCTGACCTTGAAGCTGGTAAACCTATGGAAGCAACTACTATAATGCGTATGGCATCTGCATCAAAACTTGTGACTGCCATAGCCATTATGAAACTTTGCGAAGAAAAACGTCTCTCTTTGCAAAGTCATGTATTCGGTCCTAACGGTATTCTTAATGACAGCTCATTTACTGAGGCTATGTGTGATGCCCGTATGCTTGATATTACAGTTGACCATCTGCTGTTGCATCAGGGTGGTTTTGGACGTGGTGCCGGCGACCCTATGTTTACTACACGTGAGATAATGGCAGCCAAACGACTTGACACACCCCCTACACCCGAAGAACTGGTGCGTATAGTCTTGGGACGGCGTATAGCTTTCACTCCCGGTGCCGGACGTATATATTCCAATTTTGGCTACATGTTGTTATCTATGGTCATAGAGCGTGTTACCGGACATAGCTATTGGGATTATGTCACTGAAAATGTATTGAAGCCGGCAGGATGTCATGGTTTTCGCCCTGCTACCAATTATTACGCTGAGCGTAGCGAACGCGAGAGCCGTTATTATGGTCCTGACAATGAACAGGTGGAAGAATTCAACGGTAGTGGCAGGCTTGTTGACCGTGTTTATGGAGGTAGCGACATACGTGCTCTAAAGGGTGGTGGCGGTTGGTGTGCTTCTGCAGCTGATATGGCACGTCTTATAGCGTCAGTAGACGGTTGTCCGGTAGTAGATAATATACTTACTCCTACTTCTCTTGCTACTCTTACGGCTTATGGTAATGATGACCATAAACTTGCACGTGGCTGGACCGAAAGTGATGGTCATGGTCGTTGGACACGTACCGGCACTCTCTCTTCCACTCATGCTCTTGTCGAACATTTTCCAGATGGAGAGTGCTGGGTGATACTCACTAATTCGGGTGTTTGGACCGGACATCATTTCTCACACGAACTTCAGCGTCTTATTGAGCGTCTTCGTTCCCGATATTCCTCATCAATGCCTCGTCGTGACCTCTTTTCCTAACATAGCCGAGCAGCGGCGTTTACTGCAACTTGAATACGAAGCTGAGCGTCAGGCTTTCAGCCGTCTTACTGATACTATTGGCATGACACGTCTTGTAGAACGTGGCAATGCTTGGTGGCCTATACGTTTAGGACGTATCTATTATAATTCTCTTAATCAACGCGTAGTTGAACTTACTCGTCCTGCTTCCGAAGATAATGACAACGACCATAATTTTGAATATGGCCGTCCTGTATCGCTTTTTACATTACGGGAGGCTGTAGATGCGCGACCACAGCATCATATCGCAGGTACAGTGAGTTATGTTGATGGTGACCGAATGGTAGTGGTAGTATCGGACAATGCTGATTTGAGTCATCTTGAGAATAATGGTGCCGGAGTGATGCTTTCATTCGATGAAACTACATATCGTGCCATGACCGACGCACTTGACCGACTTGTCAAGGCAAAAGGACGTCTTGGTGAACTGCGTGATTTTGTCTATTCGCATCGCCGTGCCGAAGAACTCACTTTTGCACCTCTTCGCTTTCCATATCTTAACAATATGCAACAGCAGGCTGTAAATAAGGTGCTTGTTGCTAAAGATGTAGCCGTAGTACATGGTCCTCCCGGCACTGGCAAAACTACAACTCTTGTCGAGGCAATACATGAGACTCTGCATCGTGAAAGTCAAGTGCTTGTTTGCGCTCAAAGTAATATGGCAGTAGACTGGATTTCCGAGCGTCTTGCCGATCGTGGTATAAGTGTGTTGCGCTTAGGCAATCCTTCTCGTGTCAATGATAAGATGCTTGCTTCTACATACGAGCGGCGTTTTGAGGCTCATCCTGACTATCCAGTGCTATGGAGTATACGTAAGGCTATACGCGAATTACAGGGACATCGCCGTGGCAGTGACCAATGGCACCAGAAAATGGATCGTCTTCGTTCACGTGCCACTGAATTGGAAATACGTATCAATGCTGACCTTTTCAGCCAGTCGCGTGTAGTGGCCTGTACATTAGTCGGTAGTGCGAGTCGTCTGTTGGAAGGTATGCGTTTCGGCACAGTCTTTATTGATGAAGCTGCGCAGGCTCTTGAGGCTGCCTGTTGGATACCTGTACGTCGTGCTCAGCGTATAGTATTGGCTGGTGACCATTGTCAGCTTCCTGCTACTGTCAAAAGTTATGAAGCCATGCGTGGTGGTCTGGGCATATCCCTTATGGAACGTCTTGTGGCCATGCATCCTGAAACTGTTACACTTCTGACTACTCAATACCGCATGAGTCGTGAAATCATGGAGTTCCCCAACCAGTGGTTTTATGGTGGAGCTATCAAAGCTGCCCCTGAGGTGGAACATCGTGGTATTCTTGAATTTGATACTCCTCTTGAATGGATAGATACGGCTGTATCGGTGAGCGAAGAAAATGATAGTGATGAGCAAACTTTTCGTGAGGCTGTTTCTGGTCAGAATTTTGGCCGTATTAACCGAGATGAGGCTTTGCTGACTCTTGAAGTATTACAGCGGTATCTTGAGCGTATTGGACGTGAGCGTGTACTTGACGAACGGATTGATATAGGTATTATTTCTCCTTATCGTGCTCAGGTACAGTATTTACGACGTCTCCTAAGGAATACCCCGTGGTTTAAACCTTATCGACATCTGATTACTATCAATACTGTCGATGGTTTTCAGGGACAAGAGCGTGATGTTATTATAGTATCGTTGGTACGTAGCAATGACGAAGGTCAGATTGGTTTCCTTCGAGATTTGCGACGGATGAATGTCGCCATGACTCGTGCACGTATGAAGCTGATTCTGATTGGAGACTCCACTACTCTTGGTTCTCATCCTTTTTATCGCCGTCTTCATGACTATATAACTGCTTCCACAGATTTCAAAGACTGAAGCATGTTACCATTAATTAAGCCAAAAGGCTGACACACCTTTTCAAGCAGAAAAGGATGTGTCAGCCTTTTATTTTAGTCTGTTGAATTTAGAATTTGTCAGTTTTTATTTACTGTAAGAAGTTTAAGCGTACATATTGACGATAGCTTCGTAGAGTTCTTGCTTGCCAGATGTAGTAGCAGGTTCGTTAATACGGCGTCCTATCTCAGCGAGTTGTTCAAGAGTAAGCTTGCCTTCCTCGAAAGCCTTGCCTTCGCCGTTGTCGAAAGAGGCGTAGCGGTCAGCTAGCATCTTTTTGTAGGGTGATTTCTCAAGTACGTTAGCGGCGCACTCAAGGGCACGTGCCATAGCATCCATACCGGCTATATGAGCGATGAAGATGTCCTCGAGATCGGTTGAGTTACGACGAGTCTTGGCATCAAAGTTAGTACCGCCATTACCGAGACCATTATTGCGGATTATCTGCATCATGGCCTGAGTTAACTCATAGTTGTCAATGGGGAATTGGTCAGTATCCCAACCGTTCTGGTAATCGCCACGGTTAGCGTCAATGCTGCCAAGCATACCGTTGTCAACTGCTACTGCTAACTCATGCTCGAAGGTATGGCCAGCGAGAGTTGCATGGTTGACTTCGATGTTAACCTTGAAGTCTTTTTCAAGACCATGGGCTTTAAGGAAGCCAATAACAGTCTCTGTGTCGACATCATATTGGTGTTTGCTGGGCTCCATAGGTTTGGGCTCAATGAGGAATGTGCCGGTAAAACCTTTCGAGCGAGCATAGTCGCGAGCCATAGTGAGCATCATTGCCAGATGCTCCTTCTCACGCTTTTGGTCGGTATTGAGCAGGCTCATGTAACCTTCGCGGCCGCCCCAGAATACATAGTTCTGACCGCCCAGCTCGATAGTAGCGTCAATAGCGTTCTTTATCTGAACAGCAGCACGAGCTACAACGTCGAAATCGGGATTTGTAGCAGCACCGTTCATGTAACGTGCATGGCCGAATACGTTGGCTGTACCCCAGAGGTTCTTGATACCAGTGGCTGCCATTTTCTCTTTAATGTAAGCTACAACAGCTTTGAGATTAGCCTCATATTCTTCAACGGAATTACCTTCTTCAACGAGGT
>CAYNUE010000003.1:62984-105431 GCA_964400325.1 uncultured Sangeribacter sp. | reverse complement strand
ACAGGTTATATGATAGGTATGTTATTGTTTGATTATTACCTGCTCTTCAGAAATTTCCTTGGTGTCCTCTTTCTTAGGATTGAGGATATATTCAGGGAAGCGGGGCATAGCACCTTTCTGAGTGCAGACGAAAGCTGAAGCTTCTACAGCTGCTTTGTGTGCATCGCGTACAGAAGCACCCTTAAGAATCTGAGCTATGAAAGTAGCAGTGAATGAATCACCAGCGCCTACTGTATCAGCTACTTCTACCTTAGGAGTCTCAACAAACGAAACACTACCCGGAGTAAATACGTAGCTACCGTTTACGCCACAGGTAAGGATAAGCATCTTGAGATTGTACTTGCCGAGCAGAATCCAGCATTTGTCCTGAAGGTCAATGCCAGGATAGCCAAACAAGCGGCTGATAGTGACAAGTTCCTCATCGTTTATCTTAAGCACATTGCAGCGCTCCATTGACTCGGTTATAATCTCTTTGGTATAGAAGCCCTGACGCAGGTTGATGTCGAATACACGGAGCTGATTGGGGTCATTTTTAGGCATAGCGTCAAGGAAGCGCATCATTGTTTCACGCGACACTACGTTACGCTGTGCCAGTGAGCCGAAGCAGACAGCTGTTGTGTTCTGCGCCAGTTCTTCAAGTTCGGGAGTGAACGGAATGTTATCCCAAGCTACATTTTCCTTAATGTTGTACTGAGGGATACCGGCTGCATCGAGTTCGACGAGTACTGTACCGGTAGCGTAGGGTACCTGAGCTATGCGGTAGTTAAGACCGACGTTATTGAAGTTATCGAGCAGCTCCTTGCCGAGCTCATCGTCACCTATAGCACTGACAGCACAGCTGTCAAGACCGAATTGCGACACGTGATAAGCGAAATTGGCGGGCGCGCCACCGATTTTCTTACCTTCGGGCAGCACATCCCAGAGTGCCTCGCCCATACCGACTACATACTTTTTCATGATAAAGAAGTGTTATGCTGTTTTCTTGATTTGGAATGTGTAATAGAGGAGATAGAGAACGCCTATGGCCATTACGGCAACTGCACCGGCTACACCCATGCTGCCCTGAGCAAAGCCCATGCAGAGAGGGAATATTGTACCACCGAAAAGACCCATAATCATAAGGCCTGATACCTCATTCTTTTCTTTGGGCTGACGGTTAAGAGCCTGAGCGAATACTACCGAGAATACGTTAGAGTTACCGAAACCTATCAGAGCTATACCAGCCAGAACGATAAACTGTGAAGTAGCTACGAAGAGAGCCACGATACCGAGAATCATGCAGGCTACGCTAAAGCCGAAGAAACTACGGGCCGATACACGAGCCAGAATATATGAGCCTAAGAGACAGCCACCTGTACGGAAATAGAAGTACATCTGTGTACCGATAACTGCATCAGCAGTTGAATAGCCAAATTTCTCAATGAGAATCTGAGGAGCGAAGGTGTTTGTACCAACATCAATACCTACGTGGCACATGATACCTACGAAGCAGAGCGATACAAAAGGAATGCTGAGCAGTTTAACACATTCCATAAAGCCGGTGACACGGTCGGGCTTTTCTTCACGTATCGGTGTGGCGCTGAGCATAGCGATAGAGAATACGTTGACGATAGCGAATATCGGGAATACAATACGCCAGTCAAGACCGAATGTCGGAATAATCTGAGCAGCACCCCAAGCCATAAGATAGGGAGCAAGCAGTGAGGCGAGTGCCTTTACAAACTGGCCGAAAGTAAGTGTAGAAGCCAGACGTGCAGGAGAGATAAGACCCGATACAAGTGGGTTAAGTGAAGTCTGCATCACAGCATTACCGATGCCTAACAGTGAGAAAGCTATAAGCATGAGGTAATACCCCTCGAAGAAGATAGGCATAATAAGTGATATCACTGTGAGAATCTGTGATACCATCACAGTGTTTTTACGGCCTATCTTGTTCATCAGTATGCCCGTGGGCACAGAGAAGATGAGGAACCAGAAGAATACCAGCGAGGGTATAAAACCAGCTTGGGCTGCCGAAAGACTGAGGTCTTCCTTAACGAAGTTGGTAGCCGACCCCACAAGGTCTACGAAACCCATGGTGAAGAAGCAGAGCATCACGGGCACCATCTGAGCCATGGTGGTCTTAGCCGGAGTCTGTATTGTGTTTTGATTTGTTGGCATGATTGTTAGCGTTGTTGGTTAGAGGGTAAGAATAGACTTACTTGGAAGGCTGTAAGGGATATATCTCAAGGTTTTTGAGTTTAGCCTTGCCTGCTGTAGCCGACATAGAGATTGAAGTGTAGGGATTTTCAGGGAAGACAAGATTTGTCATTGCCATACGTCCACGACCTTCGAAGGCTTCGATGCTGCTGCGGTCAACGAACAGACGTATTTGCCAGTTCTTGCTGTCGGCATGCATAGGAGCTACGGTAACAGAAGGGAAGTTTTCGCTGAATGAAGTCACACCGCTTTCCTTACGATCCATAGCAAAGGTGTCGTTCTTTGCGTCAAGAGTCATTATAACTTTTTCACCTTGTGCGTTTGACAGCGTTACATCAGCTATGGAATTGTCACCCATTTCGATATCAAATACTATTTCGCAGATACCCTGATTGGCTGAAGGTAAAGCATAACTACGGGCTTTTTTGCCGAGCGAAGCTGAACCGTAACGACTTACTTTTCCACGCATAGTTTTGTATTCAGCTGATGGAGCAGAAGCCATATAGAGATTACCGTCAGGAGCTGTGAAAAGTGACAAGTCACGAGCTATGGTATTGGCTGAACGGAATTGCATGGTAGGTACATCATTAGCATATTCCCAGTTGCTCATCCAGCCAAGAGCTGTTGTACGTCCATCGGGAGCACCGCTGAATGTTACAGTAGCATAGTGGTCTTTACCGTAATCCATCCATTTTGTTACTGTTTCAGGGTCATCGGGAGTAAAAGTCTTACCATCGAAATCACCTATAAAGTATTGTGTGGCACTACCACCGAATATACCGCCGGGATTGAGGTTACAGAGAAGTACCCATTTCTTTTTGTCAGTACCGTCAATACTTAGTTCTACAAGGTCAGGACATTCCCATACACCACCTTGTGCACCGAAATTCTGACCGAATTTGCTTGCAAGTGTCCAATTCTTAAGGTCAGGCGAATTGAAGATAAGCATTTCGTGGTCAAGCGCTGAGGCCAATACAAGTACCCACTGCTGCAGTGGTTCGTACCAGAACATATTGGGGTCGCGGCTTTCACGATTATAGAATATAACGGGATTTCCGTCATAATGATTGAAAGTCTGACCATCGTTATCACTCCATACAAGGCTCTGAGTCTGACTCGGACCGGCAGAAGTGTAGAGTGCTATGACAGCGTCCTTTCCGAAACCGGCTGTATTGTTGTGGTCTACTACTGACGAGCCGCTGAAGATTGCACCCAAATCGTCTGTTACCAGGGCTACTGGCTGGTGCTCCCAATTGATAAGGTCACGGCTTGTAGAATGTCCCCAGCTCATATTTTCCCATTTCGAGCCGTAGGGATTATACTGATAATACAGATGCCATACACCATCTTTATAGAACATACCGTTGGGGTCGTTCATCCAGCCATATTCAGGAGTATGGTGGAAGAGAGGACGGAACTTTTCTGTATTGGTACGGTCAAAGGTGTCTGACAGAGTGATACGTTTGTTCCATATTGCATCTTCAGCATCGCGTATAGTGCTACGGCTTACGTGTGATACAATATTTAATGCAACTTTCGAGTCTCCGAATGGAGTAAGATCGAAGGGTACATAATAATCGACACGATTCTCGGCCAAAGCCACGTTTAGTTTATTTGCCAGTTTGCCATTAGAGAGAACTTCTATATTACTAATTGGCACTCCCTCCTGCACAGGCAAGAGGAGATAATGGGCTGTTGAATCTACACGGACCATGGAATGTGATGGATTCTGACGCTCTATGCGTAGGCCATCAGCAGCTGAAGCCGACAGTGGGAGAAGTGTTGCGACTGCCATAATACCGCTATGAATGAAACTTTTCATGTGTCTGATCTTAAAAGATATGTAGGGTTGTTAAATTAATCAGTTTTTGTTGGAGAGAGATGGAGAGAGTAACCTAACATCGAGGTTGAGGGGATATATTTTGACCGGAGAGATATTGCACCGGAGTTTTAAGGCATATAAACTAAAACAATCTTTTTACCTTAATGATTTCTTATCTTTCGAGACTAACCTAAAAAACTAAACCTAAATACTCACTTAAAAACGAATGTCATTTGTATTTTACTGATGCAAAATTACACTATGACAAAGGTTTGTGTATAATACGTATGATACAAAAGCCTTAACAAAACAGGAAATGTAACATTCGTTACATACTATGTACCATCTGTGATATTGAAAACATTTGTATTAAAGTGTTTGGTTGGTTCGGCAATTTGTTTTAAATTTGCATCACTTTTGTACACCTTGATTGATTATGGGGGAAGCTGACATATTTCAGACTTAAAAATATGTTTTTAAGTCTGTATAAGTAAATCTATCTCAGCTCTGACCCGGAATAACCTTATTAACCGCGAATCATGAAACTCAGATATCCGCTTTTTATCTTATTAGGCGTTGTGCTTGTTATGGCCATCGCTTCATGTCACAAGCAGCCTGTAAGACGTGTAGGCATATCACAGTGCAGTCTTGATGACTGGCGTGAAAAATTCAATGATGAAATAGCTCGTGAACTTATATTTTATCCAGGTACGGAAGTAGAAATTCTTTCGGCAGACGATGACCCTGTAAAACAAGAACGAGACATACGTCATTTTATTGAAGAAGGGTATGACATTATAGTCATGTCGCCAGTTGAGGCTAAGGCATTGACTCCGATAGTACGTGAGGCTATTGAGAAAGGTATTCCTGTACTTACTTTTGACCGTATGGTCGAAGGTAATTCTTATACTGCCCATATAGGTGCAGACAATTTTCTTATAGGTAATAATGCTGGTGAATTTGTTGCCGAACGTCTCGGAGGCAAAGGTAGAGTGCTTGAAATAGGTGGCCTTATAGGTTCATCACCTGCCCGTGACCGTCACAAAGGCTTACAGGAGGTTATAAATAAACATCCTCAAATGCAGCTTTTAGCTACTGCCTACGGTTCTGATTGGACTCCTGCCACTGGCGAACGTTTGGCTGATTCGCTTTTGACATTATATCCTGATATTGACGCACTGGTGGTTCAAAATGACCGTATGGCTATAGCAGCACGTCAGGTAGCGAATCGACGTGGCCTTAACAATCTTATTATAACAGGAGTTGATGGTGTTGATTCGACAGGTGTAAAGGCTGTAGCCGACGGTGTGCTTGATGCAACAGTGTTCTATCCTACTGGCGGACATGAAATAATGCGTACGGCAGATGAGATTCTTAATGGAGAAGAAGTGCAGCGCAATTTGATACTGTCTACCGGACGTTGGGTAGACTCTTCGAATGTAGACATGATGCAGTTGCAAGGTGCCAGCCTTGCTGAAGATACACGCAAGATAGCACGTCTTAAAGATAAAGTAGACCAATTTTCTACATTACATTCCACTCAAAGAGCGCTGATATACGCTATTGTATGTATATTGTTGTTATGTGCGGTAAGTATTTTTGCACTATTGCGCGGATATTGGGAGCGCCAGCGTGCGCAGGAAGCTCTTGCACGTCAGAATGAGCAGCTTGAGAGTCAGAACGAGCAACTTGAACAGCAGAAGAAAGAACTTACCGAGCAAAAAGCTGAACTTACAGAACAGCGTGATCGTATGGCCGAACTTAACGAGCGTCTGAATACAGCTGTAACAGCTAAACTTGCTTTCTTCACCAACGTATCTCATGACCTTCGTACTCCACTCACTCTTATAGCCGAACCTTTACGTCAGCTACGCGAAGCCTCACAACTCACTGATGCGCAACGTACTTTAGTAGGTTTAGCTTCTAAGAATGTCAAGATTTTGATGCGTCTGATAAATCAGATTCTGGATTTCCGTAAGTATGAGAACGGTAAACTTACACTTAAGCTCAATGAAGTCAACGCTGGTGAATGTTTTGCTGATTGGACTGGTTCGTTTAGAACTTTAGCTTCCAAACGGCATATAAAACTACATCTTGAGGATACATGGCCTGAAGGAACTACTATGGCCCTTGATGTAGAAAAAGTAGAAAGGATATACTTTAATATAATGAGTAATGCCTTTAAGTTCACACCTGATAATGGTAGTATAACTGTAACGGTAAGTTGTGACAATAATATGTTGATTGTCAAAGTTGCTGACACAGGACGCGGTATGAATGCTGAAGATATGAAACGTGTGTTCGAACGTTTTTATCAGGCTGAAACTGTAAGACCTCAAGGTTCAGGTATAGGGTTGGCTGTATCCAAGGCTTTTGCTACTATGCACGGTGGAGACATAACCGTCGATAGTCATGAAGGAGAGGGTTCAGTATTCACACTTACCATTCCTGTTACTCATATTGATACAAACAACACTATAGTCGTAGAAGCAGAGAAGGTACATATAAATAGTGATGAAGTCAATCTGGAACTCGGTGAACCTGAAGAAGTAGCCGAAATTGAACTTGGTGATAAGCCCTGTGTGCTTGTAATAGATGATAATGCTGACATACGCACCATGTTGAAACAGCTTCTAAGTGAGGAATACACTGTACTGGAAGCTCCCGATGGACGCTATGGTATAAAGATGGCTACCCGTTATCTACCGGATTTAGTGGTATGTGACGTCATGATGCCGGGTATGGATGGTATGGAATGTTGCCGACGTCTTAAAGAGGAGACTGCTACAAGTCATATACCGATATTGTTACTGACAGCATGTGCTCTTGACGAACAACGTAGTGAAGGTTATCGTCATGGTGCTGACGGTTATTTGTCTAAACCATTCTCAGGTGATGTGCTTCAGGCACGTGTGGAATCACTTATAGCTAATCGCCGTCGGCTCAGTGAAGCATTGGTGGAACGTAATCCGACTTCTGCAAAATCCGACTCAGCACCTAAAGTTGACCCTACTAAAGCCAAGAGTGGTGATTTGGATTCTGATTTCTATCGTGCCTTTACAAAAATAGTAGAGGAGGAGCTTGCCAACAGCGAACTTACTACTGAAGAGGTTGCCGAGAGAATGGGGTTCAGTCGTACGCAGCTGTATCGAAAACTTAAAGCCCTTACCAATTACTCACCTAACGAACTTATACGAAACATGCGTCTACGCAAAGCACGTCATCTATTGGCTACGACAGAAGACACGGTATCACAGATAGCGTATGCTGTAGGTTTCAATTCACCTTCTTACTTCTCCAAATGTTTCAAGGAATGTTACGGTGAGTTGCCAGCTGACATACAGCGACGTACCTCAAAAGTATAATTGTTTGTTTATGTAAGGCGTTGACCCATAGGAATGTTAGGAGTACTGATAATAATGTTGCAATATATGTGATAGATGTTGCGTTGTCACAAATTTTTTATAGTACGAATTTTTTATAGTAGCTTGATTTTTACAAATGGACGTAACTTTGCGCTGTCAGTCGACACTATCTTTTTTGAGGGTAATTAGACTGATAGCGCAATCTCGTGTTATCCTAAACAAACAAATAACTAACTCAACCGACCAATGAAAAATTTCTTGACATGGATGATTCTGGCTCTTGTCTCCTTAGGAGCCTACGCCCAGAATCAGACTATCAGAGGAACGGTCCTCTCGAAGACTGATGGTGAGCCTCTAATAGGCGCCACAGTCATTCCAGTAAATAATCCCTCTGCGGGTGCTGCTACTGATATTGATGGCAACTTTGTTGTCAAGGTAGCTGAAGGTGACGACCTCAAGGTTTCGTATGTAGGTTATACTCCTGTAGTCGTTGCTGCCAAAGACGGTATGGTAATCGAGCTGACCGAAGACAATGCAGTGCTCGACGAGCTTGTAGTTGTAGGTTATCAGACAGTACGTAAAGCTGACCTTACAGGTTCAGTATCGGTCATGAACATGAAGGAGCCTCTGAGTGAGAACTCTGGTAACATCATGAACTCTATGGCTGGCAAGCTGCCTGGTGTAAATGTAGTGCCTGATGCAGCTCCTGGTGGTACAGGTTCAATCCGCGTGCGTGGTATGTCAACAGCTAATTCAAGCAATGACCCACTCTACATCATCGACGGTGTGCCTACCGACAACCTTAACTGTATCAACCCTTCGGACATAGAGAGCCTGCAGGTACTTAAAGATGCTGCCTCAGCTTCAATCTATGGTTCACGTGCTGCCAATGGTGTAGTTATCATTACTACCAAGCATGGTAAAGGCGACCGTATGACAGTAAGTGTCAATTATGCTGTCAGCGCACAGACTATCGCAAAACGTTATGACATGCTTAACGCTGACCAGTGGGGTGTAGCTTACTGGGCTGCTTCAAAAGCATCGCACATTGTTCCTTCTCATTCTCTTTATGGTTCAGGTGAGACTCCAGTGCTTCAGCCTTATGTAGATGGTAATCCTAACTTCCCAACTACCAATACTGACTGGCAGGATGAAGTTTATCGCACAGCATGGACTAACAATCTTACCGCCACAGTGACTAACAACACTGAGAAAGGTTCAGTACTCTTCTCTCTTAACTATATCAATCAGAACGGTAACATCAAGGATACTTTCTACCGTCGTTATTCAGCTCGTCTGAACACACGTTTTGACCTTTGCAAGTATGTAAGCGTTGGTGAGAATCTTGTAGTAGCCAACTGGAAAAACCGTGGTGTAGACGTAGCAGGTGACCGTGGTATTCCTTTCACAGCCATGAGCCAGCATCCCGCTCTGCCGGTACGCGGTCTCAATGGTGATTGGACACTTCCTCTTTCACTGATAGGTTCTGACCTTGCTAACCCTGTACAGCTTATCGCTAACCAGCGTGACAACGACCTTAGCTCTTGGCGTATACTTGGTAATGCCTTTATCGAGGTTAAGCCTATAGATGGTCTGATGCTTAAGTCGAATATCGGTATTGAGCATAGCCAGTATTTCAACGTAACACTCAATCGTGCTACCAACCCCAGCGATGTCAATAGTGTAGCCAGCGTTTATGGTCAGGGTGACACATGGACATGGACTAACACTGCTGCTTATAACAATATCTTCAACGAAGTACATCACCTTTCAGTACTGCTCGGTACAGAAGCTATCGGTTATACTTTCAAGGACCTCAGCGGTTCACGTCAGGGCTATGCCTTCACTGATACTGACTACATGCAGGTAGGTGCAGGTACAGGTACACAGAACAGTGGCGGTGGCAAGACCCAGTGGTCAGTATTCTCACTCTTCGGCAAGATTGACTATAACTACGCAGACCGTTATCTTGTAGCTTTCACTATACGTCGTGACGAGAACTCACGTTTTGCCAAAGGCCACCGTGGTGGTACATTCCCTGCAGTTTCTGTAGCATGGCGTCCTACCCAGGAAGCTTTCTTCCCCCAGAATGAAGTACTGAGCGACCTTAAGATACGTTACTCATGGGGTCAGAACGGTAACGCTAATATTCCACCGCTTTATCCTGCTTACTCAACTTATATCTTCAACACCGGTAACGGTGCATACGACATCGAAGGTACCAACTCCAATACTGTATCAGGTATCACACTTTCTGCCACCGGTAACCCCGATCTGACATGGGAGACAACCTACCAGAACAATATTGGTATCGACGTTCAGTTCCTGAATGGAGCCATCAACCTTAGCGCTGACTACTTTATCAAAAACACCAAGAATATGCTTACCATTCCACCAGCTCTCGAGGTAGCAGGTGAGAATGCTTCAAAATGGCTCAATACAGGTAGCATGAAGAACCATGGTTGGGAAGTAACTTTAGGTTACAGCAGTCCTCAGTACGGTGACTTCTCATGGAATGGTTCAGTCAATTTATCACAATATAAGAATAAGCTTACTAAGCTTAACTCACGTCAGAAGTTTATCGGTGGTGACCAGCGCCTCATACCTGGCGAGCCGATGGGTGTTTACTACGGTTATGTATGCGATGGCATTTTCCAGAGTGCTGAACAAGTAGCTAACCACGCTTCACAGACTGGTGCCGCTCCTGGCCGTCTGATGTACCGCGACCTTAACGGTGACGGTGTGATTGATGATAACGACCGCTGCATCATCGGTGACCCCAATCCTGATTTGTCGCTTGGTCTCAACCTTGCTTTCCGTTACAAAGCCTTTACACTTGATATGTTCATGGCTGGTGACTTCGGTTTCGATATCCAGAACCACATGAAACGTCAGCTTTACTCTATGAGCTATGGTAACCTTGCTACCAACCGTTCAGTAGACATCCTCAACGCATGGAGTCCTACAAATATGGGTAGTGATATTCCAGCTCTTTCACTTACTGATGATAACAACGAGGCACGTTTCTCAACCTACTACGTAGAGAACGGTTCGTATATGAAGATGAAGTATATCAAGCTTTCATATCAGCTTCCTTCACACATAGTAAGCAAGATAGGTGCAAGCTCACTCGATGTTTACGGTCAGGTAGAGAACGTATTTACTATCACAGATTACAAGGGCCTTGATCCTGAAATACTTCCCGGCGAATACGGTGCACGTATCGACAATGGTGCATATCCTCGTCCACGTACATTTACTCTCGGTCTTAACCTTCAGTTCTAAGCCAAAATCTCTCTAATAAGACAACACAATGAAACTCAGCAAAAATATCATAAGCAAGGTTCTTATCTCGGCGATGGCTATGTCGGCCGGTGCGACCTTCACTTCATGTGACGACCTGCTCGACACCAAGCCCCAGGGAGTCTTCACCGAAGAGCAGATGGGCGAAGACGAGGCTACCGATGTCATGATCGCAGCCTATGCCACACTTCTTTGCCACTATTTTGGTAACAACGAATCGTTTGCCGGTCCTATTACCAACTGGGTGCTTGACCTTCGTTCAGACGATGCCCTTAAGGGTGGTGACGGTGTAACTATGGAAGGTTACATGCACCAGCTCGAAGTTGGCAACGTACAGAGTGACAACGATGTAATCAACTTCAAATGGCGTAACAATTTCTTCTCTGTCAGCCGTTGTAACACTGCCATACGTGCTCTTCAGAACGCGAATAATATGGATGAAGCGGATAGAGCAGCTTGTATAGGTGAAATGAAGACACTTCGTGCCTACTATTATTTCGACATGCTGCGTCTGTTCCAGAAGTTCCCTTATTTCGATGAGACTGTAGAGGACCCAAGTTCTTGCCGTGCTGACCAGTACAGCCGTCAGCAGATAGCCGATTTCATCAAGCAGGATCTCCGCGATGCTTATAAAGTGATGAAAGAGACTCAGAAAGATCCAGGTCGCTTCAACAAATATGTAGCAGCTGCTCTTTTAGCACGTGTTGACCTCTTCACTTCTGATTGGGCTGAGGCTGGTCAGTATGCAGGTTATGTCATATCATCTGGCAAGTATGAGCTTTATCCTAACTTCCTCGATATGTCGAAGCCTGAGATGAACAATCAGTATGAATCGGTTATGGCCATACAGTTCTCGTCAGCCCAAACACCTAACCAGTACAACTACAACAACTGTCTTAACTGTACATGGTCTGAAGGTAACCTCTACGGTAACGGTGACGACTTCTATTTAGCTTCACAGAACCTTGTCAATGCTTTCCGTACCGACGCACAGGGTCTTCCTTACTTCGATACTTTCAATGATGTTGATGTACTCAGTGTAGACTATGAAGGTAATGTTGACCCTCGTCTCGACTTCACAGTTGGACGTATAGGCATGTACTGGCGTAGTTATATGTACAATGAGAAGTGGTGCCGTAACCTTGAGATGTACGGACAGTATTCAGGTAAGAAGCCTTATCCCTCGCCCGATTCTCCTTTCGTAGAGAAAGGTATTGTACCTTGGGGTGCTTCATCGCTCAACTTCCAGCTCATACGTTATGCTGACGTTATGCTGATGCGTGCTGAGGCTCTTATTGAGCAGAACACTGGTCTTGACGAAGCTCGTCAGCTTATCAACGATGTGCGTGCCAAGGCTGCTCGTTCGGTAGACGGTTCTTACACTCCGATAGATTGTAATCCTAATGTAGCCAGCTATTCTGTAGGCCAATATCCTGCTACCGGTTGGGACCAGAACTACGCTCGTAAAGCTGTGCGTATGGAACGTCGTCTGGAACTCGCTATGGAGGGTCTGCGTTGGTTCGACCTGCTGCGCTGGGGTAATGCTGTTGAGGTAGTAAATGCTTACTATGCTTCAGAGGTTAAGCATCATTCTTATTACGAAGGCGCTAATCTGAGTGAAGACGAGCTTTACTTCCCGATTCCTGTAAATCAGGTTGATAACGCCGGTGACCTGTATAAGTAATCAATATCTAACATCAGATTCATACAAATAAACAGCGATGAAGAAAATAAAATCATATAGCCTATCACTGTTGGTGATGGCAATCTTCTCGATGCTGGGTGCATGTTCCGATTACACTCCCAGAGGCTACGAGGAGGTGACAGGTCTTGAGACTGTGCGCGACCTCAAGGCATCGGTTGAAAACCGTGTTGTGACCCTGACATGGTCTCTGCCCTCGGCAAAGGACATAACAGGTGTAAGCGTAATACGCGACGGTGACTTCCGTAACGCCGTTACTCTTGAGGGTAATGCCACAACCTACTCTGTAAAGGGTCTGCCTATGGATCAGACAGTGCTTTACACTGTTAAGGTACTTTACACTGACAATCACGTGTCGGAAGGTGTATCAGTTGATGCTACTGTTCCTTTCGAAGAACTTCCTGCTGCCAGCAGTGTGCGCTCACAGGTTTCTGGACGTACTGTTACACTGAATTGGAGTCTTCCTTCAGCAGCTGGTATTACTGGTGTACGTGTGCTCTGCAATGGCACTCAGGTAGCTCAGTTTGAGGGCGCTGTCACAAGCTGCGAGCTTAAGCAACAGCCTATGGGTGAAGAACTGGTATACTCAGTTGAGGTTATTTATGATGAGTTCTATACAGCTAAACCGGCATCTGCCGCTGCTGTTGTGATAGAAAAAGTAGCTACTAAAGCAGCTTATCTGCTTCTTGCTGATTCACCCTCACAGCTTCCTGATGATGATGAACGTGCTGCCGCTGCATGGTTTGCTACTCTTCCGGATGCCGAATTTGTAACTATTTCTCAAATAGCATCTCTTGACCCTGAAGAATATACTGTACTTTGGATTGAGATAGACCGTGTAGGTCTTCCCTATGGTTGGGAGAATCTTCCCGACGGTGTAAGCTCATCTGAAACTATCGCAGCTCTTAAGGCTTATACTGCAGCTGGTGGTAATCTTTATCTTTCCAACATGGCTACTCAGCTGACTGTACCCTTAAATATAGTTCCTGCCGATATGGGTCCAACTATCTTCGGTAACGGTGATGGTGGTACTGGTGATGATGTATGGGTAATCAATCCTTTCCTCGGTATAGACTTCAAGGATAACGGTGCTCAAGGTTACTATGACCGCACTGCACACGCCATATACAAAGACATTACTTTAGAGGACCCCAACAATTACGGTTATCTGACTGTACCTCTTATCGGTCCTGGTCAGCGTGAAGACCACAACTGTATGTGGGATTGCAACCTCTATGGTAATGGTGGCTATGCTGACGTTATCAAGAACTTCGAGGTAACAACCAACTCTCTTGTACTTGCCACATGGGGTCATGTACGCGACCACTGTGTAGCCGGTCTGGTAGATTTCAATCCCAATAGCCAGCACGGCCGCTGCGTAGCAAACGGTTTCGCAGCTTACGAATGGAATCAGAATTCAGGTGCTAATCCCTACCAGCATAATGTAGAGCAGCTTACTCTGAATATCATCAATTATCTGAAGTAAGTATTTTTAAGCGGATAACAGATAATACGATATATATTTTTTCGTTAATCTGTATAGACAGCTTGGTCCCGGTGACAGCTTCTGTCGGCCGGGACCATTCTTTTACAGTTACAATCCCCTTTTCCTTTATCCGCGTATTGTAAATTTAGACCATAAATCTGACTATCAAAATAATAACCAGCAATCATCATTTATATGAAACAATATCTTTACCCCTCTCTAACGCTTCTGATGGCTATTGCTGCTGGAAGCGCTCAGGCTACTGTTGTGGCTCATTATCCTTTTGATCTTAAAGATGGCAATGTCGTCGAGACTGTAAGCGGTAATGTCTGCGAGGTAGGAGGCAATTTTGCTCCTGAAAATGTAGCCGGTGCAGTAGGTCAGTCTCTCCGTCTGGACGGTTATACCACTACTGTACATGGACAGCTTAATAAAGTGCTTGACCAAGCTACTGATATGACAGTATCACTCTGGTGCGCTGTAGAAGCATATCCTATTATCGGTATTGACCAGCAGACTACCGAACGTGTATCTATAGCAGACTGTCTTGATACAGATGCCAAATCTGGTTTCGATTTCTCTCTGGGTATACATGGTAAATGGGGTGTGGAATTTTATGCCGGTGGCTGGCCAGTTACTATTGAAGCTGACCGTATATTACCGCGTGGCGAATGGTGTCACATCACTTTGACTGTTAATTCTACTGATCGTAAGGCACGTCTTTATCTTAATGGCGAACTGGTAGGAGAGAGTCGTTGCAATGGTGCAGTTACCATAGGAGGCAACGATATACTTATCGGTTATGACCGTCAGGAGAAGAAGAGCGGGCCTTTCAGACTTTCGTCTTTCTCAGGTATGATTGATGACCTTACTATTTTCGACGAGACTAAAGACGAAAGCTGGATTGCTAGCCAAAAGGCTGAGAACGTTGCTGACTTCGTGGTGGCTGCTTCACGCTTTGAGGGTGATTTGTTGCGTCCGCGTTTCCATGGTATGCCTTCAGCTGGTTGGACCAATGAGACGCACGGTATGACTTATAGCGATGGTCGTTATCACGTCTTCTTTCAGAAGAATCCGCAGGGACCATATATGGCTCGTTTGCACTGGGGACATATAAGTTCAGCTAATCTCTTCGACTGGCAGGAGGAACCTATAGCGGTTGCTCCAGGCGAAAATTATGATATAAAAGGTTGTTGGTCTGGAAATGTCTTTACTGATGATGTTGTCAGTGGTGGCAAACCGGCTATAATCTATACAGCTGTCGATTATGCTCGTGCTACGATAGCTATGGCTACTCCTGAAGACGAGAGTCTGCGTGATTGGAATAAGAGCGCACTTAATCCGATAATCAATGGTCGTCCTTCTGGACTGAGTGATGACTTCCGTGACCCCTACTTCTTCCGTAATGGTGATAATGCTTACATTATAGTTGGTAGTTCGCGTAATGGCGTAGGTACTACCACTCTACATCGTTATAATCCTTCTTCTGGTTCATGGAGCAACGATGGTGATGCATTCTTTACCGGTAGTGATGCTGCTACTTGTGGAGTGTTCTGGGAAATGCCTACAGTGACACGTATCGGTGACCGTTGGCTGTTTACTGCTACACCACTCAATACTTCGAAGGGTGTTCGTACTCTTTACTGGACAGGTGATATAGATGCTCAGGGTCATTTTGTTCCTGATTCAGATTCGTCTGCTCCACGTATGGTGGAAATGATAAGTGAAGATGGCTACGGCCTGCTGTCTCCTACCATCTATCAGCACAATGGCAAGACTATTGTACTTGGTATCGTACCTGATAAACTGCCTGGTGAGACTAACCACCGTCTCGGATGGGCACATACTTACTCGCTGCCACGTGAATGGAGCCTTGATTCTCAAGGCAATCTGGTGCAGCGTCCTTACGAGGGTTTGAAGCAGATGCGTTCGGCTAATGCTCATCAATCGGTAGGGGAGATGTCTTTTAACGGCCGTCACACTCTTGAGTCTGTCACAGGACGTGCTGTTGAAGTACGTGCAACATTTGAAGCTGGCTCAGCACCATTCGGTGTGAGTCTGTTTGGTAATTCACATGGTGAGGGTGTGATTTCGTTCAACCCTGTCACTCGTACACTGACAGCCGATTTCTCAACTCTTAATCGTATCAGCAATGATGCTCGTCTCTATAATGGCGTTTACACAGCGATTTTGCCTGAGTCTGTGCTTGAAGGAGGCGAAGTGACTCTTGATGTCTATGCTGACCATTCGGTAGTTGATATATTTGTTAATGACCGTTGGGCTACTTCCATACGTGTGTTCCCTAACGATGCTGACGCTGACGGTGTGGCTCTCTGGTCAGCCGGTGAAGTCAAAGTCAAATCGGCTGAGGCTTGGTGTCTGGAGTCAGATGGTGGCGCTGGTGTAGGTTCAATTGCCGCTGCATCACCGCTTGCCGACAATCGTGTCATAGGTCTTGACGGCACTGTATGGGGTCTCAGTTCAGAGATTGATACTGCCACTCTGCCGAAAGGCGTTTACTTAATCAACGGTAAGACTCGTTTTATAAAGTAAAGCCTACAAACTTTACGTAACCTATAAAATATGCAAGGCGCCTGTCCTCACGGATTGGCGCCTTGTGTGTTTTCCATAATACTTTCAACTAACCTAACATCATGAATCGAAAACCACTGATTTATCAAATGTCTCAGCTGATTTTCTGTATTTATAACACCGTGTGGAATCAAATAGTTCTGAAACCATACAAATTTTTTAAGGACTACTTAATTTAGGCAGACTTAATTTAGACAAGATATTTTTCCGGTGTCTCTGGACGCTCCGAATCTTCAGGATACAGATGCTATAAGTTATAAAAAGAGAAAAATTGAATCCGGGTGAGAGTTAAAAATTGAATAAATAGATAAAATATTGTAAATATAGAAATTTATCTGTAATTTTGCGAATGTTGATGGTATCATAAACCAGCTTACAATTGTGAAACGAGCGACAGATGTAAGTTGCTCTCGCTATTTATTATGTGTGTAATTTCGGTTTTAAATAAATTATATGAAAGATTTTCTATCCCTATTTCTTATTGGCTGCATGGCGTTGGCCTCTTCGGCTACGTATGCTGCTCCACGTATGCCGCTTTCGCAGTGGCCGAATCATGGTTCTGAACTGACCAGTGACATCATTATCAAAGGCCATAATCTTGTTGCCGGTAAATGTGCTGTACCTGAAATGTCAGTTCCCTCTATGGCTGAAATTACATCATCACCCGCTGATGTAATTACGCAAGTGCAAGGTCAGAAACATACATATACCAAAGCCTGTACAGGCTATGTATCTATGATAGCATACATTTCCTATTATGAGGAAGAAGGAATTTATGCTGATATAGTAATGGCTGATAATGGAGAAGTATATTTCCATAATTTCATCAGTGGTGCAGCTCAGGATACATATATCATGGGTCTGTTGAAAGACAATGAAATTACAGTCGATTTGCCGCAGACTATAAACTGGTTTGATGCTTATCAACTTGGAGCTTCTCTGGTGGCATTGAAATATGAAACTGATGAAACCGGCTGGAGTACGTATGTCTATGACCCTACAATAGATAGCATTACATTTAGTGTGGCTGCAAACGGAACCATTCAGATGAATTCTCTCGGAGATGATTATGCTGTCGGAATTATATGGGAAGATGATTTGAGTTGGACAGGATATGCCGATTTGACGCAGGTTTATACTCCTACCGAATTTAATATAGCTGAGATACCTCAGGGAGCAAAAATAGAGCACTACGTTAATTTTCAGGATGAGTCCGGTTATATAGTTGAAGTAGCTACTGAGGGTGAGGAGTTCTACCTCCGTGGGCTTTGTCAGAGTATGCCTAAGGGTACAATAAAAGGTAGAGTAGAGGGTGACAAAATCTACTTTGAGCAAAATCAGATTGCTGGTATATACACCGAAGTATTTCCTGTATATCTAAAATGGATGAGTTTTGATGAGAATATTGGTGATTATGTGCTTGGTCCTGATGACGAACCATACGTAATGGTTATTGATCAAGAGACTGGTAATCTGAAGGCATCTGATTCTGATAAAATTCTTATTTTCAATTTTTATACTGACGCACTACGTGAGCTTATAAGTTTCCCAGATTTGGAACTGCATTATCAAATTTCGGCAGCAGGCACCCCCGCCAATCCCAATGAGCTTGAGTATCACGATAGATACTTTAACTATTATGGCTATTATAGTTTCCGGTTTAACATACCTGTCCTCACGGACAATCAAGTGATACTTGATACCAGTTGTCTGTATTATCGTATTTTTATTGACGGCGACCTTTTTGAGTTGACTGATGAAGATTACTCTCTTGGTGATTACAAGTCGTTGACTAACATACCTTTTGACTTTAATAATAATAACAATATTTCTGCATTAGATGCTACAACTCGCGAAATTAGTATTTATCTTGATGGTGTGACTACAGCAGGTGTACAGAGTATTTATAAATATAATGGTGTTACCACAGTCAGTGATGTTGTTACTCTTAATGTGCGTAACGGCAATGTTTCGATTACAAGTGGAATAAATACTATATCTGATAATCAGAATGAAGTGATTAAAAGAGAGTATTTCGATCTTAACGGTATTTCCATAGTTCCTCCTGTCAAAGGTATTTATCTTGAATGTCAGACTCTTGAAAATGGAGAGATAAAGACAGTAAAGAAAATCTCACGTTGATTTCAGCTGCATCATAAAAATATGTAGATTATGAAAAAAATCATATTCTTATTTTTTGTGTTGGCATTGTCTATGACAACGGCCATGGCCGAAACTGCAAGTACTGTTTATTCCTATGCTGGAGACGACGTGTTTTCGTGGGGAAAAGGCAAGACTGATACCTATGATATTGCTATGTGCCTGAATGACCCATCATTGGCAGGCATGAAAATAACAGGTCTCTCGGCGCTGATTAATACACCTGAGCAGATAAGTGATGTATCGTTGTGGCTCACAAGCGAACTGAAACTTGAAAACAAGGTAAATGTGGTTGACATCATACGTCAGGAGGCTGTACCAGTACCGGAGGGTAACGATGGCTGGCCCAGCTTATCACGTATCTCAGTGACATTTGATGAACCATATATACTCACTGATAAGCCTGTTTATGCAGGATATTCGTTTAATGTAGACAACAATGCTACTGATGAGCTTAGATATCCTGTTATTGTCTCTACTAATATAAATCCTAATGGATTATATGTCCATATCTCAAAGTCAGTGTTACAATGGCTGGACTATTCAGAGAATGTAGGTGGCAGCGCTGCTATATATGTTACTCTTGAAGGCGATTTCCCTTCATGCTCCCTTGAGATGAAGTCACTGGAATCAGGCTATTCCGTAAATGGTGAGGATTTTGAAGTGATAGCCTCTCTGATGAATACAGGTGTTGAGACTGTCACAGATATTGATTATACATGTTCAGTCGGTGAAGAGAGTTATGATATGCACTTTGACCTTCCGTATCCGTTAGTGACTGATATGGCAAAATCAACTAATATTTCTCTTCCTGTCAAAGCTATAGAAGGTGATGGAGCCAATGAGCTGACCTTAACCATTAATAAGGTGAATGGAAAGCTTAATGAGGCTTCGAATACATCATCTTCTACTACTATCAATGTATTACCTTTTATAGCTGTGCATCGTCCTCTTATAGAGGAATATACAGGTACATGGTGCCAGTGGTGCATACGTGGTTGGAAAGCTATGGAACTTATCCGGGAAATGTATGGTGACAAAGTGATAAGGGTTGCCTTTCACAGCGATGACCCGATGGAAGTGGCTATAAGGTATCCCCTTACTCCTGACGGTTACCCGGCAGCGACCATAGACCGTGGTTATTGTATGGACCCATATTACGGTACAGGTAATTTAGGAAAAGGTGACTTCTCCATACGTTATGATCTTGATGAGGCAATTCAAAAAGTTGTACCGGCGGAAATCAATGTAGAAGCAATATGGGCTGACGAAGAGAAGACTAAAATAGACGTCAGTTCTTCGGTACGCTTTATTGATGACAGAGAGTATGCTACGTATCTGGTGGTAGGATATATGCTTGTAGCTGATGGTCTTACCGGTACAGAAAACAGTTGGATGCAAGCCAATGGCTATGCTAAATATGCCGGAACTGACCAACTTACAGGTACCTATCTGGACGAATTGAGCCAGTGGCCATACTATGTTCCTGATTTGGTATTTAATGATGTTGCAATTAACGTAAGTGGACAGATGGGTATAATCGACAGTCTGCCGGCCACTATAATTCATAACGAGTGGTACGATGGCACATATTCGTTTGATATAGCCGATAATCCTCTTGTACAAGATAAAGATAAACTGTCGGTAGTCTCCATGATTGTTAATCGTGCGACGGGTGAAATTGTAAATGCCAATAAGGCACACGTAGTCGATATAGCAGGTGTAGAAGCTGTAGCGACAACACCTATGACAGTTTCGACTCGTTATTATGACCTCTGCGGTATGTGTGTAGCCAACCCGACTGATGGCAATATCTATATTAAAGTTGACAGTCTGTCAGACGGTACTGTCACAGCTTCAAAAGTAATATTTAAATAACGACATTTAAGTAGTCTTTGTGAAGTAAGACTGAAGGTATATAAGGCTAACTATAAAACAACTGGTGTATCGGCGTTGCAATAGTCTCTATTGCAACGCCGATACACCAGTTGTTTTATTAAGGATTATACATTTACACACTGTAGAGGGTTATGGGTGAGATATTAAAAAGATAGAGCGGAACTATTCAGTTCCACTCTATCTACAAAACTAAATTTATGAGTGTGAAATAAGGAAATATCTCAGCTTACTTAACCATCAGTTTGTAAGTGCGGTCGTTAACTCTTACAATGTAGAGACCTGCGGCAACTTTGGTGGTGTTGGCGCCGTTGAAAGAATCAACGAGGATACCGTCTGTAGTGTAAATGTTGGTAGTAGCATTAGCCGGAGCTTCAACCTTGATGGCACCCTTGATTGCACCTACTCTAATGTTAGCCTCAGCATTGACAACTTTCACAGCAGTCTTGAAGTCTACGTAGGTCATTTCAGAGCGTTCTGAAATAGCTACGTTGCCAAGTGCGCTGTGGATACCGTTAACGGTATAACCGTAAGAGTAATTCTCTGCTGGAGCTTCAAGATTCGAGAAGGTGTAAGAAGTTTCGGTAGTGTAGACATCACCGTCTTGTGACAATATGCGGTCACCTGTTTTAAGATTCTGAGCAATGTCTATGTAATCGATGAAGAAGGTTGATTTGTAGAGGGTGTAGAATGCGAGACAGTCGTAATCACTACCACCTTCAAATTCCAAGAGGTAATCCTGATATTCTGGAGCTAATGGGAGATAGAAACCTTTACCATTAGAGTTGACTACACAGAGCATATCGCCTTCTTCGCCATAAGCAGAAACTAATACAGTAAATTTACCGTCATCGGCTGTGAGTGTAAGCCAAGGAGTCTGTATTTCGCCACCCATGCCATACTGAGGATAACCTACGCCACCGATTGCACCGTCAGCAAGACCGACCAAATAGCCTACCCAGCCGGGATTGTCGCAATACTCATCGAGACTCATGAACTCCATATTGAAGAGTTGATAGGGATTCTCTACAGTTCCTACAGTGACTTTATCGAATGAGTCTTCAAGTACGGTATAGTCATCGATGTCGGTTGGAGCAGTGAATACTTTGTAATTGCTTACTAAGTATTCCTGAGCCTTAGGTGAGGCCTCCCAGTTAGCGGTGTATGTACCGTCGGAAAGAATGTCAGTAGCGGGTTTAGTCACGATAGGAGCGATACCGAATGCAAATGTGCTCTGGGTAGGTTCGCCTGAGTTGATGTCGAGTTCGGTGTTGCGAGCTATTACCTCATAGTAGTAGTCAGCTGCTGGGTCGAGGTCAGTCACTACGTAAGAATTGGTATCAACAGGAAGATTCTGTAGAGCGTAATCTCGTTCTGTAGGAGGAAGGGTAGTGATAACTATATCATCAAATGCGATAGCTGCGTCATCAGTCAGATACTGTACACCGAATTGGAGACGATAATATTGACCTCTGATTAAGTCAGTGATGTCAAGGTCATAGAACTGACCATAGAACTCATCGTCGAAGTAGACACTGCCAAGCCATACCCATTTGTGACCATCAAAAGCATAGAAAAGAACACAGCCGGGATAATCTCTGAATAGCACTTCGCCTGTGTTGGGGTCTATATATTCTTCAGGCTGACCCATGAAGCGTAGCTTCAAAGAAGCGTTAGTTATCATCGAGCCTGTTGAGGGAGAAGTAATTGATTGTACATTCGTATTGAGGCACAATGCGTTGCTATCCAATCCATCGGCAGGAGTAAACAGAGTGGGTACGCCGTCTTGGAAATCAAATTCCCAACCTTCGGGGAAATTAGGATTCTCAATGTCAATTACGCCATTTGTATGATTGATTTCCTCAAACGAACATGACATCACACCGGGTTGGTCAGAAGTAGGCACATCTCTCCAACAAGTGAAAAGATAATCAGTGGCACGGCTTACACTCTCCCAATGTGCTGTAAAACCATCGTATGTGAAATTAGTAGCGGGAAGCGGTGCTGGTTGAGGTAGAGAAGTAAATATGCTGGTGATTTTGAGGTCATCAAGGAGTACTTTGTTATATGTGTTGAACTGTACAAAGCAATCATCGCCACCATAAGTATTATTATATACCCATTCTACTTCATGCCATTCACCATCGTTGGGCACTGACAAACGAGTATAATAGTCATAGTCTCTTACAGGCTGAGGATTAATCCATGGAGCCTTGCAGACAGCTACAGTCACCATACCATAAGGGTCTGACTGACCGTCAAGCATTTTAAATTTGGCTGTGATATGAAGTTCGCCTGAGAAGTCGCCCATAGAGGTTTGAATCATACCGCCATAGCCGGGATAGCAGAGTCCACAGGCTTCATCAGCACTGCAAACACCCATACCTGCCCACTCTTTACCGTTAGACATCTTGTCGGGCATAATGTTAAAGGCACCACCTTCAACATAATAACCTTCGAGGTCGCCAAGGTAGATAGGATTTTCACGTGTGCCGGCAGTCCAAAGACTGAAATCTTCGTCTATCAGCACTTCAGAATTAGCTTCAGCCTCTTTGAGAGGTGTTTTTTTCACGGTAGGTGCCGGATTAGCCGTCTGAGTTGCTGGTGCTGTTCTGCCCAAGCGTACATTACCAGATGAAACTATAACATCTTGAGTTTGTGCTGTGGCATGTCTCTGTGTCTCGTTAGGAAAATGTCCTCCAGCCGGAACTAAGTGGGCACCCGGAGTTGCACCCAATGAAACGGCCATCAAAGTTGCTGTCGAGAGGACAGCGTTTCTAAGTAAACTGTTATTCATATTCTAACAGGTTTTGATGTTTGGTTAAAATGATTCGGGTGAATCGCGTTAATTTTGATGACCACAAAATTATTAGCAAAATGTTATGAAATCAAATTTTAAAAGGCATTTGATGACTTATATTGCAAAATAATACATTGTTTGTAACTTTTCGGCTGTTATAATACGGCAATTTTTATTGTGCTGTAATTGGACTTGTGGCTTTGGTATGTGCAATTTTCATATATACTGCTGGAGTAAGTCCGGTAAATTTCTTGAACACTGTGTTGAAGTAAGTACGTGACTTGAATCCGAGACTGGTGGCAATAGACTCTACGGTCTGATTACCATAATTGTCATGGTCTGTAAGACGTCGGCAAGCCTCACGCAATCTGTAATCCATAAGCAGGGTTTTAAAATTTGAGCCGGAACAATGGTTAATAGCGGCCGATACGGCATAGTAAGGTTCACCAACAAGCGTAGCTAACGAGCGGATAGAAAACTCTGGAGAATATATATCGGTTGAAGTTTCCAATACGTATGAAACTTTTGAGAAAATTTCCTTGGCATGTTCGGGAGAGATGCCGGCAGCAGGTTCGTTTTCCTCACTCTCCGATTTTAGTTCTTCAGCTTCCACTGGAAGTTCACTAAGCTGAGGTGCCGGAATGGGCTCCGAGTCATGGGAACGGGTTAGCTGTTGCTGCAGATGGTCATAAATGTTGAGGTTGGCCTCATGCAGACGTTTCTGCATACGGATATAGATAATTAAGGCTAAGATTATGATTAGGGCAGCCACACCAATACATATAGCTATTATCTTATTTGTATGTTTTTCTGTAGCCAGACGACGTACTGTCGCGCCTGCATCTTCAAGACCGGCTATGAAAGCAAGGTCTTTCACACGTGTCAGATTATTGAGGCGTTGTAAAGAATCATTGATGTGGAGATAGCGATAGTCATAGTCGCGTGCCAAGGTAGATTGTCCCTTTTCACTATAATAGTCGCGTAGACCTTTGAGAGCAAATATGGTGTATTCGTGGAAATTCTTTTCTGAAGCCTCCTTAAGCATTTGATTGAGTAAAGCAGGTAGATTGTCAGTGTTTCCCGCCATTTTCAATGTTGAGATTTTAAGTTGCAATGCAAGTAGATATAACTTTGAATCCCATTCTGGTTTCTCGCTCACAACCTGCATAGCCTGTTCGAATGCTGTAACCATAGAAGCATAGTCCTTCC
The DNA here is from genome assembly GCA_964400325.1 of uncultured Sangeribacter sp. Taxonomy (GTDB): domain Bacteria; phylum Bacteroidota; class Bacteroidia; order Bacteroidales; family Muribaculaceae; genus Lepagella. The sequence continues at coordinate 80,897 of CAYNUE010000003.1, read as the reverse complement.
GACTGAAATAATCCATGGCTTCTAACAGATGGTGGGTATAATCTATGGTAGAGGCCATATCAGGTGTGGTCGAAGGAAACTTATAATTACGTATCATTTCTATTTCCGGTGCCACTGTCTCAAAGCTTCCCTGTTCTATGGCCGATTCACATAGATTGATTGTCGCATACTGTACAAGAGTGTGATTGTTGGTGGCTATAGCTGCGTGGATAGACCTTTTAAGCCATTCAAAAGAGTTTTCCAAAGGTGAGTCACCTATCTCCACATTTTGAAGTATGCTTGCCATATTCATATAAATATAAGGCTTATGGAGGTCGAGATTTTTATCTTCGGCAATTTTTAGGGCTTTCAGATTGGTGTTATATGCACGTGGATAATCATAATAAGCCTCGCGCCATAAATAACTCATGTTGATGAGTGAGGATACCGTAGTTTTTGGGTCACACAGTGCCGGATTATCGTCATACCTATTGGCAAGTATCGAGAAACACAGCATGGCACTATCAGGTTCGGTGAGGGCAATATTCAGAAATTCCAAGCCTTTGTGAAAAAGAGAATCTGATGTGATACGTGAGAACGCCTCATGGTCGGCATGGCTGAATTTACCGCGTGCGGTTACATTCACGGCTTCGACAGAAGTCGTGAAAAGAGATATAATAAGTAGTGAAATATAGATAAAGACGAAACGAGTCGACATTAGTTTTGCAGAAAATATAAATGTTCAAGTGAGCGTCTTATACTGTTGAGCTTAAACAGTGAAGGTTTGTAAAGACAAAGTTACCACTAATAGTTGTATCACGCAATTTTTTATAGGTCAACGGTAGGTAAATAGGAAAATTTAAGTAATTTTGTGGTTTAGTCAACACAAGACAAGAAAAATAGACAAATGAAGACCTTAAAAGAGTTTTTCAATAGATGAAGATGACTCACAATACTATATATCGTCTTAGGCTTGAAAAAGTTAAGAAAATTCCTATTTTAATATTTACTTTAGTGAGCACCTTACTATTCTTAGTAGGTACGGTTGCCTGTAAGCGTACAGTGGAGAAGAAGTATAAGATAGGAGTAGCTCAATGCAGCGGTGACTACTGGCGTGTAAAGACTAATGAAGACCTGCAACGTGAATTGCTTCTGCATGATGATGTGGAAGTTGAAATACGGTCGGCAGAAAATGATAATGAACGTCAAATAGCCGATATCAAATATTTTATGGATAATGGCTTTGACCTTATAATAGTGTCACCTAATGAGGCAGAGCCTATCACGCCCATAGTGAAGGAGGCTTATGAGAAGGGGATTCCTATTGTTACTTTTGACCGTAGTGTCGAAGGGGATTCCTTCACGGCACACATGGAGGTAGACAATTATGAACTTGGAAAATCGGTAGCGCATTATGCACGTTCTGTCATACGTGAGCCTATAAGGGCCATAGAGATTCAAGGGCCTGTTACTGCTTCGCCTGCCCAACGTCGTCATAAGGGTTTCAGCGACAATATGAGCGAGGACCCATCGGCACGAATTGTGGCAAGTGTGTATGGCAATTGGCATGATTGGTTGGCTGAACAGCTTACTGACTCGTTGATTACATTATATCCTGAAACTAACCTCATATATGCACATACTGACCACATGGCTATAGGGGCAGCCCGAGCCTTGGAAAAGAAAGGACGTAGCGATATAGCGGTAATGGGTATCGACGGCTTTCCACATGTAGGTATACAAGCCGTGAAAGACGGCCGTCTAAAGGCTACATTTCTTTATCCTACCGAGGGAGAAAGACTGTTGCGTCTTGCATTGTCTATACTTAACGGCGAACATTACGACAGGGTGACACGGGTGGCTCCGCTTTCACCTATTGACCGCTCGAATGCTGATATTCTCTTGGCACAAGATGCTTTGCTTACAAACGAAACGGCGAAAATAAATTTTCTACGTGGTGAGCTTGATGAATATTGGACTTTGTATTCCACACAACGTATGTTGTTGTGGGCAGCTATAGTCATTGTAATATTGTTAGGAGGTCTACTGTTCATGCTATGGCAGAGCAGTAGAGCTAATAAACGTCACCAGAAAGTGCTGTTGCAAAAAAATGAACTGTTGGAAGAAGAGAAAGAGAAACAAAAGGTCCTGTATGACCGGCTCAGTGAGGCCACACAGTCAAAGTTGATGTTCTTTACAAATATCTCACATGACTTGCGTACGCCGCTGACTCTTATAGCTGGTCCTGTGGAGCAGCTTGCTAATGTGGAGTATCTGACACCACGCCACAAATCGTTGATGCACGTAGCCCGTAAAAATGTCACTATACTTCGTCGTCTAATTGATCAGATTTTGGATTTTCGTAAGTACGAGAACGGGAAGGTGGAGTTGAATCTTTCGGAGGTTAATTTACCGAAACTTCTGAAAGAATGGACAGAAGCCTTCGGTGAAGTAGCTCACAGACGAGACATACGGCTCACTGTAGAGGTAGTGTCGGGTGCAGATACAACTATAGCGGTAGATGTAGAGAAAATGGAACGTGTGTTTTTCAATCTCATGAGTAACGCTTTCAAGTACACACCTGACAACGGACGTATATATGTAACCTATAGAGGTGGTGAGGAAATCGTATCCTTCTCCGTAAAAGATAACGGAACCGGTATATCACCGGAGAACTGCAATAAGATATTTGACCAATTCTTCCAAGTTGATAAGATTGGACCAAAAGGCTCAGGTATAGGACTTGCTCTAACAAAAGCCTTCATAGAGCTACATGGGGGTGAAATTAAGGTAAAGAGTGAACCAGGCAAGGGTAGCGAGTTTATTGTTATTCTTCCTGTTCGCCATTGTAACAATAATTCTATGCCCGTAGAGTCTCATATAACTGCTTCGGCTATTGAGTCGGAGTTGGCTACGTTGCAGCCTGAGGCAGAAGATTTTGATACGGAAAAACCGTTGTTATTGGTTATTGATGATAATCAAGATATACGTACTCTTATAGGCGACCTTCTTGGTGATACCTACAATCTGATTTATGCTTCTGACGGACAGCAGGGTATAAAGATGGCTGTGAAGTATGTGCCTGACCTTATAATCTGCGATGTCATGATGCCGGTAATAGATGGTCTTGAATGTGTGAGACGTCTTAAAGATGAGGTGTCAACCTCTCATATTCCTGTATTAATGCTTACGGCTTGTTCGCTTGACGAACAGCGTGTCGAGGGATACGACAGTGGGGCAGACGGTTATCTATCCAAACCTTTCAACGGTGCTGTGCTGGAAGCACGCTGTCGCAATCTTCTTCTAAATCGTAAAAGAATAAAAGAACTGTACGATGGAGTTACAGTGAGAAGAAAACATGAGCCATCTACTCGTCCCACGACTTCCTCACGTCGTAATATCAGCCAGGTTGATATGGAAAGCGATTTCTATGCCAAGTTTATTGAGATTATCACCGAACGCCTTGGTGATGCTGAACTGAGTGTAGGAGATATTGCCGAGCAAGTTGGTCTGAGCCAATCTCAATTGACACGTAAGATAAAAGCATTGACCAATTACACCCCTGTAGAAATAATACGTACCATGCGTCTACGTCAGGCTAAGTCTCAACTATGCTCTACGGAAAAGACCATAAGTGAAATAGCTTTTGAAGTCGGTTTCACATCTCTTGCCTATTTCTCCAGATGTTATAAAGACGAGTTTGGCGAGTCGCCTTCCGATGTGCGTGGTAAGAAGTGAGGGTCACTTGAATAGGTGGTAGTGAAATGCAACAGATGTTTCATAGATGCAACAAATGTTGCTGCTGTAAAATTATAAGTAAATTATAATTAATGGTTTATAATAAGAGCCACATAATGGTTTAGTGGAGACAGAAAATAGGTTTAGTAAAAAATCCGCAAAGGTTTTAACAATCTGGGCATGACAGAAAAATTGTTAGTTTAGTCAACATGTGTGATACACATAGAGGTAAGACCGGCCGTAACTTTGCGGCAGAAAAACTTACTCAACTATAACTAACAATAACATGAAAAAATCAATCCTCAGCGCACTATTGCTTCTTATTGCGGCAATCACGGCGCATGCACAGGACCTGACTGTGTATGGAACGGTAGTTTCACGTGCAGACGATGAGCCTCTGATTGGCGCCACCGTTTTATGTGAAGCGACTAAGCAAGGTACGGCCACCGACATTGATGGTAATTTTACCCTTACGGTGCCCTTTGGCTCTATGCTGAAAGTTACTTATGTCGGCTATCAGCCGGTAGAGGTTAGCGCAGAGCCTAATATGACCATCTATATGGATGAAGATACGGGTCTTCTTGACGAACTCGTAGTAGTAGGTTATCAGACAGTACGTAAGGCTGACGTTACTGGTGCCATATCGGTTGTGTCGACCAAATCACTCGAAACATCTTCAGACAGTGACCCGATGCGCGCCCTGCAAGGTAAGGTTCCCGGCATGACAGTTACTGCTGACGGTTCACCTGCTGGCACTGGTACAGTGCGTATACGTGGTATCGGTTCGTTTAACTCTGACCAGAATCCTCTGTTCATTATCGACGGTGTGCCTACTACAGCGACTCTCAACTCTCTTAACATGAACGATATCGAGAGTATGCAGGTACTTAAGGATGCTGCTTCGGCTTCAATCTACGGTTCTCGTGCTGCCAACGGTGTGATTATCATCACTACTAAGAAAGGTAAAGGTGAAGGCAAGGTAAAAGTAAGCTTCTCTGCCAATCTTACATCGCAGTTCTACTCATCTCAGTCGAAGATGAAACTGCTTAACTCTCCGGGTTATGCCACAGCAATGGCACAAGCCGCTCTTAACGACGGTCTCGATCCTGTAGCTTATGCTTCGAGCTATGGTCTGAATCTTAATGCTGAGTCTGGTTATCCTATCAGAGTGTATGATATAGCTACTGGCCAGTATAACAACTATACAGTCAACGGTGCATACGATGGCTATATTAATGCTAAGCGCACAATGCTTATGTCAGACACAGATTGGCTTGACGAAATATCACATACTGGTTTCTCTCAGCACTATGATGCTTCTGTATCGACAGCTTCTGACAAAGGAACAGCTTTCTTCTCTCTCGGTTATCGTAGAAACGAAGGTATCCTCAAGTACACTCACTTCGAGAATATCGCTGCCCGTATGAACTCTTCATACAACATCTCACGCGTATTGTCAGTAGGCGAGAACTTCACTTTGACTTACACTGACCAGGTAGACTGCCAGCCGCTTGAGAATGCTCTTAAGATGCCTTCAATCGTACCTGTATTTGAAGAAGATGGTACTACTTATGCTGGTCCTGTAGGTAGTATGGCTGACCGCCAGAACCCTCTGCGTGAGCTCGCTTTCAACCGCGATAACGCTCTTAAAATATGGCGTCTTTTTGGTAATGCATACGTAGATATCAAGCCTATAAACGGTCTGCTGCTCCGCTCGAACTTCGGTCTTGACTATGACGCAGCTTTCATACACTCGTATAACTATACCTTCCACAGCGATATCGTAAATAACGATACTAACTCATCTACTTTGTCACAGGCCAACGACTCTAAGTGGACATGGAGTAACACAGCCAACTACAACTTCGTTCTGAATGACCAGCATGAGTTTACAGTACTCGCCGGTATGGAAATGTTCCACCAGAGCCGTATTGACTTTTCTGGTTATAATGAGAATTATGACATTGAAACACCTGACTACATGTATCCCGATGCTTCATCAGGTGTTGAAAGATCTTGGGGTAATAAGTCAGCTTATTCACTGGTATCGTTCTTTGGCAAGATTGACTACAACTGGCGCAACCTGCTACTTGCTTCGTTTACTATACGTCGTGACGGTTCATCACGTTTCGGTAGCAATAACCGCTACGGTACATTCCCTGCTGCCACACTCGGTTATCGTCTCTCTGAGAACCTTAACAAACGTTGGCTTGATGATCTCAAGATTCGTCTATCGTGGGGTAAGACTGGTAACCAGGCTATCTCAAACACTGCGCGCTATGCTCTTTATATAGCTGACTATGGTAATGACCGCGTGACTTCGACTGCATACGACCTTCTGCTGCAGCAGAGTGGTATCTTCCCTTCAGGTTACTATGCAAGTCAGACCGCAAACCCTGATCTTAAGTGGGAGAGCACAATACAGTATAATGCCGGTGTTGACTATGGTTTCTTAGGTAACCGTTTGACCGGTACTCTCGACTTCTATATCAAAGATGTTGAGGACATGCTTATCAATCCTGCCTATCTCGGCGCTATGGGTGAGGGTGGTGCTTCATGGCTCAATGGTCCTTCGCTGCGTAACTGGGGTATGGAATTTCTCGTTGGCTGGCGCGATGAATTGTCTTGTGGTCTTAATTACCGTGCTACTCTTAACTTCGACTTCTTCCGTAACAAGGTAACTTATTTGCCTTCGACTACAACAGGTTCATATCCTCACACCACTACAGAAAACCTTGTTCAGGCCGGTAAGCCTTATGGTTCGATAGTAGGTTATGTGTTTGATGGTCTTTTCCAGAATCAGGAAGAGGTACTCGCTTATGGTCAGGACAATGCCCGCGTAGGTGGTATGAAATATGCAGACCTTGATGGTGATGGTAAAATCACTTCAGCTGACCAGACTTGGATTTTCAATCCAGTTCCTGACCTTTCATTTGGTCTTAATGTAGAACTGAGCTATAAGAACTTTGACTTCCAGATGTTCTGGCAAGGTGTACTTGGACAAGATGTCTATAATAACCAGAAATTCCAAAATGACTTCTGGAGTGTGACTGACGCCGGTAGCAACAAAGGTGTGCGTGTGCTTGATGCATGGCTTCCTGAGGTGAATACTTCTTCTACAATCCCTATGCTGACTACTAATAATAAAGGTGACGAAGGTCGTACTTCTTCTTACTTCGTAGAGAACGGTTCATACGCTAAACTCCGTACACTGCAGGTAGGTTATACTCTTCCTTCAAAGGTAATGGAAAAACTGCGCATGAGTAAAGCACGTGTTTATGTTTCGGCTCAAAACCTTCTTACTCTTAAGAGCAAAGGTCTTACTTGTACCGATCCTGAGAACCCTGCGTTTGCTTATCCTCTTGCAACTTCATTATCTTTTGGTCTCCAGCTTGATTTCTAATACATAACAACTCCGACAGAATCATGAAATTATATAAATTATTTGCTCTCTCTTGCGTTGCACTCGGCGGCATGACATCGTGCAACGACTTCATCGACGTACCCCCAACGGGAGTTGTAGATGGTGACCTGGCATATTCGCAGCCTGACAAGATGGTGAACGCCGCTTATGCCTCACTGGGCGATTGCTGGTTCTCTTATCCCTTCAATCTATGGCCATACGGTGACCTTGGCTCTGATGACTGCCTCAAGGGCGGTGGTGGTACTACCGATACCGGTTATCATCCCATGGAGATATGGTCAACCCTGACTTCAACCCCCGGTGAGCTTGACGAACTTTGGTATCGTCTCTACTGTAACATTTCACGTTGTAACCGTGCTCTTGTAGCACTTGAAGAGCATGGTGTTGATAAACTCGGTGAGGCTACCGCTAAGCAGCGTACAGCCGAAGTACATTTCCTTAGAGGTCATAGTTACTTTAAGCTGCTGACAATGTTCCGTCAGATTCCTTGGATTGACGAAGAAGTATTCAAGAACAATCTTCAGGAAAAGACACCTAACACAGAGTTCACTTATGAGGAACTCTTCGGAAAGGTAATAAAGGAGTTTGAGCTTGCTTACGAGGGGCTGCCTATGGAGCCTACTGACGGTGGTGGCCGTACCAATAAGGTAGCAGCTGCTTCATACCTAGCTAAGTGCTATCTGACTCTTGCATGGGGTGACGGCTATGAGGCTACTGATGGTGTTGACTTTATCAACAAGACCTACATGCAGAAGGTGATTGACTACACTGACGTTGTCGTTAATTCGCAGTATGGTTATCTTGAGGATTTTGGTGATATTTTCTTACCTGAATACAAAAACAGCAAGGAATCTGTATTTGCCGTTCAGACTTCTCAGTACACTGAAGACAATACTCGCTACGGTCGTGCCAACTGGTCGAACATGCTTAACGGCTGCTGGGGCATGTGGTCATGCGGTTGGGACTTCCACAAACCATCACAAAACCTTGTTAATGCTTATAAGACCCGTAACGGTCTACCGATGTTTGACGATTACGACAATGAGAACAGTTATCCTGTAAGTTCTGACGTCAATGCTCAGAAATGGGATCCGAGATTGTTCCATACCGTAGGTATGCCTTCTTTCCCTTACAAGTATGAGGATGACTACATGATGACTACTGAGAACTCACGTACTCCAAATACTTACGGTTACTTCACATCGCTTAAAGATGTACCACAGCGTAGCGGTGGCGAGACATTCGAGGGCTCATGGCAGGCGTTTGCAATGAACGACTACGTATTCCGTTACACCGACGTCATGCTTATGCGTGCTGAGGCTCTGATTGAGCTTGACCGTACTGCCGACGCTATGACTATAATCAATGACATACGTCGTCGTGCTGCCAACTCAATTGAGAAACACATCAGCTATGCCAAAGACTTCTGTGAAATATCTCTTTACTCTGCTTCGGATTTCGATACTAAAGAGAAGGCTCGCGTACGTCTGCGTTGGGAACGCCGTCTTGAGATGGCTATGGAGAGCAGCCGCTATTTCGACCTGCGTCGTTGGGGTATAGCTTCTGAAGTACTGAATTCTTACTTCGCAAAAGAAAAGAACTCTTCTTATGTTACTCCTGATGGTACTGTAACGAAGTATGGTCAGTACTACGAAGATGCACACTATACTGCTGGTAAGAATGAGTTCTATCCTGTACCTTACAACCAGTTGTATTATATCCCCGGTCTCTACAAGCAGAACAAGGGTTACAATTGATGAAACTACAGGATATTAAGGTTCTAAAATTTTAACAACCTACAAATCATGATGAAATACAGTTATATTGTTCTGTTCGCTGCAGGTATAATGCTTACAGGCTGTCAGAATGATGATATAAAGATCAGTGAACCTATTTTAGCTCCCATATCTGATGCTGAGCTGGTAGGTCAACAGGAGGGTAACGACTATGTGTGGAAATGGACACCACGCGATGGTCAGAGTGTACAGGTTACAATACTTAAAGATGAGCAGGTGCTTACAAGTGAAAGTTCATCAACAGGCTCGTATGTACACCATAACGTAGAGACACAAGTTCCTTACACATACATTTTCAAACTGACCGACGGCACTAACTTTTCTCAGGGTGTGATTAAGAGATACACCCGTCCGGGTGCCCATGCTGTGGCCAACCTGTCGCTGAAGCAGGTAGAGAATGCTGATGCTTCGTACAATATGTATGCTGAATGGACTCCATCGTCAGACGCTACTGAGGTAATATTCGTGGCTGAGGCTGGGAGCAGAAAAGTGTCACAGACTCTTTCTGGCAATGCCGCTAACTTCACTGTTGATAATGTACGTGATGGTGAAGAGTGGAACGTTACCGTTACTACTTCCAACAGCGAAGGCAAATCACTACCTGTATCATCTTCACTGAAAATAGGTAAGACTGCTGTCGGTTTCCTTAGTGAGTACAGCACTCCGGAGGAACTTATAGCTAAGGGTGACGATGATGAGGCTTCTGCCTGGCTTTGGTTGAAGAGCGAGTACTCTAATGCACAGTATATCTACTTCGGTGATATAAATTCGGCTGAAAAGCTTGAAGCTTATCGTGTTCTGTTCTGGTTGCGTGACCTTGAGGAAGGCGATGAAAACGATGTGTTCAATATGACCGAAACTATTAATGCTGCTGCACCATTTATACGTGATTGGTACATGGCCGGTGGCAATCTCCTGCTCTGGAGCCACGCTACTGCTTTTATCGGTACTTTAGGACGTGTGCCTACAGAGATGTTACGTAATAATGACCGCACCATAGGCATAGGACATGGTGGCATGAATGGCGACACGTGGAGTATGGCTGTAGAGCTTAATATTGGAGGAACAGTTAGGAAAGATGCTTCAACCCATGCAATTTTCAAAGGTCTTGATGTAACTGTCAATGAAGGTAAAAAACTTATCGCCTTTAAGGGTCCGGGTTGGACAGAAGACCATAACTGTCTCTACTTCAATATCCCGTCGGTACTTACCGGTCTGGGTAATCAAGATGAAGAGTGCTATAATGTTCTTACCAATACTTATGGTATCATACCTCTTGGCACTTGGGACTCACAGATTGACTATGTTTCTCAGCTGAATGTATGGGAAGCTCGTCAGGGCAACACCGAATATAAGGGTACAGTACTCTGTATCGGTAATGGTGGCTGTGAGTTCTCAATGAAGAATGAAGACGGTACTCCCGATGTATCAGCTCGTCCAAAGAACAATCAGTATCAGGACAATGTGCTGACATTAGCTAAGAATTCTATAGAATATCTTAAGACTCGCTAAGCCTTTTTCTAACTGAGATAATGCAGAGCGCGGACGGAACATCATGTTCCGTCCGCGCTCTATCTTGTAAGTAGTACTTATAAAGGCGTATCAGTCAGAAAGAGACTTTCACTATCGGTAATTGAATTGATTTGTTTAAAGACCACCGAGAGTAGTCATGTTGTCTATGCTCTGGTCTGTGGCTTGATGAGCCAATTCGAGTTGTTGACGTATTTCTTCGCCCTTAGGGTCCATGCCAAGAGCTTTAGCTTGCTGACGTATCAAGGCATCGCCCATGTTGTTGGCAGCCTCTTTAAGAGCAGCTTTATCCTCGTCGGTAAGCTTGAGGTCAGTGTTAGCCTTAGTGATGGAATCAAGACGTTCGCCAGCTTTAGCTATGTAAGCCTGTTCTTCCGGACTTAGAGCATCAGTATCCATCTTATTGAACTTTTCAGCCATCTCATTCATAATATCACAGACCTGTGCTACAGGCGAACCATTATTGCTACAGCTTACTAAAAGAGCTGCTGCCATACAGAGAGAAACGAGTATTTTCTTCATTTATGTTGATATATTAATGTCATTGAATATCCTACTTTACTTTTCTAAAACGCGAAGTTACGAAAAAAACTTCAAAATAAGACAGTAAAATAAATTAGTCTTTACATTTCAACACGGCTCTTTTATTTATAGGTGTTTTTATTTACAAGACTTTTTATCTATGCAATATCTTACACTGATTCTCATCAGTCGGGCAAATAGGGAAGATATAAATAATATTTTCTTACTTCCTTATCTGTGTCGTTCCCATTCCCACGACTTAAATGGAAGAGCCGTGTTCAAAATATACGAGTCTTTTAGGTTCTTTAGTTTTTGGAATTTCTTATGTTGTTATGTTAAAGAGTGGTTTTGTGAAATTCTGAGTCGGATTGTTAGCATAGAATTTGAAAAGTCAGCTAAATTGGAGTAACTTTGCAGATGCTATCTGCTATGGTTCTTATCGGGAATATGGAGTAGGTAGCACAGTCGAATGATATATCCAGAATGATATGAATTGTAAACTTGTAGGAAGTTTCGTACAGCATCTTGAAGTGACACTCGAACAGGGTGAGGAGTTTTTCGCCGAGAAGGGTTCGCTGATATATATAGAAGAGGGTATTTCAAAGGATAGTACTTTCACATCGGGTAGTTTAGGTGGACTGATACGTGCTAAGCTGTCTGGTGAGTCATTATTCATACTACGTATGCGCAATAATACCCGTGAAGCGCGTAAACTTTGTATCGGCAGTACATACGGTCTGCATCCGGTGCGTTTGGAGGGTGACTCACTGATATGTCATCGTGGGGTATATGTAGCTTCGAGCCGTAAAGTAAATGTGACAACCAAACTTTCTATATCCGGTTTTACGGGTGGTATGGGTTTTCTGCTTCAAAAGATAGAAGGTACAGCCACTGTGTTTCTGGAAACCAAGGGTACGCCTATAACTGTTACTTTGCCTCCCGGTCGCACTGTAGAGATAGATGAAGACCATATTATAGCCCTGCAGGGTATACCTGAAAGTCGCATGTCGGCATCATGGAGCCTGGGTAATGTACTCGGTGGGGAAGGCTTCAGTATGCTGCGTGTCACAGGACCAGGCCAGGTCTTCCTGTCGCCGGGTAAATTTTTGCCTGTAATGGCACAGTAATCGACATAACCAACAACTAAAATATATGTCACAACCTAAACACTATGAGGGCCTGTCTCCAGCCCAGGTGGAAGAAAGTCGGCGTAAACATGGCGTCAACATTCTCACTCCACCCGAAAAGGAACCGCTCTGGAAGCGTTTTCTTGAGAAATTTGGTGACCCACTGATTATTATTCTTCTTATAGCTGGTGTGCTGTCGATAGGTATCAGCTGTTATGAATACTGGGGTCTTGATGAGGGACCAGGGGTCTTCTTCGAACCTATCGGTATTTTTATCGCTATATTGCTGGCTACGGGCCTTGCTTTCATATTTGAGCTAAAGGCCGATAAGGAATTTTCGCTGCTTAATCAGGTCAATGATGATGAGCCGGTACAGGTGATACGTCAGGGAGGTGCCACTACCGTACCACGCAAAGATGTGGTAGTAGGAGATATTGTGGTACTCAATACTGGTGAAGAAGTGCCGGCTGATGGTGAACTGCTTGAGGCTACCTCGCTTAACATTGATGAGTCCACATTGACAGGAGAACCTGTAGCCCATAAGACCACAGACCCCGAACAGTTTGATAAAGAAGCTACTTTCGCTTCAAACACAGCTATGAAGGGTACAAAGGTCATGGAAGGTCACGGTGTAATGCGTGTCACTGCCGTAGGTGATGCTACCGAGAACGGTAAGGTGTTTGAGGCGGCTCAGATAGATGACTCTGTAAAGACACCGCTCAACGAACAGCTTGATGGTCTTGGTGATCTTATCACAAAGATAAGTTATGCTGTGGCTGGTCTTATAGTGGTCGGTCGACTTATAATGTACTTTATCGACACACCGTTCGACTGGTTAGGCTTCTTGGCTTATTTCCTCCAGACCTGTATGATAGCTGTTACTCTTGTAGTAGTAGCTGTACCTGAGGGTTTACCAATGGCTGTTACTTTGGCGTTGGCTTACTCGATGCGTCGTATGCTCCGCACAAATAACCTTGTGCGTAAGATGCATGCCTGCGAAACCATGGGTGCCACAACGGTGATATGTACTGATAAGACAGGTACGTTGACTCAAAATCAGATGCGTATATATCGTGCTGATTTCTATGGTAATCCGCCTACAGGTGTACTTGAAGAGGGTATTGCTGTTAACTCTACTGCACGCCTTGACCTCACCGGCGACAAACCGCAGGTGTTAGGTAATCCTACTGAAGGCGCACTTTTGTTATGGTTGCGTGAAAAAGGTGTTGATTACGAGAAACTACGCGAGAAGGTCACAGTAGTCGAAGAACTACCGTTCTCGACTGAGCGCAAATATATGGCTACCGTGGTACGTTCGGCTGCTACGGGCAAGACAATACTTTACGTCAAGGGTGCGCCTGAGATTGTATTTGGTATGTGCCATGATACAGCTGGTCTGACTAAGGCTGAGGTTGATGCTCAGTTGCTCCAATATCAGAACATGGCTATGCGTACTCTTGGATTTGCTTATCAGGAAGTTGGTCCTAAAGATGCTACTATTGAAGGTGGTAAAGTGGTTGCCAAGGGCTTGATATTCCTTGGTATTGCTGCTATCTCCGATCCTGTTCGTGCCGATGTCCCCGATGCCGTACGTGAGGTACTTGATGCCGGTGTTGGTGTCAAGATAGTTACTGGTGACACTCCAGGTACTGCTAAAGAAATCGGACGTCAGATAGGTCTGTGGAATGACAGCACCGATGGCGAACGTAACATAATAACAGGTCCGGAATTTGCTGCTCTCAGTGATGAGGAAATGCGTAAACGTGTTGGTGATTTGAAGATTATAGCCCGTGCTCGTCCGCTTGACAAGAAGCGTCTTGTAGAAGCACTGCAGGCAAATAATGAGGTCGTAGCTGTAACCGGTGATGGTACGAATGATGCACCAGCACTCAAGGCCGCTCACGTAGGTCTATCTATGGGCGACGGTACTTCAGTGGCTAAAGAAGCTTCCGACATCACAATCGTTGACAACTCGTTTGCTTCTATCGGACGTGCTGTGATGTGGGGTCGTTCTTTGTTCCAGAACATACAGCGCTTCATACTTTTCCAGATGACTGTAAACGTAGCTGCGTGTCTTATCGTGTTGGCCGGTGCCTTCATGGGTATGCAGTCGCCGCTGACAGTGACACAAATGTTGTGGGTAAACCTTATCATGGATACCTTCGCAGCTATGGCACTTGCTTCATTGCCGCCTTCGGAGTCTGTTATGAAAGATAAACCACGTTCTCGTGAGGCTTTCATCATCAATCGCCCTATGTGGCAGTCAATAGTCGGTGTGGGTGGTATTTTCTTCCTGCTGCTGTTGGGTCTGCTCTGGTATTTTGAGCATACCGATATAACATGTCTCCTTGATATGTTCCATGTACCTGTTGGCGCCAATACCGGACTTAGTGCATACGAGCTGTCTCTGTTCTTCACTATTTTCGTATTCCTGCAGTTCTGGAATATGTTTAATGCCCGTGCATTTGAGACTGGTCGTTCGGCCTTCCACTTCAAGGATTGTGGTGGCTTCCTCCTTATCGCTTTAGTGATACTTGGTGGCCAGTTGCTGATAGTAAGTGTTGGTGGTGAGTTCTTTAATGTTACCCCACTTAAATTTATCGACTGGGTGCTCATTATCGGTGGCACATCATTAGTGCTCTGGGTAGGCGAACTTGTCCGTCTTTTCAGCAAAAAGTAAAGTATAAGTATACGATAAATGTAAAAGGTAGTCCTCTGAGGGCTACCTTTTTAATCCATAAATTACCTTATCATGAATACACGTATCATTGAATGCGTCCCTAATTTCAGCGAAGGACGCGACCGTGAAAAAATCAAAGCCATAACCGATGCTATCTGTTCGGTAAAAGGCATCAGCCTTCTTGATGTTGACCCGGGGGAGGCTACAAACCGTACTGTTGTTACTTTTGTGGGTGCTCCTGAGGCTGTTGTTGAGGCTGCGTTTTTGGGTATAAAGAAGGCAGCTGAGGTTATAGATATGCGTGGACATCATGGCGCTCATCCTCGTATGGGTGCTACAGATGTATGTCCCCTGATTCCTGTATCTGGTGTGACTCTGGAAGAGTGTGCCGAACTTGCTCGCCAGTTGGCTGAGCGTGTAGCTACCGAACTTGGAATACCAACTTACTGCTACGAAGCTGCTGCCTTTACTCCTGAGCGTAAGAATTTGGCTGTTTGTCGTGACGGTGAATATGAGGCTCTGCCTGAAAAAATGGGTGATGAGCAGAAGGGCCCAGATTTTGGCAACCGTCCTTTTGATGAGGATGTGGCACGTACTGGTGCTACTACAATCGGTGCGCGTGATTTTCTGATTGCTGTCAACTACAATCTCAACACTACTTCTACACGTCGTGCTAATGCTATTGCTTTTGATGTACGTGAGAAAGGTCGTCCTATGCGCGAAGGTGGTAAAGTGACTGGTAAACCTATGAAAGATGCTGACGGCAATACCATCATGATACCGGGTACACTGAAAGGTACTAAGGCTATTGGGTGGTATATAGATGAGTATGGTATCGCACAGGTGTCGATGAATATAACCGATATTGCTACGACACCGCTGCATGTAGCTTTTGATGAAGTGTGTCGCGCCGCTGATGCGCGTGGCGTACGTGTGACAGGTACAGAGATAGTTGGTCTTGTGCCGAAGCGTACTCTTATTGAGGCTGGTAAGCATTTCCTTCGCAAACAGCAGCGTTCCACTGGTATTCCTGAGCGTGAGATAATACGTATAGCTATTAAGTCGATGGGTCTTGACCAGCTTGGTGAGTTTGACCCGAAACAGAAGGTGATAGAATATCTTATCGAGGATAAGGCTGCAAAACGTTTGGTTGACTTGACAGCTCGTGGATTTGCTGAGGAAACTGCTTCTGAGTCACCTGCTCCCGGTGGCGGTTCTATTTCGGCCTATATGGGTGCTCTTGGTGCGGCTCTGGCTACTATGGTGGCTAATCTGTCGGCACATAAGGCAGGTTATGACGACCGTTGGGAGGAGTTCTCAGCTGCTGCCGAACGTGGACAGGAAATCATGGAACGTCTGCTGCATCTTGTCGATGAGGATACCGAGGCCTTCAATCGTATAATGGCCGTCTTTGCTATGCCGAAGAAGACCGATGCTGAGAAGGCTGCTCGTGCGAAGGCTATGGAAGAAGCTACTCTTTATGCTACTGAAGTACCTCTGCACACTATGGAGACTGCTGCAGAAGCCTTCGGTGTTATCCGTGAAATGGCTGAACGCGGCAATCCTAACTCCGTAACTGATGCCGGTGTCGGTGCTCTTGCTGCCCGCGCTGCTGTACGTGGTGCTTTCCTCAACGTACGTATCAACGCTGCCGGCCTCAAAGACCGCGCCCGTGCCGAAGCCCTTATCCAACGCGGTGCCGCTATCGAAGCCGACGCTGCTATACAGGAAGGCGAAATCCTTGCCATCGTCAACTCCAAAATCTAATTTCTACCGCACTGTTACACAGTCGCACCGCTCACGGTGGCACCGCTACAAGGCGCGCCCTGTTCCAAGGCGAGCTTTAGCTCGCCTTGGGGCCTTGCGACCTTGCAGTATTGGTTCCTTGCCTAGTCTTCCGTCTGGTCTTGGTGCCTCCTGGTTGTGTGTGTGAGCTTTAGCTCGCCTTGGGGCCTTGCGACCTTGCAGTATTGGTTCCTTGCCCAGTCTTCCGTCTGGTCTTGGTGCCTCCTGGTTGTGTGCGCGAGCTTTAGCTCGCCTTGCAACCTTAGGGATGTGTTTATTTGTTTTTCATCTTTTTATCCTTTTTATATATGGCTGATGTCTCCAACTTCAACAGGCGTTGCCGTAATCATGACTACCGTAGTCGCTGTATCTATATGATTACTATGCTTAAAGCGGCTAATGTACCCCGGTTCTGTACTATTACTCGCGATGAGCGGTGTAAAAAGATTTCACCGATTGTGCATCTGAGTGATATCGGTGAGATTATTCAGACTAATCTGGCTGAACTTGTGTCTGATTATCCTGAGCTTCAAGTGCTTGCACGCATTATTATGCCTGACCACATCCATTTTGAGCTTTTTGTCCAACGACAGTTACCGCTTCACCTCGGCAGCATACTGGCCAAATTCAAGTCGAAGTGCTCAATAGCCTTTCGCAGTAATATGAGTAGCACAAAGGATAGAGCTATTCCATCATTATTTACTAAAGGCTTCAATGACAAAATCGCTTTTCGTAAGGGTGCGAAAGACGCTTTCTATAACTATATCAATGATAACCCACGGCGATATTTGGTAAAGAAGCATTACCCCGAATATTTTTATCATAAGTTATTGGTATATGTTGAGGGACAATGGTGTGGACTGTACGGTAATCTGTTTCTGCTTGACCATCCATTGAAGGCAGCGGTAAAAATTAGTCGCCGAAAAGAGCAGACACCACAACTTGCTGAAAAGATGGGGCTTTGGGAAGAGGTGTTACGTTGTCAGGGTGTGTTGGTGTCACCGTTTATTAATCCGGAGGAAAATAAGTATTATGAGCGTGCCATAGCTACTGAAACTGGGATTATCCTTATCGTCAATTATACCTTCTCTGACCGAAGTAAGCCTTATAAACAGTTGTTTGATCTTTGTGCCGAAGGCAAACTGTTGATTATCTCAACGGAAAAATATTTACGAAAGCAGAGATGCACTTATCCGGAAGCACAGTACCTTAACAAGATAGCGGCTGGCGTAGCTCAGTTAAAGCCATGGCAGGCGAGGCTACGCCCACGCTAATAAGCGAGCTAAAGCTCGCGCACACAACCAGGAGGCACCAAGGCCAGACAGCAAGCTA
>CAYNUE010000003.1:59805-62884 GCA_964400325.1 uncultured Sangeribacter sp. | reverse complement strand
GCGAGCTAAAGCTCGCGCACACAACCAGGAGGCACCAAGGCCAGACAGCAAGCTATGTAGGCACCACGGCTGTAAGGCGAGCTAAAGCTCGCACACATAACCAGGAGGCACCAAGGCCAGACAGCAAGCTAGGTAGGCACCACGGCTGTAAGGCGAGCTAAAGCTCGCACACACAACCAGGAGGCACCAAGACCAGACAGCAAGCTAGGTAGGCACCACTGCTACAAGGCGAGCTAAAGCTCGCACACATAACCAGGAGGCACGTTGGTAGGCAGTAGGTGTGGTACTTATGGTAGTTGTAGGTATGGTGCTTATAGGTGTAGTTGTGGCTACCTATCGGTTAGGCTTGCGTGCGTCTTAGTTATGTGCCTCCTGGTTGTGTGTGCGAGCTTTAGCTCGCTGTGCAGTCATGGTCGCTGTGTAATAGAGGTGGTTGTGCAGCGGTGGTCGTTGTGTAGTAGGCGGTGTCGTGCAGGGGTGTGCGGTAGGAGAGGAGGGGGGAATTTGGGGGAGACAGTTTTTTTAGCTAATTTTGGTGCTGAGTTAGTATTACGAGGAGAGTAGTACGGAATGAAATTTGGTGCAAAGCAAAGATGTGATGGAAGAATTAATCTATAATTTATTGAGCCGGTTCTTTGGTGAAGGTACAGCAGCAGAGGCTACGGCGTGGGTGCTGGTGTGTGTCATCGGTTTGGCTGCGTGGCTGATTTATGTGGTGTGTGTGCGGCTATTGATTCCACTGGCTAATATATTGATACTAAAGACTGAGACTGAGTGGGACGATGATCTTCTCAATGAGAAGGTGCTTAAGGCGGTTGCACAGTTAGCACCGGCTATTTGGGTAGCCTCTACGTTGCCAGATGCTTTCATGAAGCATGAGACAGTATTTGAGTGGACGGGACGTCTTACAAAGCTCTACATACTCTGGGCGGCAGTACATCTGCTGATTGTATTTCTGAGTAGCTTCCAAGATGCTCTTGATAAGCGTCAGATGTTGAAACGCCACAACTTGGAAATTGTGCGTCAGACGGTGGTGCTGTTTGTGGTGATAATGGGTATAATTGTCGGTATAAGCATTATAATCAATCGTAGTCCAGTAGCTATCCTGACGGCTTTAGGTGCCTCAGCAGCAGTACTTATGTTGGTATTCCGTGATACGTTGCTTAATTTTACCGCTGGCATACAGCTTACCGTCAATAAAATGCTTAGTCGTGGCGATTGGATAGTTTGCCAAAAAGCTGGTGCCAATGGTGAAGTGCTGGAAATAAAGCTTACTACAGTCAAGATACGCAATTGGGATAATTCGATAGTCACTGTTCCTCCATATACTCTTTTTACTGATTCGTTTCAGAATTTTCAGGCTATGCGTCAGAGCGGCGGTCGAAGGGTATCACGCTCTGTGCTGATAGATGTCGACTCAGTGCGTTTTCTGAACAAGACGGAGATAGAAGCTTTACGCAATAAGGGTATGTTGGAAGGCATTGAAGAGTATGTTAGTGAAAGAATTGTCAACCTTTCACTCTTCCGTCACTACATGGAACACTTCCTATCTCAGTATCCTGAAGTCATAAACCAGAATGACGAGATGCTCTATATGGTGCGTCAGCTTCAGCCAACACCACAAGGCATACCCATTGAGCTATACTTCTTTACTACCCGCACTTCATGGAAGCCCTATGAACACCTGCAAGCCGATATATTCGATCATCTTTACGCCACTGTGAGCTATTTTGGTCTACGCATATATCAAGCACCTTCAGGCCGTAATATTCTTGCCTTAAGTAAGTAATTACCTTATTATACAGAAAGAAAGCCGTCCTAATCTCATCAAGGATTAGGACGGCTTTCTTAATAATCAGAAGAATAAGAATTAATCAACGCTCCACTCAAACAGACCGCTTGAGTTATCGTCAGGTTGTACTATCTCCAGTTTGACAGCAGTAGTGGTGACAGGATCGAAGTTGACAGTATTGGCGGCACCTTTCTCTACGCCATAGCGGTCAGCATTAGCCACGTCTTGCCATTCACCCTTATCATCACGATAGTAGACTTTCCATGACTTTGGTACACGACAGCCACCCCACGGAGCATCATCATACCAATGCACAGTAGCTGACTGTACTTTCGAAGCCTCGGGGAACTCGTATGTAATCCACTCTGTTGTACCCTGTTTGGGCCACCAGTGATAATAAGGCATGGAGCGGTCGTTCTCATCTTTCGGCACAAGGCGGTCGTTGATGGCTGATATTGAGGAAGCCGGATGAGAGGCGTCGATTTTGCTCAGCGAAGCAAGAGTAGGAGCCATCACCGGACGTGAAGCCGAAAGAGCCTGTGGCAACCATACGGCCATCTGGCCGGAACCACGGTGACACCAAGCATAGTAGGGAATGAGATTGACACGCACGTCATCGGCCACAAGACGGCCATTATCATCATAACCAAGCACCTGAGCATCAGTAGTCATGGTAGTGAGACCGCACAGGAGGTCGGGACGTTCGGTAATATTGAATTTAGGCTTCTGATTCAAAAATACACTAAGTACCTCGAAATCATTGTCAGGGAACTCTGCACAATACACTATTGGACCACGCTCTACGGCCACGCGACCACGATCAGCTTCGACTTTGGCATGAGCTTGTACAGTGCGCGGTTCCATGTCGAGTTGCATAGATACACGGTCGCCTTTCTTCCATTGACGATTGATGGAATAATAACCGTCAGAGGTTAGCGTACCTTCAGCTGGTTGGCCATTGACCAATACTTTGTAGCCTGTACGTAGCCCATCATTATATGTATAGAGGTCAGAAGGAACGGGTTTATTACGTACCCACCCAGGCACACGTACCTTCATTATGAAACGTCCGGCCTTGTTCTGGTCTACGTTGATATTGACATCACCGTTCCAAGGGTAACCGGTTTGCTGCGAAAGTGTCACACCTTTGCCATTGACATCAAGTTCACCGGTATTATCCATAAAGAGATTGACGTACACATTGTCATCTTTTACAGCATATACATAACCTGGCAATGAAGGAATGAAGCGACATATGTTTGATGGACAGCAAGCACATCCAAACCA